>CAYTXJ010000055.1:11358-13390 GCA_964440775.1 uncultured Desulfobacteraceae bacterium | reverse complement strand
TTAGATCCTTAGCAAATCTTTAATTTAAGGCAAAGGACCTTGATCTGGGTTCATGAGATTGCTTCGCTCCGCTCGCAATGACCCATTACACCGTCATTGCGAGGAGCAGTCCTCCATGTCATTGCGAGGAGCGTCAGCGACGAAGCAATCTCCTCCATCAGCCTATGATTATGGGATTGCCACGCTCACTTCGTTCGCTCGCAATGACAGGGTAGGCTGGGTCATTGCGAGGAGCTGATCCCCTTTGGTGTCATTGCGAGGGAGTGTAAATGACCCGAAGCAATCTGAGAATGGTTCATGGTTCGGGGTTCTTGGATTGAAGCCTTTCCAATCTCTTGATAAAACGCTCTGCCACCCTAAAAGAATCTTTTACTATCTGGGTATCATATAGTAGGGAACGATAGTAGCCGGCGATGTGCAATAGATCATAGAGCTTTTCAAATTCTCTTAGGAGTTTTCCATCATAGATTGCCAGATATCTCTTTAAAGAGGCCCTATAACCATTGATGGATTTAGGAAGCCTTTTGGGATCAACTCCTCTGCTAAGCAGAAATGCATCCACTGCATCTATTACCGCTAAATAGGCAACCCCAAATGCCTCCCTTAAGGGTTTGAGATCCAGATAGGTATCATCTTCCACAGGTATATCTTTAAGGATCTCTTTTGCATTTTGAAGATATCTCATTGCCTCTTTTATTGAGATATCTTTCTTCTCCATTTTCTTTACCATAATAGAAAGCCTTTTTATTTTAATAAATAAATACCCCTGACCCCAAAAGAGGGATCAGGGGCAAAGACTCCTCCCTTAAACAGGCTTAGAAGACGATCTGGAACCGAACACCAGCCACTGTCTCTTTTCCGTAATCCGTAGTAACACCATTGACCTCATTATCATCTCCATCATCATAGACCATAAATTCAGGTCTGAGTGTAAATCCCTTTGCAAGGCTGATAGGAATGCTTACTCCATACATCATGGTATCTATGTCGGTATCATCATTTGGATTGGCAGAATTATCACATTCAACATGGTATGCACCAAAGATAAGATGTGGTGTAGCCTGCCCATATTTGAAGGATACATCAAACCAGTAGCCCAGATGCTCTGCATCCTCTACCTGACCAGTTGCCGATACCCATGGCAGTACATTAGGGGGTACTCCTAATATTGGTCTGAAAAGAGCTCTTTGATATGCCCAGTTCTGTCCATAATTTACCTCTGCTGCAATCCCTAAAGGCCCAAATGCGGTCTTTGCACCAAGGGAAAGTCCATAGGTGACTATCTCATCATCAGAGCCTGCAGCTACATCATCAAAGGTCTGTTTCTGATAGAATGCACTGGGATAGAGCTTTACATTTGCAAAGTTAAGTGGCATACCTATATCAACCCTTGGAAAGGTGGTATCGTTATTAGATGCTGCACCTGCTTTTGCTGCAAATGGAGAACCACTTACTACTGGATCGCAGAATGCCATCTCAAACTTACCCATCTTATTGGGTAGCTTAAAGCTGAATCTCACCTGAGAAAACCTGCCTGAGTAAAAATTACCATATCCTATACCAATCACCTTACGTGCCTCTCGAGAAGCACTTATAACTTGACCTGGATTAAGGGGTGAAAATGGGGTTGTGCTCTGACCAAACATGATCCTGAAGGTGGGTGTGGCATCCCACCATCCATAGAAATGCCTTGTATAGAGGTTAAAGCCATGCTCCACACCTCCAGCTCCTACTTCAAGATACATTCCCACATTATCCTCATTAGTCCATGTCACCTTGTATCTTGAGGTGTGATTCAACCTTATATCTAAGGTGCTCAGATCACTTTCAGCAGTTGTTCCACCTTGTGGTACACCACCTGCAACAAATTCCTGATCCCTTGCATAGATATAGGAGTCCACAAATATGATACCGCCAATCTTTACCTTTGCCATTGCAGGCATTGCAAGTGCAATTGAAAGGATAAATGCAATTACAAAAACAGCCAACTTTTTCATAACCCTTTCCTCCTAAATAAGATTTTTTAATTTAA
>CAYTXJ010000055.1:2549-11258 GCA_964440775.1 uncultured Desulfobacteraceae bacterium | reverse complement strand
TCAGAAAGAATAATGATATCACAATCTTACTTGGACTTAAAGAGTATAATATGGGGGAGATCTGTTAGAAGACGAATTTTCCTTAAATATATGAGGGAACTGGTAGATGAGGCAATTTCTGTATGTAAGAGAGATGGTATAAAAGAAAAACAGAGATAGATGACATAAATGGGGCAATAATCTTTTTTAATTCATGCAATTGAAGAGGCCTATGCTGTGAGAGATTAGACTTTAAGGTATAAATCTTACAATGGCTATAAGGATGGCTAAGAAGGAAAACCCAACTCCCATAAACCATTGCATAAATGTAAAACGTCTTTCTATTGCTTCAAAGCGTCTATCCATTGCCTCAAAACGCTCATTAATAACCTCAAAGCGTCTATCCATTGCCTCAAATCGCTCGTTAATAGCTTCAAAGCGTCTATCCATTGCCTCAAAACGCTCATTTATTGCCTCAAAACGGGACTGAATATCTTGTTGTATCACCCCAAATCGCTTATCTATTGCCTCAAAACGGGACTGAAGCTCACGCTGTAATACCCCAAAACGCTCATTTATTGCCTCAAAACGCTCATTTATGGCCTCAAAACGGGACTGAAGCTCACTTTGAAGACTCTCAAGCCGTTGATTAATTAGTTCAAATCTGGAATTTTCAATCTCTCTTAGAGATTTAAGCTCCTCTTCCACCCGAACTATTCTCTCCAAGATAGAAAACTCTTTAGCTCTCTCTTCCCCTGTTTTTACATACTCCTCTACCGCCTGCTTTACCATGTCTTTGAGCTGAACAGAGAGGGTCTCTTTGAGGATCTTTTCAATAATCTCTCTATTTAGAGTCTCCATAGACTTAATGATATGGATATCAGAATTTAAGGTCAATTAAAAAGATATCTTTTTATAAAATTAGAAGCTTGACATACCTATTTTCATCAGTTAATGGCATCATGAGATGAGAGATGGTCTGGATGAAAAGGATAAGTTGATAATCAGATCCATACAGGGGGATCTACCACTGGATCCAAGGCCATTTCTGATTCTCTCAAAAAAGATCGGGATAGGTGAAGAGGAGCTGATAAAGAGGATAAAAAGACTTAAAGAGAAGGGGATAATCAGACGTTTTGGAGCAACCTTAAGGCATCAGGAAGCAGGCTATCCTCAAAATGCTATGGTTGCCTGGAATGTTCCAAAAGACAGGATTGATTATGTGGGAGAGAGGATGGCCCAGTTTAAAGAGGTTACCCATTGCTATCAGAGGGTAAGAGCAAAAGGTTGGCCATATAATCTGTATACAATGATTCATGGAAATAGCAGGGAGGAATGTGAGGCTATTGCAATGGAGTTATCAGAGGAAACGGGCATAGAGGATTATCTCCTGCTTTTCAGTGAAAAGGAGTTTAAAAAGACATCTATGGAGTATTTTTAATATGCAGAATAAAAGGTCTAAAGAGCTTTTTAGTAAGGCAAAAAGGATTATACCTGGTGGGGTTAATAGTCCTGTCAGGGCGTGCAAAGCGGTTGGTCTTGAACCGCTTTTTATCTCACAGGCATCAGATGCCTATATCTGGGATGAAGATGGTAATCGTTATATTGACTATGTGTGTTCATGGGGACCACTGATATTAGGTCATACACATCCTGAGGTGATAGAGGCAATCAACAGGGTCTCTAAAAGGGGGATAAGTTATGGAGCGCCTACTGCCTTAGAGGTGGAGATGGCGGAATTGATAGCTGATATGATACCATCCGTGGAGATGGTCCGTATGGTTAATTCTGGCACAGAGGCCACCATGAGCGCTATCAGGCTTGCAAGGGGTTATACTAAGAGGAAAATGATATTAAAATTTGATGGGTGCTATCATGGACATGTGGACTCTTTGCTGATTTCAGCAGGTTCTGGTCTTGCTACATTTGGAATACCATCCTGTCCTGGAATTCCAGAAGAGCTTGCAGAGCTTACAATTATTGCTCCATACAATGATATAGAAAGAGTGGGGCAGATCTTTAAAGATCTGGGAGATGAGATTGCGTGTGTGATTGTGGAACCTGTTGCTGGAAACATGGGTGTAGTGCTTCCAAAGGAAGGATTTCTTGAAGGATTAAGGGATATTACAAAAAGATATGGCGCACTCCTTATCTTTGATGAGGTGATAACGGGATTTAGGATATCTCCTGGGGGTGCTCAAGAATTCTTTAATATTGAACCGGACCTTACCTGTTTGGGAAAGATAATAGGTGGGGGGATGCCTGTGGGTGCATATGGAGGAAAGAGAGAGATTATGCAATATATTACACCTATTGGAGATATCTATCAGGCCGGCACTCTTTCTGGAAATCCAGTTACTATGGCAGCAGGCATTGCCACACTTAAAATCTTAAAAGATTCAAATACATACAGGGAGTTAAATGCAAAGGCAAAGATGCTATTTGAAGGGGTAAAAAAGGTGGCAGAAAGATATGATATAGATATTACAGTAAATTATATTGCCTCAATGGGGACAATATTCTTTAAAAGAGGGGGGGTGGAAAATTTTGATGATGCCACTTCATGTAATGAAGGGCTCTTTAAGAGGTTCTACTCAGAGCTTAGATCCAGAGGGATATATATCCCTCCATCTCCTTATGAGTCATGGTTTGTATCCTTAGCACATTCAGTGGAGGATATTGAAAAGACGATCTACGAGATAGAAGATGCCTTCAGATCCATGTCTTGAAAAATATATTGACTAATGTGTGAGAGGTGTGTTAGAGGGCGATGGAAGAATCTTAATGGATAAGGAATATAAAAGGCTCTTTAAGACTCTTGGTATTCTGAGTACCATTGGGCTTACAATGGCATTTTCAATTGGGATAGGTGCGGGGATAGGGTATCTGATAGATAAAAAATTTAATACTTCTCCTTATGGATTATTGATATTTTTGGCATTAGGGGTAGTTGCAGCATTTAAAAATCTTTATTCCATGTATAAAAAGATAGAGAGAGAAAAGATCTTCTGAGTATGGACTGGCATAAGGCATATGGTGAGATAAATAGATTTAATTGGATAATACTTGGAATACTTTCTTTTATATCCCTATTTAAGGATCTTTCTTTTTTTATGGGGGTGCTTTCAGGAGGACTTGCTATTATCTTAAATTTCTTTTTGCTTCAGAGGACCTTTAAAAAGATATTTCAAAAGAGAAACAAAAAGTTAAAAAAGAAGGTTGTAATCTTAATCTACTATGTAAGGTTGCTTGCATTGGGTGTATTTATCTACTATATGATCTCATCTAAATGGATTAACCCTATTGGACTTTTGTCAGGGCTATCTGTGGTAGTCCTGAGTATAGTAACATTTGGAATCAAGGCCATATTTCAGGTATATTCTGATGGAGGCAAATTGAGATGGAGGAGCACTTCTTCTTTTTGACAAGATTGCTTTCTTCATTTGGGCTTGGGGAATTTGCCCATCACTGGGAGCATGTAATTCATTCCTGGGCAGTTATGATAATTATGATAGTGGGGGCATTGATACTGACAAAGAGTGTGAAACTACTTCCAGAAGGTGCTCAAAACTTTTTAGAAATAGTTATTGACGGCCTTGAAAACTTTATGGTGGATATCACCGGGCCTGAGGGAAGGCCATATTTTCCCTTTATTGCAACTATATTTCTCTATATCTTTGTATGTAATCTCTTAGGGCTTGTGCCTGGATTCATGTCTCCTACAGCCAACATTAATACTACCCTTTCAATGGCCATATGCACTTTTATTCTGACCCATATTATTGGAATAAAATTTCATGGGGCTAAATATATAAAACACTTTCTTGGCCCGGTATGGCCACTGGCACCCCTTATGTTTGTCATTGAGCTAATCGGCCATTTTGCAAGGGTGCTTTCTCTGAGTGTGCGACTCTTTGGAAATATTTTTGGGAAAGAGAAGGTGCTTGCAATTCTATTTGGGCTTGCAGGATTTTTCCTTGCTCCACTGCCGGTGCTGTTTTTAGGTATTTTAGTCAGTTTTATACAGGCGGTGGTATTTATGCTACTTTCAATTGTCTATTTTGTAGGGGCAATGGAAGAGGCCCATTAATTGGGATATAACAGATGGGGGCTTTATCTGTAATCCCCTATTTGAGGGAAGAAGGCAAAAGTCAATGAAAGGAGGTTGGTATGAAGAGAGGAGTTTTTACGGTTCTGATCATGTTGTTGGTGCTTGGGATTGCCTCTGTAGCAATGGCATCTGAGGGAGCAGATAAGGGTGCTGGAGTGTGGATCTATTTTGGAATTGCTATAGCCTGTGGTTTTGGAATTGGAGTTGCGGCATTTGGAACTGGTCTTGGAATGGGTCATGCTATAAATGGTGCTCTTCAGGGAACTGCGAGAAATCCAGAGGCAGGCGGAAAGATTATGACCACCATGATTATCGGTCTGGCACTCATTGAATCCCTCTGTATCTATGCCCTGCTTATCTGCCTAATGATGGTATTTAAGCTGCCCTCCCTCGGTGATGTCTTAAAGTACTTCGGAGGCTAAAAAGATAATTAAAGGGGGGTTACCCCCCTTTAATTTTTAAATTTTTGTGCATTTATTCACAAATTCTGAAAGGAATATGATCTTGGAAAGTGCCAAGATTCCAGAGTCAACTATAGAGAGGCTTGCCATCTATCTTAGGAAGATTGAGGAATTGTATGATAAGGGATATTCCATAATCTCTTCGGAAAAACTTGCAAATGTATGCAAAGTGAATCCTGCACAAATCCGTAAGGATCTCAGCTACTTTGGAGAATTTGGAGTCAGGGGTGTAGGTTATGAAATCAATGAACTTATGAGAGAGATTAAAAGAATCTTGGATACTGGCAGAGTATGGAGATTGGCATTGGTTGGGGTGGGGAATATCGGAAGTGCCATTTTAAGACATAAAAATTTTTACAAAAGAGGATATAATTTTATTGCTGCCTTTGATATTGATCCTCAAAAGATAGGTAGGGAGGTCATTCAGGGTATCAAGATTCAGCCAATGGAAGAGCTGGAAGATACTATAAAGCGGCTAAATATTGAAATAGGTGTTATTACCACTCCCTCTACCTCAGCGAGAGAGGTATGCAGGGCATTAGTGAATGCAGGAATAAATGCTATACTTAATTTTTCACCCATATTTTTGAGAAGCAGAAAGGGCTGTATTGTTGAAAATATGGATTTTACCATTAAGCTTGACAACCTTGCATATCATCTAAGCCAATTAGATGTGAAGAACTTTTCTAAGTGACCTTCCTGTATGGGAGTTTTCAGCAATGGCGATCTGTTCGGGAGTTCCTTCTGCAACCAGATCCCCACCCTTTTCTCCGCCCTCAGGCCCAAGATCTATTATATAATCTGCACATTTTATGATCTCCAGATTATGTTCAATGATGACAACTGTATTTCCCTGCTCCACCAGCCTGTTTAATACACCCAAAAGCCTTTTTACATCCTCAAAGTGGAGTCCACTGGTGGGTTCATCCAGCAGATATAGGGTGTTACCTACAGCTCTTTTAGACAGTTCAGAGGCAAGTTTTATCCTCTGAGCCTCGCCACCAGAAAGTGTTGAAGCGGGTTGTCCCAGTCTTAGATATCCGAGTCCGATCTCAATGAGTGTATGAAGTCTATTGCTGATGGATGGGATATTTTCAAAGACCTGGAATGCCTTATCCACGGTAAGATCCAATATCTCTGATATATTATATCCTTTAAATCTTACATCCAAAATCTCTTTTGTATATCTCTTTCCGTTACATCTTTCACATCTGATAAGTATCTCAGGTAGATAGGACATATTGACCCTTATAAAGCCCTCCCCTTTGCAAAGTTCACATCTTCCCCCAGGCTGGTTAAAACTGAATCTGGAACCCTTCCAGCCCCTGATCTTTGAGGCAGGGAGTCTGGAAAAGAGTGATCTAATGTGAGAGAATACCCCTACAAGGGTTGCTGGATTCGATCTGGCTCCCAGATTCAACGGCCTTTGATCTATATTTATAACCTTGTCTATATATTCTGAACCTTCAATCCTCTTTACCTTTCCAATCTTTGCCTTCCTTCCATAGAGTCTGGAGATCAAAAATGGATACAGGATCTGCCCAATCAGTGTGCTTTTACCTGCCCCAGCTACTCCTGTTACACAGGTAAGGGTCCCCAAAGGGATCTTTATATCTATCCCCTTAAGATTATTTTCAGATGCACCTGATATGGTAAGCCAATTCCCGGATCCCTTTCTCCTTTTTCTGGGAACAGGAATTTTCTTTTCTCCTCTAATATATTGAGCTGTTAAGGATTTAGCACCCTTAAGGGCCTTAATATCGCCTTCAAAGACCAGATACCCCCCTTTATCACCACCAGATGGGCCAAGCTCTACAATATGGTCAGAAGAGAGCAACACCTCTGGAGAGTGTTCAACCACTATGACCGTGTTTCCTTTATCTTTAAGCCTTCTAAGATTATCTACTATAATGTCCATATCCTTTGGATGAAGCCCCATGCTTGGTTCATCCAGGATATATATAACCCCGGAAAGTGAATAAGAGAGCTGGGTGGCAATTCTCACCTTCTGCTCTTCTCCACCTGATAGTGTGGGAATGGGTCTGTTAAGTGTAAGATATCCTACTCCCAGCTCATCCAGCATATTGAGCCTGCCCATAGTCTCATCTATTAGATTCCTGCTAAGTCTCTCTTCCAGAGGATCTAAAGTAAGCTCTTTAAAAAATCTTATACACTCTCTAATTGAAAGATCTCCAAGCTCATTTATGGACTTACCCCCTACCTTAATAGATCTGGCAACCTCTTTGAGCCTTGCCCCCCTACATTCAGGACACAATTGACCGTCTATAGAGCCATCAATTACTCCCAGTCCTTTACATCTGGGACAGGCACCTTCTGGATGATTAAAGGAAAACAGAGAAGGCCCTATATGTGGGAATCTAAAGCCACATTTATCACATATGCCCTTTACATTAAATCGTATTTCAGAACCATCCATAGGGTCCAATATCAGCCTTCCATCTCCCTTTTCAATTGCAAGCTCAAGAGAATCTCTTATTCTGTTTTCTGCCCTTTCCCCCACAATCAACCTATCTATGACTATGCTAAGAGAGTCAAAATGGTATAGATTTAGCGGATGAGGATCATCTAAGCTAAAAATATTATTATCTATCTTTACTCTTAAAAACCCCTCCTTTAATATATCACTAAAGAGATCTTTTAAAGGCCTGTTTTCAATCTTAAGCGGAGCTAATATAAGGAGGCGTCTTCCGTCCAAGTTAGAGAGGATCCAGTTCTGGATCTGATCAAGGGATGTTATGGAAATCTCTAATCCACAATTAGGGCAGATAGGCCTTCCAATTGAAGAGAATATTATTCTTAAAAAATCATAGACTTCAGTGATCGTTGCTACCGTAGATCTCGGGTTTCTACTAAGGCCGGCCTGCCTTATGGAGATAGTTGGAGAAAGTCCTGAGATATTTTTTACATCTGGCCTTTTTATCTTTTCAAAAAATTGCCTTAGCGTTGGAGAGATACACTCCAGATATCTCCTCTGTCCTTCCATATAGAGGGTGTCAAACGCAAGGGAGGATTTACCTGATCCGCTTGGACCTGTAATTGTAGTTATTTTCCCTTTTGGTATTTTTAGGCTTATTCCTTTGAGGTTATGGGTCTTAGCCTCTTCAATTACGATAAAATCCTTAAGCACACTTCTATACATATCCCCTATTTATAGATATAGATGCTGCCATAGAAAGGGCAGATTTAAGACTTGATGGATCAGCTATTCCCTTTCCTGCAATGTCATATGCAGTTCCATGATCAACCGAGGTTCTAACTATGGGAAGCCCCAACGTTATATTTACCGCATCTTTGAAATATAAGAGCTTTACAGGAATAAGACCCTGATCATGATACATACAGACCACACAGTCAAATTCCCCCTGAATAGCTCTAAAAAAGATGGTATCTGATGGGTATGGCCCACTTACATCCATTCCCTCTCTTTGTGCCAACTCAACTGAAGGGGCGATTATCTCCTTCTCTTCATTGCCATAGAGCCCCCCTTCCCCGGCATGGGGGTTTATTCCACAGACCGCGATCTTTGGCCTTGGAATAGAAAAATCAGAGATTAATGCCCTGTTTGTTATATGTACTGTCTTAAATATCTTTTCCACAGTAAGCCCTCTGATTGCATCTTTTAAGGAACAATGGATAGTTACAAGGGTAATCTTTAGTTTCTCTCCGGCAAGCATCATTACATATTCCTTTGAATTACAGAGATGCGAAATATATGGGGTATGCCCATCAAAAGGAAAACCGCTCTTTCTCATCCACTCTTTGCTGATGGGACAGGTTACAATGGCATCTACCTCTTTTTTTGCTGCAAGCTCCACTGCATATCTTATATATTCAACCATTGCCTTAGAAGCCTGAATATTTGGATTCCCTGGCCTAAGATCCCCTTTTGAAAGTTGTGATCTTTTAAACAGTAATAGCTTTTCAGGAGATGGTGAAATAGAAGATATCTCTTTAACCTCTTCAATATCCATATCATCTTCTACATAGATCTCCAATGCATTTCTATCTCCAATTATAAATGGATTGCATTGTTCATAGATTTTAGGATCCCTTAGCGCCTTAATACATATCTCTGGCCCGATCCCTGTAGGGTCTCCCATGGTAATAGCGATCTTGGGGAGTCTTCCTCTCATATAA
>CAYTXJ010000055.1:0-2449 GCA_964440775.1 uncultured Desulfobacteraceae bacterium | reverse complement strand
AGGAATGCTATTCTGGAACCTCCACTTCCACTTTACCTTTGCAATTACAGAATAGAACGGTATTATGAGCTTTGAATTTTTCAAAGCTCTCAAAAAAAGCTGTAATTATTGGTTATTTAGGGGTATAACCCCTGGTGTAAAAAGGGGTTATGCAAAGACCTCGGTATTATGAGTAAAAAACAGGGTAACTATTTATCAGGAGGTTCAATCAAGGTGAAAGAAAACGGCTGGATAGAGAGGATATCCCTCAGCATAAGGCCTCCATCTCTTGAGGATAATCGGGGTGATCTGGATAGACTGCTTTTTTCAATCAGACCTATTGTAGGAGACTGTAAAATAGATATGCCTTTAGATCTGATATCAAAAATTCCAAATTTTTTAAGATCTTACCACTATAAAACAGATATCCTCTACTTTAAAGATGATAATATCTTAAAGATAATAGATCTGTTTCCTGTGGATTCTAATCTACCCCTATATGGTATTGCCATTGATCTTGGAACCTCAAATATTGCCCTGTCTTTAATTGATATAGTAAAGGGGAAAGAGATCTATTTCCAAAATATACTTAATCCCCAGATTAAAGTGGGGCCAGATATACTTTCACGCATACACTTTGCAGAAGATAATAGGAAACTTGCAGAGCTTCAAGAAATGGTAATAGATGCCATAAATAGAGAGATAGAAGATATGATACATAAAATAGGAATAAAGAGAGAACATCTCGTGGGTATGAGTGTGGCCGGAAATACCACCATGAGCCACCTGTTCCTAAGCCTTGATCCCCACTGGATCTGTAGAGAGCCATATATTCCATGTGCTAATCGCTTTCCCATTTTGAGGGCTAAGGAGCTTGGAATCTCTATAAATCAAAATGCCCCTGTCTTTATATTTCCAGATGTGGGGAGTTACTTAGGGGGGGATATCATATCTGGCATATTTTCGCTTGGACTTGAAGGCTCAGAGCGGCTTTTTTGCTTTATTGATGTGGGAACAAATGCCGAGATCATCATAGGCAGTAGAGAATGGATGATAGGGTGTGCAGGGGCTGCGGGCCCAGCACTTGAAGGTGGTGTAGGAAGTATTGGAATGATGGCAGCAAAAGGGGTAATAGACAGAATAAGTTATGACGCAAATGAGGACAGATTTAAGATCCGCCTCATTGGAGATGGATCTCCAAAGGGTCTATGTGGCTCTGCGATGATTGATCTTATCTCTGAACTATTTCTAAATGGCTTCTTAGATGGAAGAGGAAGGTTTGTAAAAGAAAGGTGTAAGGAAAGATTAGGATACAGGGAAGGTGAGATTCGCTTTTTTATATTCAGACCCGGTGAATTTTACAGTCTCAATGAAGGGCTTTATATAACTCAGGCAGAGGTGGACTCCCTTATCAGATCAAAGGCGGCCATGTATACGATCCTGAGAACCATTACAAAAATGTTAGATATTGACTTTAATGACATACATAGATTCTATATTGCGGGAAGCTTTGGTTCATATATGAACCCCAGATCTGCAATCAATATAGGAATGTTACCTGATATTCCTATAGAAAGATTTAAGGTATGTGGAAACACCAGCCTTGAAGGAGCAAAGAGACTCTTTTTTGAAAGAGATGGGATACGAAGGATCTACAGTATAAGAGATAATATCACCTATGTGGAGCTAAATGTTAATCAGGAGTTTATGAATCTTTTCAGTGGGGCAAAGTTTCTGCCACACACCGATATTTCTCTCTTTCCCTCAGTAAAGAAGAGGCTCAGTTCAGTCCTTAGATAGTTCGGGATCTTCCTCCTCCCCTTCAGATATATCTGAAACTGAAAACTGATCAATGGGAGTAAGTCTTACTACAATATCTTCATCCTGTGCCTTTTCTCCTTCATACCAATCCATCTGGGATCTCACTCCCACGGAGAGTCCCTCTGCCTCTTCAATACCCCTTCTCTTGCTCTGCCTTTCAAGCATACTCTGGCATCTCACACACAGGGTTGCCTCTGGCATAATCATAAGCCTCTCTTTCCTGATTCTTCTACCACACTCCTCACATATTCCAAATTTTCCATCCTTTTGAACCCTCTCGATCAGGGCTTCAATCTTCTTTAGCTCCTGGGACTTCCTCTCTATCATACTGTATATGCTATGGGAAGAGATTTCCCTCTGTGCCCCATCCAGCTCATCAATAAAGTTTCCTGCAGTGGATATTATATCATATTCCTTCTGGCTGACCTTGAGCTTTTCAAGGGCCTCTTCAAGCTCACGCTTACGTTCATATAGGGTATTCAGAAATTCCCTTCTGAATTCCTGATCTTCACTACTTCCCCTCTTTTTCTTTTTTTCTCTACCAGACATTCAGTTTTCCCCCTATTACAGATAATAGGTGAAAGTATGTATTTTTTTCTCTTTGTCAATCCTTAATTAAGGCAAATCAAGGAAATTTCAATTGTCAATG
>CAYTXJ010000054.1:0-13662 GCA_964440775.1 uncultured Desulfobacteraceae bacterium | reverse complement strand
CCTAAGTTTGACAGTTAGTTATTAAAAATTTACTGAATTTTGGGTTACACATCTAAATAAATCAATTACTTTAGGTAATTTTATACCTTCGGTTGGGTGATATTTGTATGTGAAAAAAGAAGGGGCTTTTAAAAGCTAAAATCAGGCAGGCTTACCCTTACACAAATTTTCCCCTAAGTATATGATCTTACAGAATATTTACCTGTTTTTTACACTACCAACTCTTAAACTTAAGTTCTTGATACCTTATTAGGCTTTTAAAACCATTTCAACAGGAGGCATCTCCTCTTCTTTACCCTCATTTGTGAGATCATTACTGCCAAGTGCTACATCCTCAAGTTTTCGTCGGGTAGAATGAAGTGAAAAGTATAACTCTAAGAGTAGGAAATGGGCACCTTTTGCGTAACCGTTCTACTGGGAGAGATAACCATTTCCAGGTCTTTAAGGGGGAAAATTTCAGCCAATGCATACGGCATCCTATCAAAACCGAAATAGATGGAAAAGAAGTAAGAGGAATTTTTTAACTTGACTTCTTGTCAGCAATGATTTAAATCTCAAATATAGAACTTTAAATATCATATATGGGACTTTACATTGGATTCTCTAAAACAGACAGGATCACCGGCTGTGGAGAGGGCGATTGATGTCATCGAGCTGATGGCCTCGGAAAAGGAAGTTCAATTCTCGGACATCCTGAGGCGCCTTTCCATCCCACGGCAATCCCTGGTTCGAATCCTCAACACACTTTGCCATCGAGGCATCGTGGAAAAAACCAAGAAAAGGGGCACCTATCGCCTTGGAATTCGGCTTCTCTACCTGGGAAACAGTATCCAAACTAAGATCAATCTCCGCTCCGTTGCCCGCCCCTTTATGGAAGAGCTGGCGGAGCTGGTCAGAAAAAACATTGAACTTGCCACCTTAGATCAGGATCAGCTTGTGCTGATTGAGCAGGTCGAAGGGACTGAAGAGGTCAGATTGTATGCCCGGGTCGGCAGCGCATACCCTTATCTGCATGCCGTTGCCGCAGGCAAGATCTATCTGGCCCATATGGATCAGGACAAGCGAAAGGAAGTCCTTCGCAAAATAGGTCTTCCGCCTGTCACAGAACACACCATAACCGATTTCAGAAAGTTAGAAAAGGATCTCCATACCATTCGGAAAAGGGGCTTTGCCTTTGAAGACCAAGAACTGAGGAAAGGAATCAGGAGGGTTGCCGCACCTATCTATGATTTTAGAAATGCGCTTGTGGGATGCCTTTGCATTGCTGCCACGGTGTTGAGCTTTGAGCTCGAAGATGTAGATCACTTCGGGGCCTTGGCAAAAGAAACCGCAATGAAGATATCCGCAGTTTTAGGTAAAGATCAAAAATACGTCAATGGATCTCGCTATGAAACATGAAGAATATACATTGCATAGATTTTTCTGGCCTGAATCTATAGCAATTTTGGTTATTGTGATAGGAGGTTTTTCAGAGGGGGGAAACGAGGGTAAAAGGCTCTACCAAGAGATTGTATACTGCATAAGACGCGATGGCATCCGCACCCTTGGCCCTAATACCCTCAGTCCCGTCAATACAGCAAACAATCTCATCATCAGGGGTTTTACGAGCCCAAACTCAACTGGCTCTTCTCGCATATGGATGTGGGCAAGATTCTGGACATGGGCAACAAGATGGATCTCATATAAAAGATATAGGGAAGAGATCTGCGAAAAAAGTGGAGAAAGAGGAGATGATAAGAACATTTGATGAGATTGTGAATCGGGCAAAAGAGATCGGTGCTAAAAGAGCTGCTATCCTATTTCCTTATAATACAGATGTGCTCCACGCTGTGATGGATGGTATGAGAGAGGGTCTCATTGCTCCGGTGCTTGTTGGTGATAGGGAGCGTATTATTTCCTTAGCTCAACAGAGTGGAATACCCATCAGTAACATGGAGATGATCCAGAGGGTTGACCCCCAAGAAGCGGCTGATCTATGCCTTGATATGATGGTAAATAATGATGTGAGCTTTGCTGTAAAAGGAAACATACTCACCGCCTACCTCTTTCGCTCTCTGATCCGTGTTACGAAACGCCTGGCTCCTGAACAGGCCCCATGCGCTATCTGCTTTCATTACCTTCCTGCTATCAAAAAGATCTTTGCAATTACAGATCCCGGCTTAAGCATTACGCCTGATCTGACTTCCAAGGAAAAAATCTTGACCAACGCTATACAGGTATTTCGATCCTTGGGCTATGCATCTCCCCGCGTGATGGTACTTGCTGCTAAGCATCTTCGAGAGGAATCTTCCCAAGCCCTGGAAGAAGCACGCTTACTGAGACAGGGGGCAGCTGCAGGTAAATTCGGGCCATGTGAGTTCCTGCCCTATACAGACCTACTGGAACTGGCCAAGGGTGACGGTCTCAACCCTGAAACGTTTCCTGACATCTTTCTCGTGCCTCACATTAATGCAGGCAACATTCTGGTCAAGACGATTGACCACATTATGGCCGGCATACGGCAATGTGTTACCGTTGGTGGGGGCATGATTATCCTTACCCCATCACGTTCGGACGGCTACGAGGTGCGCATCAAAAACCTTGCCCTTGGCCTGGTTCTGGCAACTGCTGGGAGGAGGTAAAAGCAGGTATGGATGTAAGTCTTAACACGATTCTTGACCTTGCAAAATCCTTTAAAAGAAGGAGAGTGGCCATAACAGGAGGTGGCGATTCTGCTGCATTTAAGGCAATCCTGATAGCGCGTGATCACGGCTGGATTGATCCTGTTGCCTGTGGACAACCTTTAGTAGGATTGCGCCCCCAGATGGACCTCCTTCTACCTAATGCGGGCATAAGAGAGGCAAGAGATGGGGCCTTGGAATTGTGGGAAAGCGGTGAGGTGGAGGCACTTCTGGATACGGGCCCATTGGACAGGGATCTACTCTCATTTCTGGATCATCTTACTGCCACAGACAATGGAACCAGGGTGATCAGCTACGTAAGCGTCTTTCGTTCTATCAGAGACGGCCGACTCACATTGTTCACTGATACCCTGATCCATAGCTTACCCAGCCTGAAGGAAAAGGCGGGGATCATACAAAATGCGGCCGGTGTTGCTGAGGCCCTTGGCATAGAGCACCCAAAGGTGGCTGCCCTTGGCCCTATTGAGATAGTCAATCCTGCCATTCCCTCTACTGTGGATGCGGCTGCGCTTTCCAAAATGGCAGAAAGGGGCCAACTGGGCGATGTCATTGTGGAAGGCCCATTGGCCATGGACAACGCAGAATCGGCCGAAGCTGCCTATTATAAGGGTATTGAAAGCCCGGTGCCTGGAGATGTGGATATCTACTTGTTTCCTGATCTGGAATCTGCCCTTTTGAGCACCCAGTTTGTGAGATGCCTCGGGCCGTTTGAGGTGGCAGGTGTTGTGGCAGGAACAGAGGCACCTGTAATTATTCATTCTCCCGCGGACTCCCCTGAATCGTGGCTCCATAATATTGTATTGGGGCTTTTGCAGGGAAAAAGGATATGATGAATCGAATTCTTGTCATAAATATTGGCTCCACTTCCACTAAGGTGGGACTATTTGAGGGAGAAAGGCGGATCTTTCGTGAGGACCATAACCATAGTCCAGAAAGACTCCGGGGCATGGATACCTATGAGGCATGGATGGAACTGCATCGTAAGACCTTAGAAGGGGTCTTGACTCAACACAAAATGAAACTGGCCCCCTTGCACCTTGTTGTAAGCAGAGGTGCTCTGACCAGGCCTGTGGAAAGCGGCGCATACCTGATCAATGAAATTATGGTTCAGGATCTCCGATCCTGTAAGTATGGCTGGCATCCTTCCAATGTTGGGCCGGAGCTGGCCCTTGAAATAGCCCGGCGCCATAAAACAGAGGCCATTATTTATGATTCCCCTTCCACGGATGAAATGGATGATATTGCCAGGTTTTCGGGACTAAAGGGGATTGAAAGAAGGGCCGCCTTTCATGTGCTAAACCAGAAATCTGCTGCACGACGTGCAACCAGCCGACTCAATATAGATTATAAGAAGGCCCGTTTTGTGATAGCCCACCTTGGCGGGGGAATCACTATAGTTGCCTACCGCGAGGGTAGAATCATAGATGGATCTCATGGGCTAAGCGAAGGGCCGTTTACACCCCAGCGGACAGGCTCTCTGCCCCTGCTTGATGTTTTGGAACTCTGTTTTTCAGGACAATTCACTCATAAGGAAGTGCAAAGCAAGCTATTCACTCAAGGAGGGGTATCCTCTTATTTAGGGACCCATAATATGGTGGAAGTGGAACAAAGGGCCAAAAGGGGGGAGCAAAACGCCCGTATGGTGCTCCAGGCCTTAGCTTACCAAGTAAGCAAGGATATAGGTTCTATGGCCACTGTATTGAAGGGGAAGATAGATGCAGTGGTTCTCACAGGCAATCTTGCACGCTCTGAGACCATTGTTGAAGAAATTAAGGTGCGAGTGGGTTTTCTTGGAAATGTTCTGGTGTTTCCAGGCGAAGACGAACTGGAGGCCTTGGTATACGGCGGGCTTGCCGTCTTAAAAGGTGTGGAAAAGATAAAACAATACCCTCCCGAACTGCCATGAGAGAAAGGATCTTCCAGAAATAGACAAGTATTTGCAAAACATGAAATTCCTATCCATTTTTTTCTGAGAGTTTTGAAAAATTCAAAGCTCTCTTTAAAAGAGGTCTATGGAAATGGGTAATGGTGTGGATTTCCTTGATAGTTTTTAAAGACAAGTCCATCTCTGTCCTTAGAGAGTAAAAATTGAGGGATAAGCGGAACCTTTCCTCCACCTCCTGGAAGATCTACTACAAAATGGGGGATACAGAGCCCAGAGGTATGTCCTATCAGGGACTTAATAATCTCTATTCCCTTTTCCAGGGGAGTCCAGAAATGGGATGTCCCTTTTACTCTGTCTGCTTGAAAGAGATAATAGGGCCTGACCCTTATTTTCAAAAGCATCTGCATCAGTCTTTTTATAGTATGATGATCGTCATTTATACCCCTTAAAAGGACGCTCTGAGACCCTAAGGGTATTCCTGCATCAGCAAGCATATTACACGCTCTGGAGGATTGTAGAGTGATTTCAGATGGATGGTTAAAATGGATATTTATATAGAGTGGGTGAAAACCCTTTAGCATCTTTACAAGTTCCTGGGTGATTCTCTGAGGAAGGGAGCAAGGGATGCGGGTTCCGATTCTGATTATCTCAACATGGGGAATTTCCCTTAATCTTGTTAATATATTAAATAAATCTCTATCTGATAAGATGAGAGGATCACCACCTGATAGCAACACATCCCTTATGGATCTATCTGATCTTATATAGGATATGGAATCAATTATATCATTATATCTTATCTTAGATCTTCCTACCATCCTCTTTCTGTTACAGAATCTGCAATAGCTTGCACACTGTGAAGATACCAAAAATACTACTCTATCTGGATATCTCTTTATTATACAGGGAGCAGGAGACATCTCCTCTTCTTTTAAAGGATCCTCAAATCCCTTGTAATCCTCTATCTCTTTAAGCTCTGGGATGAATTGTCTGTAGATTGGATCATTTTTCCTCTTAATCAGAGACAGGATATATGGGTTTATCTTTATAGGATACCTATCAGTTACTGTCTTAATATCTTTTTCAGGGATCAAGGGCTCTGGTAGCTCTGAAGGTATTTGGATGCTTCTTGAAAGAATCCTTTTCCACAATTCCATCTTATCCAACCATCCTTTATCCTTGAAATGCTTTTAAAAAGATTTATTATCTTCATCATAGATGAAAAGAAAACTATTTAAAATACTTATTTTTTCAACTGCAATCCTTTCATTTTTATCTCTTATTGTTCTTGGAATACTTATACATATCTGGTCTAAGAATCTTCCCTATATTGAAGCACTTGAAAACTACTCTCCACCTCTTGTAACTGAGATCTATAGCGAAGATGGGGAGGTGGTGGGAAGATTTTATAGGGAAAAGCGCTACCTTATCCCCATTGACTCCCTTCCAAGACATGTTATCTATAGCTTCATTGCCGCAGAGGATAGCCGCTTCTTTAAGCATGAAGGGATTGATATTAGAGGCATATTTCGTGCCTTTTTAAAAAACATTAAGGCAGGAAAGATTGAACAGGGTGGAAGCACCATAACCCAGCAGATAACAAAATCTATCCTTTTAAAGGATACCAGCAGGACCATAAGGAGAAAGCTTAGGGAAGCACTCCTTGCTTTAGAGATAGAGAGAAGATTTCCAAAGCAATATATCCTGTATCTGTATCTGAATCAGATATATCTGGGAGAAGGTGCATATGGGATTGAGGCGGCTGCAAGGACATATTTTGGAAAACATGCAAAAGAGCTTACCCTTTCCGAAGCCTCCCTCATTGCAGGGCTGACCCAGGCTCCGTCCAGATATTCACCTTTTAGACATCCTGAAAGGGCTAAGGTAAGGCAACGCTATGTCCTAAGGCGTATGAAGGAGGAAGGTTTCATAACCGAAGAGGAGATGAAAAGGGCATTAAATGAAGGGCTAAATTTTAAAAGATCAAAGGAAAACGTAAACTTAAAGGCACCCTACTATACTGATTATATAAAGAGATATGTAATAAGAAAATACGGAGAAGATGCTCTCTATGAAGGAGGGCTAAAGATATATATACCTTTTAACTATAGGATGCATCTTGCGGCCAAAAAGGCCTTAGAAAAGGGCCTGAGAGAGCTTGATAAAAGAGAGGGATATAGGGGTCCAATAAAGAGATTGAATGAAGAGGAGATTACAAAATTTCTTGATGCACAGAGAAGAGGGTTTTTGCTCCACGATCCAAGTGTAGGAAAGATCATAGAGGCAGTGGTTGAAGATGTGGACAGAGTTAGCAGGAATTTAATCCTTGGAATAGGAGATAAAAGGGCTATCTGTCTTTATAAGGATCTAAAATGGGCAGCACCCCCTGACCCCAAGATACCCTATTGGTCAAGAAGTTTAAAAGATCCCCAAAAGGTATTTAAAAGAGGTGATGTGGTCCTGGTAAGGCTAAAAGATATACAAAGAGAGCCCTGGTTAGTAAGCTTAGAGCAGGAGCCAGCGGTTCAGGGTGCGATTCTCTGTATGGAGGCAAAGAGCGGAAGGGTTAAAGTAATGATAGGGGGGAGGGACTTTTTAAAGAGTCAATTTAATAGATGCACTCAGGCAAGAAGACAACCTGGTTCCGCATTTAAACCCATCATATATTGTGCGGCATTAGATAAGGGGATTAGACCTTCTGACATATTTATTGATGCACCCATTGTTGAACTTCAGGGGGTTAAGGGAAGACCATGGAAACCCAAAAATTATAAAGAGCGTTTCTATGGCCCAACCATCTTGAGAGTTGCCCTTGCAAAATCCCGAAATGTCATAACTGTTAAACTGCTAAAGAGGATCGGCGTGGATTATGTAATTAATTATGCAAAGAGGCTTGGCATACAGAGCCCACTTGGGAGAAACCTATCATTGGCATTGGGAAGCTCAGAGGTGACCCTGCTTGAACTTACCAGAGCATATGCCGTATTTGCAAATGGAGGAATTCTTGTAAACCCCATATTTATAGACAGGATTGAGGATAGGGATAGAAATATAATTGAAGAAAATACCCCAAAGACAGAGAGGGTTATATCACCAGAAACCGCCTATGTGATGACAGATCTTCTTAAGGCTGTAATTCAAGAAGGCACAGGTTTTAGAATAAAGGCCCTTAAAAGACCTGTAGCTGGAAAAACCGGAACTACAAATAATCTCAGGGATGCATGGTTTATGGGATATACACCATCATTGGTGACAGGGGTTTGGGTGGGCTATGATGAAAATAGATCCATGGGAATTGGTGAGACAGGTTCAAGGGCTGCAAGTCCCATATGGCTATATTTTATGAAAGAGATATTAAAGGGAAAGCCCATAGGAGAGTTTTCTGTGCCTATGGGGGTGGTATTTGCAAAGATTGATCTTAAAACAGGTCTTTTGGCAGGGCCTGATACAAAAAGAGCGGTATTTCAGGCATTTAAAAAGGGGACAGAACCAAAGAGGTATACAAAGAGCTATGATATCAAGAGTGAGGAATTCTTAAGATTTGATCTTGAAGGAGAAGCAAGATAAGGTATTCCACTTGAATATGGAAATTAAATAGTTATATATAATAAATTCTTTAAGGTTGGAAGAGTAATCAGGAAAGGGAGGGTCTGTATGAAAGGATTTTTAAAAGGTAGATGGTTGGGTATCTTTATATCTCTTATAATCTCTTCCTTATCTTTTTCCTCCTTTAGCCTTGCAGAGGGAGAAAATGGAAAAAAGGAACTTCCTCCACGGCTTATTACCATTTCACCAGAGTATCCAGGAGTAATTGTGGATAAGGGGGAAGAGGTAAGTATTGATGTCATAGTAAAAAATGGGGGGCAGAAGGATGAGGATATCTTTCTTTATGTAACTCAGATCCCCCAGGGCTGGGATGCATGGATCAAGACATATAGCTATGCAGTAAGTGGAGTGCATGTATTAAGTGATAAGACCAAGACATTGACCTTTAAGGCCGTGCCAGATAAGGCCATAGGCCCTGGAGAGTATAAATTTAAGATAAAAGCTGAGACTGAAGACAAAGAACTTAGCTCTGAGGCAACCATAAAGATCAAAGTAAAGGAAGAAAAGAAGGGTAAGAAAGGTAAAAAGGTTAAGATTACCACATCCTATCCGGTGCTACGGGGGCCTACAGATGCAAAATTTGAGTTTTCAGTTGAGGTGGAAAACAACACGGGAAAAGATATGGTATTTAATCTTACAGTTCAGGGACCTTCCAATTGGGATATAAATTTTAAACCTGCATATGAGGAAAAATATATATCAAGTCTAAGGGTTAAAGATGGAAGGACAGAGTCTATGGCAGTGGAGGTAAAGCCATATATCTTGGCAAAGCCTGGTAGATACCCCATAAAGATAAAGGTAAGTGGAGAAAAGGCCGAAGATCAGGCAGAACTGATAGTAATATTGACAGGCACATATAAGCTGGATGTAGGCACAGTAAATGGACTGCTCTCTCTGAATGCAAGGCAGGGAAAGACTGCCAATATCTCTTTTTACGTAAAGAATACTGGCTCAGCAAGACAGGATAATATAAGATTTCTTTCCATGAAACCCGAAAATTGGAAGGTGGAATTTAAGCCGGAGAGGATTGATTCATTGAATCCTGGAGAGATGAAACAGGTTGAGCTATTCATCACCCCCTATGAACAGGCGCTTGTGGGTGATTACTCAGTGGGAGTTTCCATTGAGGGTGAGAAGGTAACAAAGGGTCTGGAATTTCGTGTAAGTGTACGGGCTTCAACTGTATGGGGATGGATAGGAATAGGGATAATAGTGTGTGTGGTTGTAGCATTGGTAATTCTATTTATAAGATTGGGAAGGCGATAATATGGAACTCAGAGAGGTAGTAAAGACATCTGGCCTTACAAAATACTATAATGGCCAGTGTGCAGTGGATCACCTAAGTTTTGATGTCAAAGAGGGAGAGATATTTGGATTCTTAGGCCCTAATGGAGCGGGTAAGACAACCACCATACTTATGCTCTTAGGGCTTACCTATCCTTCTCAAGGAAGTGCATCAGTGCTTGGTATGGATCCGATTAAAAAGGCCAAAGAGGTGAAAAGGGTTGTGGGATATCTGCCTGAGAATGTGGGTTTTTATCAGGATCTAAATGCTATTGAAAGCCTTCAATATATAGCTGATCTGAATGGAATTCCTAAGCGTGAGGTAGATAAAAAGATTGAAGAGGCCTTAGAAGTTGTGGGGCTTATGGAGGATGCAGAAAAGCTGGTGGGCAATTATTCAAGGGGTATGAAACAGAGGCTTGGTATAGCTGAAGTGCTCATCAAAGATCCAAAGGTCATGTTCTTAGATGAACCTACCCTTGGGCTGGATCCAGAGGCTGCAATCAAGATAATAGACCTTATAAGTCAATTAAATTCAGAAAGAGGAATAACTGTGCTTTTATCATCACATAACCTCTATCAGGTTCAAAAGATGTGCACACGCGTTGGAATTATGATAAGAGGTAAGATGGTAGCCATTGGCACCATAGATGAGCTTGCAAAGCAGCGATTTGGTATAGGTGATAGGGAATACACCTTAGAGGAGATCTATCTCCATTTCTTTAAGGAGGCCCAATAGATGCAAGATCTTTTAGCCATATATAGAAAAGAGCTTTCGGATCACTTTAGCAGTAATAGGTTTGTTATCATATTTGGCCTTATTGCCATGGTAAGCTTTATTACAAGCTATATGGCAGGAATAAATCTAAGGGAGAATATTGAAGGAGAAAAACCCACATTTTTATTTTTACTTCTCTTTAGCAGCCCTGGGGCCATGCTCTCCATGATGCAGTTTGTGGCATTCTTTGGGCCTCTCATTGGTATTGTGCTTGGCTTTGACTCTATAAATAGAGAAAGGGCACATGGCACCTTGATCAAGATTATCTCCCAACCTATCTATAGGGATGCAGTAATTAATGGGAAATTCTTGGCAGGCATCACCACTATCTCTATTATGCTCCTTTCAATAATATTAGTCATTACCGGTTTTGGACTGACCATTCTTGGAATTGTCCCTGGCTCAGAAGAGATTATCAGGATATTTATATTTTTTGTAATAAGCGTATTCTATATATCTTTTTGGCTGGCATTGAGCATACTCTTTTCCATCCTATTTAGAAATATTGCCACATCTGCCCTTGCATCCATTGCCGTATGGATATCTCTTTCCTTTTTCATCTCACTGGGAGCAGATGTGATGGCCGATAGCCTTGCCCCCGTTGATCAAAAAGAGGGAATAAGTCAAGAGAGATTAATAAGACATATCAAAATAAAGGAGAGCATGTCTTATTTTTCTCCTTTGGTGCTATACTCTGACGCCTCTTCTACCATAATAAATCCTTTAAGAAAGACCACAAGAAGCCTTGTATTTATGGGGCCGGTGGAAAGGCTATCTGCTTCCAGATTTCAAAATCCTTTGCCAGTGAGTCAGAGCCTCCTTGTGGTATATCCTCATATTGTGGCTCTGATAGCTATAAGTGCCATATGTTTTGCAATCTCCTATACGGTATTTATGTTACAGGAGATCAGGGTTTAGCTCTTATTACATTTCCCTAAATCTTAATCTTTTAATAATTACTTATCCCTTTAATCCACTCTTTTAAGATAGAAACAGCCCACCAAAAGAGTTCCCTTTTCCTGTTAAGGGGTATAAAATTTCCTCCTCTTATTATTCCTGTTACTTTGCCAAGGACATCTTGCCCTCTTATTAGCTCCTTTTTCAGTCCAAATCCATCACCTCTTACATAGAGATACTCACCTTTGAAATTGGATATAACCCTGTGCACCACTGTATTTTGCTTATAAGATCTAAATACTACAAGATTCCCCCTCTTCAATCTATTGGGTGTGATTTCAGTTACAATAAGTAGATCCTCTGATCTCAAAAATGGATACATACTATTTCCTTGCACTCTAAAGGATCTCATCAATAATCCCTTTCAATGAGGAAAAATCTATGTCTGCATTAACCATCTCGCCCAAGAAGACTGTGGAAAGCTTTTAATCCACTCATCTGCCTTTCCAAACTGAAAGTAGCACCAGGTGCAAAGGGAGAGGGGGGCCTTCCTTATCTTCTCTTTATACCTGAATCTCCATTCCAAGATATCTGAAAGCATAGATATATGTATTGGTATGAGCTCTCTTAAAGGTTGATCCTTAATATTCCCTATACACTCCTTTCCTTTATATGGGGTTGGGTATCTACCCACGTCATTTAAATTATTGCAGATAAGATAGTTGCCCCACTCATCTACCCCAAACTTATAAAATGCATTACAGGAAAATAGATCATTTGAGGGATTAAAACCCTCTATTTTTAGAGCAGGAAATATAGGAATCCAATTAATCAGCCTTAAAAAGATATTATACACCTCTTGAGGTTCTGGAAATATCCCCTTTTCTAATCCTTTTTTGGTGGGTTCAGGAAAGATAAAAGACTGAAATGCGGCCCCAAGCCCGGAAGTAAACAGGATTATATCTTTTAAATCCTTTTTGTTAATATTTGTAACAGCTGTCTTTATATAAAAAGGTATCCCCAAAAGCTTGCAGAGGCCTATTGCCTCAATTATCCTCTCATAGCTTCCACTTACTCGATTTTTGTCATGTATCTCTTCTCTGTGACTGTCTAAGCTAAACCCCACTAATTGAATCCTCTTTCTTATCAAAGGGCTCTTAATTAACGGAAATATCTTCTCTTTAAACAGATAGCCATTGGTAAGAATCTCAAAGTCCATCCTTTCTCTTACTAAGATATGAAAGATCTCATCAAGCTCAGGATGAAGGCTTAGCTCTCCTGAAGCCGTTATACCGCAGTAGTTGAAGCCCAGATCTTTTAACTCTCTTATAAGCTGGGAAAAAAGCTCCTTTTCCATTGCCCTCTTTGGAGCCTCCCTATTTACTAAGCAATGGGAGCAAGAGAAATTGCAGAAATTAACCAGATCAATTGTGGGTGCTTTCATATCTGTCTAACCAATCGAGTTTCCCAAATAACCTAAAGCAATCTACACAATTACTTCCATATCTGCTTTCATTCTGATTACTTAATATCTTTTTAATAAACCAGGAAAATAACCTATAATGTCGTAAGATCCCCTCTTCCAGACCTATCTCTCTAATATTCCCTAAATACTCCTTTCCAAAGCTATCTGGTCTATCCCCTGCTGTGGGATGTGATAGATTACAGCAGAATATCAGATTACCCAGATGATCAATGGAAAGACCATAGGCAGGATTACAGAAAGGCACCTTAAATTCCGGATCTGCATAGCCTTCAATATCAATCTGAATTGAAAAGGAGGGTTTTATCTGAGCCTTTATAAATTCAATAATATCTTCATATTCCTCCTTACTTGGAAGCAGTCCCTCAGCTAATAGCTTAGGTGTGGGAGTAAGAATTACAAAACCGAGTTGTTCTACTCCCAGCTCTGAACACAAGATGGCAGTATCTGCAAGGGTCTTCATATTTTCTCTATATATAATGCTCTTTATAGAAACTGGTATTTCATCTTTAATACATAACTTGATGGATTCAATAACCCTCTTAAAGCTCCCCTTACCCCTTATCCTGTCGTGGAAATAAGCCTCTGGGCCATCAAGACTGAAACATACTCCTGTTAGATACTCATATACATTGTCACTAATAAGCGGATAGATCTTTTCTTTGAAAAGATATCCATTTGATACCAGACTGAAAAAGATCCCATACCTTAGATGCATTTCGAAGATCTTTCTTAATTCAGGGTGAAGTGCAGGTTCTCCTCCTGTAAGAGAGGTCTCTAAGATCCCCAAGGAATTCATCTCTTTTAATAGGGTGTCTAATATATCCAGATCCAAGTGAGCTCTTTCACTTAATTTATCTCTTAAGCAGTGGATACAGTTGAGATTGCAGTGATTGGTTATATCTATTGCCACGGATCTTAGCATCTAAGCCCTTTTATGTAATCTCTTGAGTCTTCTCTTACCCTGAAATGGCTGAGGGGGAACAGGGACAGGGCCAGGAGCTGAAATAGGAGAAACAGTAGGGGAATACAGGGTTGCAGGCTTTAT
>CAYTXJ010000053.1:0-13692 GCA_964440775.1 uncultured Desulfobacteraceae bacterium | reverse complement strand
GGTGAACAGCCGCTGCTTCCTTATGAGGCATGTATCTTGGGTTCCATAAATCTCTCTCTGTTTTTTAAAGATGGAAAGATAGATTTTCCCTCCTTAAAAAAGACCGTGCATTATGCAGTAAGATTTTTGGACAATGCCATAGATGTATCCAGATTTCCACTTCCTCAGATTGAAGAGATGGCAAGGGGTAATCGTAAGATTGGACTTGGGGTGATGGGCTTTGCAGATCTCCTCTTTCAGATGAATATTGCATATGACTCCGATGATGCTATAGAGATAGCAGAAAAGGTGATGACCTTTATTCAGGACCAGGCAAAGGAGGCATCCACTGAACTTGCAAAGGAAAGGGGTAATTTCCCGAATTATGAAAGGAGTATCTATAGAGACAGCGGTCTTCCTATGCGAAATGCCTCCAGAACTACCATTGCTCCAACAGGCACTTTAAGTATTATTGCGGGCTGTTCAAGTGGAATTGAACCGTTGTTTGCCCTTAGCTTTGTTAGAAATGTCCTAGATGGGGAAAGATTAATTGAGGTAAATCCACACTTTGAGCAGATTGCAAAAGAGAGAGGATTTTGGAGTAAAGAGCTCATTGAAAGAATATCTGAAAAGGGAAGCATTCAGGATTTTAAAGAGATTCCAGAAGATATCAGAAGAGTCTTTGTGGTATCTCATGATATTAACCCTGTATGGCATGTCAGAATGCAGGCTGCATTTCAAAAATATACTGATAATGCCGTATCCAAGACCGTAAATATGCCAAAGGATGCCACCTTGGAAGATGTCAAAAAGGTATATGATTTGGCTTATGAGTTGGGATGTAAGGGGATAACCATATACAGGGATGGAAGTAAGGACAGGCAGGTCTTAAATATAAGTTCACTGAAAAAAGAGATGTCATCTGAGGAAAAGAAGGTAAGGGAAAGACCCCAGACACTTGAGGGCTTTACCACAAAGGTTGCCACTGGCTATGGTAACCTCTATGTAACGGTTACTGAATATGAAGGCAAACCTTTTGAGGTATTTGCGACCATAGGAAAGAGTGGAAAATCCACTACCGCCAAGACAGAGGCTATTGGACGACTTGTATCCCTGGCACTCAGGTCGGGGGTAGAGGTAGAAGAGATTGTAGATCAATTAAAGGGGATATGTGGAGAGCATCCTGTATTTTCCGATGGAAAGCTTATTCTTTCAATCCCTGATGCCATAGCAAGGGTCCTGGAGGAGAGATATTTAAAAGACACTAAGAGAAACAGTAATAGGCGAAAAAGATTTGAAAATTCTTTAAGTGGAGATATATGTCCAGAGTGTGGGGGAAAGCTATCCTTTGAAGAGGGATGTGCTACATGTCATATATGTGGATTTACTAAATGTGAATAGCTTTTTTAATTGACATATCATGAACATTCCCCTATCTTAGTTATTATTCCAACGGGATCAGAATTTAGGATGGAAATTTGTAGGATATTTGTGGCCTTCCTTAAGATATTCTGATATAATTGTTTGTGTAACCTTTATCCAATTAAGAAAGAGAGGGGTATTTTTTATGGATGGACAGGGTGATAATAATGGATTAAGGGAAAAGGTCTGGGCAATATATGACTATATCCAAGACAATCTCTATCTAAATAGACCTGATATAGAGATTAAAGGTAAAAAGTTTAACTCCGCCCTGCTCTTGAGTCTGCTTACAGCATTATCCCAAGGAAAAGAGCTAATAATTGGAGAACCTGGACTTGGAAAGACCACTTCAGCTGAATATGTCTGTTCTTTGGTCTATAGGTTCCCATTGGGACTTATCTGGGCAAGTGAAGTGGCCGGACATCCTGAACAGACCGAAGAGAAGATCATCGGAAGGCCTGATCTCGGAAAACTGAATAAGGGAGAAGAGGTGGTGGTCTGGAGCTATTTTACACTGCTTCCTGTAAAGATTGTGGATGAGATAAATAGGCTTCCTGAGACAAAACAGAGTATGATCTTAGATGGAGTGGACAGAGGAAACTGGGAATATCTGAATGACACCATTATTAATGAAGAATATTGCCTCTTTGCAACTGCTAATTATCAAGACAAAGGTACAAATACAATTATCGCTCCTATGGTAGATAGATTTGATGTAATAGTAGAATCTCGCCATCCAGGACCTAATCTGGCCTATCTTATCGGGGCAGAAAACACCAACGACATGACTTTAAGAAACAGGGATATTGAAAGGAGGTTTTTTGATCTATTTCGGAGCAAAATCTCTTACCATGATATGGTAAAGAGGAGTGAAGATCTGTGCGATCAGTTTGGAAAGATCCTAAAGGATCGTTATGGGATAATTAGTCTATCTTCGGAGGAGAGGAGCAAGATAAGAAAAGAAAAAGCTAAGATTGAATTTGATCTTGATGCCAATGCATTTTTAAGAATGCTTATAACAGAACTTTCCTTCTGTTATAGATATGGACAGAAGAGATCTCATGAAAATTGTCACGAAGGATGCCATTTCACTGGATATATGTGCAGCTCTATAAAGAACTGTATCTCAAATCGGCTTCCCATAAGTGTGGGGAATTATGCACGAGCATTTGCATGGCTTCTGGGAGATGAAAATGTGGATCTTGAACACCTAATGGTAATAACGCCTTATGCCCTTGCACATCGTATCCAGTGGAGGGATGATATCTCAGCCCAAAGAGAAAATGACGCAAGGGACGATCCACTTCCCATACATATGGCCAAAGAGGCATTAAAGAATATACATAGAAGATATATGGAGCAGGCACAGCAGATAAAAAACGCCTTGGCTGTGGCATACAAGGTAATGGAAGGGGAGAAGATAGATCTTATTGAGGGTGATCATCCTCTGTATTGGGAGATCAAAAGGGATCTGGGTAAGGAGGTAAGAATCTGATGAAAAACCCTTTTTTCCATTTTAAATCGGTATCCATTAAAAAGAAAGAGCTGCCTCTAAACAGGATAGTAAAAGAGAGGCAGGAAATTATGCAGAATCTTATTGCCAGCTATATTAAACTTGTGGAGCAGGAGGCAAGGGATCTGGTTTGGCTTGTGGAACAGAGTAGAGTGGTAAGGGCCTATGAATATGCGCTTAAATCCATAGAGGATCTTAAATACAACCAAGATGATATTGAGGAATTCTGTGCAGAGATAGACTCTTCCCAAAAGATACCCTATATAATATCTGGACCATCTGGAATATTTATTTCAGCCCTGATTAATAGATGCAGTGATGATAAGATCGTATTGAGGGTTGAAGATTTTCAAAGGACATTTCATTTTTTGGGATATCGCCTTCCTGAGGGGAAATCTCTGATACTTCAGGGAGATGCGGGTGACTTTATTGGAGCAGGGCTTTCAGGCGGTTATCTATTTGTGGAAGGGTGTGCAGGAAACTGGTTAGGTGCTGGAATGATAAATGGAAAGATATTTGTAAAAGAGCATGTGGGACAAAAGACCGGAGAGTGGATGAGAGGAGGGGAGATACATGTGGATGGTCAGATTCAGAGTATTGGAAGGCATAGGTTCGGAGGAAGGATATTCAGGCATGGGAAATTAGTAATTCCACAAGATATTAAAAGGGATCTATGGGGTCCTTAGATAGAGATAACAAAAAGAGACTAACTGAGATATGGCAGAAGGTCAGAAGGGATCATCTCTTTCCAGAGATAGCGGATCCTGAATTTAAAGAAGGGGATGAAGCAGTTGGGCTTGATATCAAAGATAAGAGGATCAGGATATCTAAGGAATTTGTGGAGAAGATGTCTGAAAGAGTCCCTATTGAATCCCTTTTTGAAGGTCTCCTGGATCATGCAGTATCCCATTATCTCTTTTGTCCCTGGGACCTTACAAATCATATAAAACTCTACAGAGAGGCAAAAAAGATTTTAAAGAGCAGTGATCTGGCAAAGAGGGCCACGGATCTATTTATGGATGTGGTGGCAGATACAACCTGTATAAGCAAAAAGGAGACCCCCATACCCCATATCTATAGGAGCGCAGATAAAAATGAGGTGCAATCTGCCATTTATGCCCTTTATCAAAAGATCTGGGAGGTGGATCTGGGAGTTCAGGGGCATGAAGAGGTATCAAGAAAGCTATCTCGCCTTCCCTATATGGATAGATCAAAGTGGCTGGAAAGTATAAAGAGGTTTTCAAGGATCATTGCCCCACTTCTAAAAAAGGAACTTAATACACAAAACATACAAAACCCGGGCCCAATGGGCTCTCATAGTATCTCTTCTTATTCTGAAGAGGAGATTCATAAGGCCCTAAGAGAGATTGCCTCTGAAGTAAAAGGTCCTTCTGAATTTTCTGATCTGGTATCTGACTTTGAAAAGGATCTAAAAGAGGGACTCGGTGAAAAAGAGGCATCTATGGGGCTTGGCCCCGGAAGGTCTCTGGATGCAGATATTCTATATTACATGAAGCTTGCTGAAAGATATATGTTACCTGTAAAAAAGATCCCCATGAAGAGATCAGGATCCCTATATCCTCATCATCACTCTCCTTGGGAGGTGGGAAAGCCCTTTCAGGATATTGATCCCTGGACAAGTTTTGGAAAGCTGATGCCAGGTATCACCCAGACATGGATAAGAAAAGAGGGAGAGATCTTTGGAAATGAAGAGAGGATCCCAGACTGTATAATTATTATAGATTCCTCAGGAAGTATGCCAGATCCCAAAAGACATCTCTCTTATGCAGTATTAGGAGCAGCATGTGCCTGCGATGCATATCTGAGATCCGATGCACAGGTGGCTGTGTATAACTTCAGTGATGCAGGAGCAGGGGGTAAGAGGATCCTTCCATTTTCAAAAAAGAGAAAGGATATATTCAGAGCCATATGTCACTATTTTGGGGGCGGGACAAGACTGATGGTGGAACACATAGAATCTCTACAGGCCGACCAGATCCCTGATATCTTCCTTATCACCGATATGCAGATTACCAATCTGGAAACTCTGATAGAATATTTTAATGAGTGTAAAAACAGGGTAACTGCTGTACACATTGGAAAGAGCAGACAGGTAGAGACCTTCAGACAGTCTCTTCAGATAAGAAAGAATGTATCCATATTTGCGGTGGAAAAGAAAGAAGACATACCTAAGATAGTGCTCGGAAAGGTAAAAGAGTATATAGCTCATCAATAGGATCTGAGGGCATCCTCTATACCTGATACCCTCTTTGTCTCTCTTTTAAGTGCAGATCTTAATATATCTTCATGGGCCAAAATCTTAACTTTTCTCTTTGCCCTTGTAATTGCAGTATATATAAGCTCCTTACATAAAAGGGGGCTATCCCTTTCAGGGAGGATGAGTAAAACGAAGTCAAATTCAGAGCCCTGGCTCTTATGAACTGTTATTGCATAGGCCAACTCATATGAAGACAGAATGGATGGAGGATAGAATCTAAAACCACCCTCTGATGTTGAAAAGTATGCCATAAGATTGCCATCTTCTGCCTTAGCTAAGATTCCCAAATCTCCATTAAATAACTGAAGGTTATAATCATTTCTGGTTATAATGATTGGACATCCCTTATACCATCTACCTTCTACCCTAATTATACCCTTTCTCTTAAGTATTTCCTGAATAAAGGAATTCAGATCTGATGATCCCCCAGGCCCTATTCTTGTAGCACACAAGATCCTAAAATCTGTTATAATCTTCAATAGCTCTTCAGGATTCTCCTTAAAATAGAGAGGAGCATACTGACTGACCACCTCTTTCTGAATAATCTCATATACCTCTTTAAATGAATTTATGGGTACAAATTCCACATCTGAAAGCTCTGGTGATCTAAAAAGACTCATTGTGCCTTCAAGATCTCCCAGCTTTATCTTCCTTGAGATACGATATATCCCGCTTTTTGGACCAAACCTATGATATTCTTTAAGCTCCACAATACAATCTGATATAGAATTTTTATCTTCTATACTTTGTATATCATAACCACTTATTTCCTTTAATGTCTTGGAGAATGGGGCTGTAAATCCATTACTTTGTCCGGCATTACAGATATCTGCAAGCACAGAACCAGGCTGAACTGAGGCGAGTTGATCCTTATCTCCTAAAAGGATCAGAGAGGAGTGCTCAGGAAGGGCATCCAATAGCTTATAAAACAGGGCAAGATCCACCATTGAGGCCTCATCTATAATCAAGAGATCCACATTTAAAGGATTCTTTCTATTATGATAAAAAGTGGTATATCCATGTCTATATCCCAATAGTCTGTGAAGTGTAAATGCCTCCTTAGGGAATTCCCTCTTTAGAGCTTCAGGAAGGGGAATTGCAGGAAGGGAAGAGCTTAGTGAATCCTGGACCCTGAATGCTGCCTTACCTGTTGGAGTAGCTATAACTACATTCAATTCCTTAGATTTAAGTTCCAGATAGAGGGAGATTATTCTGGAAAGCAGATAGGTCTTCCCGGTCCCTGGCCCACCGGTTATCACACAGAATCTCTTTAAAAATGCAACAATACATCCAATTACCTGCCAATCAATACTATCTTTGCTTCTCTGTGGAAACAGTCTTTTGACACTCTCTTTTAGCCTTTGAATCCTATCTATATCTTTTACTCCTTTTGCTCGCCCTTTAAGGTATTCCACAAGCCCCTGTTCATATCTCCAATATCTATAGAGATACAGTCTCTGATTCTGATCCAACACAAGGGGTTTAAACTCACCAGGCTCACCCACCACATCTGATCCCTTAAGGGATTTAATCCAATCTCTGAGTCTTGGGCAGGTAATTGAAGGGGATTCCTGATCTAAGGGAAACCTTTGTCCTTCAAGCTGGCCAAGATCTATACATATATGCCCTTCCCTGTTAAGACAGCTTAAGATGGCTGAAGCAAGAAAGAGGTTTAGATCCTTTCTTCCTGAAAGCTCTTCCATAAAGGAGGCAAAGTGTAGGTCTATAGGGCTAAATATATCTTTTAGTAATCCACTATCCTCTTGCATAGCCTATGTATAACCTCTTTTTTGGGTCTATCCATAAAGATACCATACTTCAATGGATCTTCCCTTCCCACACCCCTCAAAAATATGTAATAGATACATCCCATGTGTGTCTCATAGTCAAATTCAGGAAGCCTTGATCTTAAAAAGAGATAAAGGGAAACCCAGTAGATGTGATACTGAAGGTGATATAATGATTGAGACATCTCTTTTTTAAGGTATCTTTCCCCATAATAGCTCCTTTCAGGCCCTAAATAGTTGCTCTTCCAGTCCACAAGATAGAACCTTCCATTATATTCAAATACTAAGTCAATAAATCCTTTCATGAATCCATAGGTAGGTGAAAATGTGAGTCTTCTTCCCTCTAAACTATCTATCTCCACTCCCAATAGCTCAATGAAATCCTCTTTTTTAATCTTCCTTATGGGATATATAAATTCCATCTCATTTATGCGATTTTGTGGTGGAATGTCTCTTAGACAAAACCGATCCTTCAGAAACATTAAAGGGATCTCAAGGGTACTGCAGATTGTCTCAACAAGTGGAGATACCCACTTTTCCTCATATCCATATCTCTGAATCTTATCCCTTACAAGACCTTCAACCTCCCCTTTTTCTGCCTGAAAATTAAGCTCTTCCATGATCTCATGTATCATAATTCCGCACTCTGCTCCCCTTGGAAATGTAAATATGGATACCTCCTCCTCTTCAGGGAGCTCTGAGACCAGGACATCTTCATCCCTATCCCTTTCATCTTGCTTTGCTCTTCTGCCAGAAAGGCTTGAAAAGCTATTTATGTGCCAGGCGTTTTGGATCTTTCCTTTAAAATCACTGAATTCAAGCTCCTCTGCCTCCTCTTCTTCAATGGGTTTAACTCCAGATAGTCTCTCGATCTCTTTATCAGGTATAAGCTCAATGCTTCCATTAGAGCTTTGAATCAGCTTTTTCAAGGCTCTTTCAGGCTGATCAAAAGAGGGCTCCTCTTTATCTTTTAAGAGATATGTAAAAGGAGAAGATTCGACCCCGCTTATCCTTCCCCATGCAAGATAGCAGAGGTTTTTTGCCCTTGTAATTGCCACATAAAGAAGCCTCAGCTCTTCTGAGAGGGTCTGAACCCTTTCTGAATTTTTGTTTGAATTAATTTCCAGAGAGCCAAGATCAATTATGGTCTCCTCTTTTCCTCTTACAATAATAGGCCCTTCTCTTTCCCTTAGAGGCTGATCCCAAACAAATGGAATAAACACAATGGGAAATTCAAGGCCTTTGCTTCTGTGTATGGTAATCACCTTTACAGCCTCTTCATCAGTTTCAAGCCTGATTTCCTGCTCTTCCTCCCCAATCTGCCCACCTTTTATCCTATCCTGCAACCACCTGAGTATCTCCTTCCCCCTAAGCCCTCTCTGAATGCTGCTTTCAAACACCATCTCCAAAAGCTGAAAAAGGTCTGTAATCCGCCTCTTTCCATCTGGAAGAGAAAGGAGTCTTTCGAGAGTTCCCATCTCCTTCATAAGTGTCCTGAACATTCTCATCAGGCCGTCACGGTTCAGAAGCATGTGATATTTTTCAAACCTGAGTATCTCCTCCTCCCACCTCACTTCATCCTCTATAATGGAGTTGATCTCTTCTGCCCTAAATCCCATAATCTCAGATCCAAGCGCCCTTAAGATGGAATAACGGCTATGGGGTTCAAAGACGGCATGAAGGATCCAGAGGAGCTCTTCTGCCTCCTGGGTCTGAAAAAGATCCTCAGTGCTATAGATCACAGAGGGAATGTTTAAGGAAGAAAGTGCCTCCTTAAAGAGCCTTGCCTGTGAGTTTTTCCTAACCAGCACAGCAATATCCCCTGGTCTAAGTGGCCTATCTCCCAAGACTGCCTTACCATCCTTAGAAAGCCTAAGAAGTTGAGCAATCTTACCTGCCATTACCTCAGATATGTATCTGCCCGCCTTATACTTGCTAAGCCCCTTTTTACCTCCATCTTTTATAAGAAATATTTTGATCCCCTCTTCCCTCCTTCCATCTAAAAGTAGAGAGGCAGAAGATCTCTCCTCTGCACTCTGAGAAGGCTCATATCCTATCTCATCAATCAGAAAAGGGGTTCTTTTTAATGAAAAAAGGCTATTTACAGCAGAAAGAATCCCTTTTTCTGATCTCCAGTTCTGAATCAGAAGATACCTCTCTTTGACCTCGCTAACGGCCTTGATATATGAAAATATATCCGCTCCCCTGAAACCATATATGGACTGTTTTGGATCTCCTATAAAGACAATGGTTCCATTAGGATAATAGATACTCTTTAAGATAGAATACTGAATAGGGTCTGTGTCCTGAAATTCATCTACCAAGGCCACCTTGTAGTCTTCCCTTATCTTCTCAGAAAGCCGAGCCCCGCCCTCTCCTTTGAGAGATTCGTATAAGAGTATAAGCATGTCGTCAAAATAGATCCTGCCTTCCTTTAACTTCTTCTCTCTTAGTATTGAAGAGGAGCTTTCAATCAGCCACGATTCCATCTGCTGAACCCTATAGCGAAATAACTCCTCAATCTCTTCTGAGAGGCTCAATAATTCACCTACAATGGAAAACAGGGGATGGGATCCTGCCTCAGAGATCTTTCTGATCTGGGATCTGTAATTTAAAAATATAAAAGGATCTGGAACCCCTATCTTTTTAGCCAACTGAAATGCTTTTAGAATCTCATCTACCTTTTCCTTTGAAAAGCTCCTCTTATTCATCTCCTTTAGATACTCCAATAACTTTTCAAGATCACTCATATGTTTATCTAAGAGATCCAGAAATATCCTAAACTTTTCTCTAAATTCCTCTATCTTTTCGCCATAGTCTATACTCATACCAATGGTTAAGATTTTAGGATCTAATCTTGCAAAAGTTAAGTTCAGGACCCTCCACAGGCGCTCTATTCCACCACTTTTTAAAAAAAGTCTGACTAATATCTCATCTTCAGTGCATACTGAATTCCTCCAGAAGTCCTCCAAGAGCTCTTTCCTATAATGGGTCTCATCAGTTATAGGTTCGAGCTCAAAAGGAAGGCCAGAATAAAAGGCAAGTTCACGAAGGACCCTATAGCAAAAGCCGTGAATGGTATGTATTGATGCCTTGTCAAGTTCTCTTAATGCCTCCTCAAGCCTATCCTTTACTTCAGCTACATCTACTCTATCCATGAAAGTGGAAATAATGGGATCCTCTGTCTTCCCACTAAACACCCTGTGTGCAAACCTTATTCTATCCCTTATTCGCTCTTTTAGCTCCTGAGTAGCTGATTCGGTATAGGTAAGGGAGAGGATCTGGGAAACACTCAATCCCTTTTCTATAATAAACCTCAAAAAGAGGTTCGTAAGCATATATGTCTTTCCACATCCTGCATTTGCCTCAAGCAGAATCTGGCCTTCAAGTGGAATGTTAAAGCAAGGGTCTTCTATCTTTTTATACATTCCCGTTCTCTATACACCTAAATAGGGATTCATATATGATTCTGGATAACTCAAAAAATTCCTTATCAAAGGGATCTCTTCCCTTAAAGCAGAGTCTTATATATGGATCTTCCTTCTCTCCCCTTTTATAAGGAGGATTTCCCTCCCAGATCTTTTTGGCAGATTCAAGAGCTTTTTTATGATCCCCATATTTCAAGTATGATTCCATATACTTATATGAGCTTTCAGGGAAAAAGTGTATGGGCCTTTTAAGTCCTAACCAGTATATCTGGAGGAGATCTTTAAGTATCTCTTTTGCATCTCTAAGTCTCTGTATTTTAACTATCCTATACCTTTTATCTTTTTTCTTTTCCCTTCCCACAATGTATGTGGGAATTGGATTTCCATTGGCGCAGATCAAGATATGCCTAATCCACGCATCCAGATAATCCTTTGGATGTATATGAGAGATCTTGTATCTCAGATGTCCCTTGTTTAAAAACATATTCTCTATTTCATCTTCTAACTTAAAGTCTTCTATCTCCAAATCCACACTAATCTTAACAGCCTTATCATCTCCTATAACCTTCTTTAATTCCATATAGAGGTTTAGAGCATCTCTTATGATTTCATCTATCATAACGGATCTTACCGCTCCCTGGGGGAGGTCTGGATCTACCATTAACCTTCTTCTGATCTCCTTTAATGATTCCCCTTCCAGAAGCTCTTCTAAGACCCTGTATCCTATAACTGCCTCTTTGTATGAATCTAAGGAAAAGGGCTCTCTGTCTTCCACCTTAAGATAGGGAATTTCAAGCTCCATAAATAGCCTTCTATTTAAAAGGAACCTTGAAGGATTTTTAAAAAATCTCACAAAATCCCTTATACTTATCCTCTTAAATTCTTCTGGAGCTTCTTTCAAGGCGGAAATAAAGGAATCTTTATTATCTTTAACCTTGAAGGATGCCTTTGCGGCCTTAAAGTAGTCCTCATTATAGCTAAAAAGTCTCCCGTCTCCTTTGAAATATTCCTTGCTAAATCCATGCATCCTGTGTTCCAAAACTATATGATCCAGTATGTCACTCCCATCTTCCATAAGAAAGCTATCCTGAATATAGTCCATAAGCTCACTTACAAGCACAGAAGGAGGAACAGGAGTATTATCTCTTATATCCCTTCCCACATAGCTGACATGCAGCCTCTTTCTCGCAGACAGTATTGCTTCTAAAAATAGGTATCTGTCATCCTGTCTCTTTGAAGGATCCCCTCTCTTTGGATCCTTTTGCATGAGGTCAAAACCTAATGTCCTTTCCTGTCTTGGATATGAATCTCCATTCATACCCAGAATGCAGACCACCTTAAAGGGAACACTTCTCATAGGAAGCATGGAGCAGAATGTGACTCCCTCTGTAAGGAATCTTCCTGTAGATCTCTCCCTGCTCATTAACCCCCTTAGGTAATATCTGATGGTTCGAAATCCCACTTTGTATCTAAAATTTGAGCGCTCACCTGCCTCATATAGAAACTCCATTATCTTTCGCAGCTGTTGAATATAGAAAGAGGTCTCTTCATCTTTTAAAAACATCCTCTCAATTACATCATTTAAAAAATCTGCCCATCCCTTAAGATCCATTCTACTGTGTAATTTCCTGTATATATCATACAGGGTGAATAAAAATTCAAGAAACCTACCAAGTAGCTCAGCAAGTTCCCCTTCTATATGATCATAGGGAAGGATATCCTTAAAAAAACGCCTTCCTTCACCCAAAATGGCATATCCGAGAAGAAGTCTCTTAATACCAAAGCTCCAGGTGTGTTCTTCACTTGGATGAACTCCGTGTGCTTCTTTATCCTCCCCCTTCATTGCCCACCTTATACCTGTCTTTTGAATCCACCACTTAATTATCTCAAGATCAGGCTCAGAGATTTCAAACTTATTCATTATGTAAGGGGAGAAGAGAATCTGCACCACCTCTGAAGCGGTAAATCTACCCTCTGGGAGATCTAAGATCTGAAAAAATGGCTCACACAAAGGATTTTCTCTTGTCATGTCTCTATCACTTATCCTGTATGAGATGTATCTTGGATCCTCTTCTGGTAGATTAAACACAGATAGTATATAGGGGATATAAGGTTCTATCTCTGGCATCATAACAATTATCTCTTCAGGAGATACCTTCTCCTGTTCAATTATTTTCAAAAGTTGATCCTGAAGCACCTCCATCTCTCGCATGCGACTATGGCAGCAATGTATCTGAACTGAATTGTCGTCTCTTGATATCCTGGTCTTTTGACTGTCTTTACCTCTGTCTTTCATATGCAATATATCAGACTGAATCATATGAAGAAGGGAATCCTCTTTAATTTCCTGAAACTCTGAAAGATCAATGTATTCAGATTCAACCACCCTGTTCAAAAAATTGGCTCCTTGCGCTCCAAAGGAAAAAAGGAGTGGATTGGTTGAATCCTTATCTGCATCCACCCAGAATTCCTTACAAGGATTCATAAAAAAGAGATACACATCGGTATATCTGGAAACCGCTTTAAGTATCTCTAAGTGAAACTCCGGAAGATATGATATTCCAAAGAGTATGATCCTCTGAGGAAAATCCTCTCTTAGTGAATTTCCTGTCTTTAAGACATTTAAGAATCTTAGGCCAATATCTGAAAGAGGACTTGAACCTATTCTGCTTCTTAGCTCCCTCCAGGTTATTGCCTGCCAGTTATTGTCCTTTCTTCTTTCCCAATCCTTTAGCATCTGAATCCTAAAGAGAATATATCTGTCGAACACATAGGCAAGTTGATGTGCAAGTTGAAAGAGCTTGAATTCATCTTCATCACTTCCAAGATAACTTCTTATCTCTTTAAAATTGCTATCGTTAATTTTTGATTTTAGTATATCCATGATAGCCCAGCTCATAATCTGAACATCAAAGGACCTGCTATCAAATGTCTCTTTTAAGACAATTAAAAAGAGTTCAGATAGTAGATCATTAGGAAATAAAAACCTGATATTTGCACATATCCCAAGACCCTTGGCAATCTCTAAGGTGAGAAACTGTTTCATCCCTTGGCTCTGAACCACCACTATCTCTGGAATAAAGGGAGATGAAAGCGGTTCCTTTATTACATCTAAAAATTTTTCAGTTAAAAGCTCTACCCTATTACTGTAACATACAAATAGAGAGTTTTGCATAACCTCTTTTTACACTGGGGGTTACACCCCCCTCCGGGTCGGATGACCCTCTGGGTCGGAGACCTTCCGGGTCGGAGACCAGACCCCCAAAAATTAACTTTAAATAACCC
>CAYTXJ010000052.1:0-13975 GCA_964440775.1 uncultured Desulfobacteraceae bacterium | reverse complement strand
GACAGATTCCATTTACAGCTTTTTTCTGAGAGCTTTGAAAAATTCAAAGCTCTCATTTAAAGACATTACTTTAGCCATAAGATATTTAATTTACAACCTTAAAATCAATATTAAAAAGCCTCTTTACTAATAATCCAAAATTATAATACTTAATAATACATGGAGCGCAGATCCCCCCTGTCCATTAAGGAGCTACTCCAAAAATATCCTATATCAGCATCAGCACCGTGTAGAATTGACATTGGTGGCACTGTGGATATAAAGGCAATGGCAATCCCTTTGGAAAGGCTAAGCCCCACTACCATAAATATGACACTCAGTCTTAGGACCACTGTAAGGCTCTTGCCCTATAAAGATGGAATGATTAAGATAGGTTCAAAGGGATTTGAAGAGTCCATTGAAGTTAGCTTAGAGGAGATATCTTTTAAAAACCCCTTTTCAATCTATCTATGTGCCATAAGGCATTTTAATCTCACTGGATTAGAGGTGGAGATCCTATCTTCCTCTCCTCCAAGATCAGGCCTTGGAGGTTCAAGCTCAGCCCTTATTGCCTTGCTGGGTGCTCTCTGGAAGGTAGAGGAACTCTTAAGAGGTATTTTGCCTGATAGAGAGAGGATTCTTCATCTTGCCTATCAGATTGAGGACTCCGTAATGGGAGGCTTTTGTGGTATGCAGGACCATGCAGCAGCCCTATATGGGGGTGTGAATCAGTGGATATGGTCCTATGGAGATCCCCTATCACCTTATAGGAGAATCAGATTAATTGAAGATGCACAGAGTGAGATGAAAGGACATATCGTAGTGGCATATAGTGGGCTGAGCCATTCTTCCTCTGAGATAAATAGAGGATGGATTGAGGATTTTCTGAGCGGAAAGACAGCAAATGATTGGATAAAGGCAAATGAGATCGTTTGGATTATGGCTGATGCTCTCAAAGATAAGGACTGGAATAGGGCCTCCAGATTGCTAAGAGAGGAGGTAAAGTTAAGGAGAAAGATAACTCCTGATGCCTTTACCCCACTTACTCAGAAGATGATAGATATGGCAGAAGGTGCAGGCTGTGGAGCCCGCTTTGCAGGTGCTGGAGGAGGTGGATGTGTATGGGCATTGGGAAATAGAGATGATATTGAGATATTGAAAGAAAGGTGGAATTCTGAATTTTCAGATCTAAGGGAATTTAGGATATTAGACTCTGAGATATCCTCATCTGGCCTATCCCTGAATCAGTGGAGATAGCCCTGTTCTATAATTCCTCTGCCTGCCTTTTTAAAGATAGGCCTGAATTCACCAAGAAGCGCATTTGTTGCCCGCTCAACCAGCTCCACATCACGCTCTGAGATTCTGCTCAGATCAATTCTGTGCAATTCATCTCTAAGTGTCTCAAATTGTTTTAGAAAATCTATATCTCCATAGTATCTCTTAAGGCTTTCATGCACCTCCACTAAGGTCCCTATGCATGATTCAACCCGAACCTTTAAAAGCTCCTTAGATCTCATATCACTCTTTTCCTGTCTCCACAAGAAGCTCTTTAAATACCTTATAAAACCTTTCATTCTCCTCTATTGCCTTATTTAGTATATGTTTTATCTGAGAAATATCAGCACTGTTTATTACCACATTGGCACTCATGGCAAATGCCATCATATTGTCCATAGTCTTAAATCTGTCACTTATGAGAGCCAAGAACATCTTTCTACGCACAGACATGGAAAGGGTATTAATGTATCGCAATATGGGGCTCTCTTCAATGGACTTACCGTCATACCCATCCTTTAAGATGATAATGTCAAAGTGATGAAATCTCATCTTTCCGATGGCATCCCTCTTATCAGGAGAGGTGATAAACCTGTATCCCATCTCTTCAACCACTGGCCTTATAAGATCCTCTATCTGGCCATCATCCACTAAGACCAGGGCAAGCTTTGCATCCCCTTCAAAGAATCCCAATTGACTATCTTCAGTGTATTCTTCATAGCCATACCCCTCCTCTTCCCACTCTTCCTTCTTTTCTGTAGGTTCAGGTGGAGGAGTGGCCTTTTCTTCCCTGATCTCCCCTCCAATAATTATAGGATTCCTACACTTAGGACATATGACCTTTATCTTTTTCCCCTTAGGGATCTTTTCATCTGGCACATTGAATTTAGACTCGCATTGTGAACACGCTATAAGCATATTCTCTACTCCTTACTCCTTCCATAGTCCCTGTCTATGGTAAGTCCCTCAATAGTTGTGGTCTTCTCTCCTCTCTTTGCCTTTATGGCATCAATTGCCCTTCCCATTACAGACTTTCTGGATGCATAGGCCATAGCGGTCTCTTCTGTAATAAGCCCCTTTTCATATAGCTCTGCGATACATTGATCAAAGGTCATCATACCAAATGCCCTTCCCTGTTCAATGATCTCATAAAAGGTCTTCCCCTCAGATTCTCCATTCAGTATCACATCCTTTATCCTTAAATTGCTCCCCATTATCTCAAAGGCGGCCACCCTTCCACCACCTACCTTAGGGAGCAGTCTCTGACACACGATCCATCTTATGGTATCAGCAAGTCTTATCCTTATCTGCTTTTCTTCCTCTTGGGGAAACATACCCAATATCCTGTTTATGGTCTGGCCTGCATCAACGGTATGAAGTGTGCTAAATACCAGATGCCCTGTCTCTGCAGCTGAAAGACCTATCTCCACTGTCTCCCTATCCCTCATCTCTCCAACCAGTATCACCTTGGGCGCCTGTCTAAGTGCTGCCCTGAGTCCAGAGGCAAAGGAGTCAAAGTCCATTCCCAGCTCCCTCTGATTGAAGGTGGCCCTTTTCTGGGGATGGACAAATTCTACAGGATCTTCTAAGGTTATGACATGCACGGCCTTTTTCTCATTTATCTCATTTAAGACAGCAGCAAGTGAGGTGGATTTTCCGCTGCCTGTTGCGCCAGTAACAAGGATTATTCCGTTTTTCTCCTCTGCCATCTTCACAAATGCCTCTGGAAGATTTAGATCCCTTATGGTGGGTATCTTAGTGGCAAGCTGCCTCATAACTATGGAATAACAGCCTTTCTGCGAGAAGACATTTACTCTGAATCTCGCCTTTCCGGCCAGCTGATAGGAGCAGTCGCAGGAGCCCTCTTTAAGCAGTGTCTTTATGAGTCTTCTGTCGTTATTTATAAGATTAAGGGCAAATATCTCGGTCTGAAAAGGGGTAAGGGCGGGTATGGGGGGTTTTAGATCAACGGGTTTTAACTGCCCCGAAGCTTCCACCTGAAATGGCTTTCCCACAGTGATATTTAGATCCGATACATTGTCATAGGCCCCCAACATTCTTGAAAGTATAAGATCAATCTGTTGTTTTCTCATATCTTATCCCTTTTATTTAATAATCTATACCTCTGTAAAATCTGTAGGAGGATTTTTAAGATAGGGCCTGAATCTCCCCTTATCATTTGCCTTATTATATGCCTCATCAGGGCTAATGATTCCTTTTTGTAGGAGATCCCATATGGCATCATCCAGGGTCTGCATCCCATACTTTTTACCTGTCTGGATCATAGACGGAATCTGAAATGTCTTCCCCTCCCTTATAAGATTTCTGATTGCAGGAGTGGCTATCATGATCTCCAACGCTGCCACCCTGCCTTTCTTATCTATCCTCTTAAATAGGGCCTGCGCTATAACCGCTCTGATTCCATCTGCCAGCGTGTTTCTTATCTGCTCCTGCTGATTAACAGGAAATACCTCAATGATCCTGTCCACTGTCTTAGCTGCACTTGTGGTATGAAGGGTTCCAAAGACCAGATGACCAGTTGCTGAGGCCTCAATTGCAAGGGCAATGGTTTCCAGATCCCTCATCTCACCTACCATGATGATATCAGGGTCTTCTCTGAGGGCACCTCTTAGTGCCGCTGCAAAGGAGCGGGTGTGGGTGCCTACCTCCCTGTGATTTACCACTGCCTTTTTACTCTGATGCACAAATTCAATGGGATCTTCAATGGTAAGGATATGATCCTTTCTGGTATTATTAGCCTCATCAATTATAGCAGCAAGGGTTGTGCTTTTTCCACTTCCGGTTGGGCCAGTGACCACTACTAAGCCTCGTGGAAGATGGGCTAAGCGTTTAATTACAGGAGGAAGTCCCAGTTGTTCACAGGTGAGGATCTCGGATGGAATCTGACGAAATACCGCACCAATACCGTTTTTTTGAAGGAAAAAATTGGCCCTATATCTTCCAAGCCCAGGAATCTCGTATGCAAAGTCCACATCTCCTGTCTCTTCAAATTCCTTTATCTTGGGCTCAGGAGTTATCTCATATAACATGGCCTTAAGATCGTCATTTTCAAGCACCTTATATTTTACCCTCTCCAGATCACCCCTGATTCTTAGAACTGGTTGCTGACCAGAGACGAGATGAAGATCAGATGCACCCTGTTCATGCATGAGTTTAAAGAATGCATCAATCTGTGCCATCTTTTACCTCTCTTTAAGGTGAATCTATCTATTAAGATATGATTCTTAAGTTCACAATTCAAGTTTAAATTGTAAAGCGGATAACCAATATCCAAGAAGGCATTATTTTTTATGGAATTTTTACTATATTTAATGTAAAATAAAAAAAGATTTGAAGGGGTGATTAATATGCCAAAGAAGATATTGATAATTGATGATGACCCTGATGTTATACTCTTTTTGGACACGATCCTGAGTGATAATGGATATGACACTTATCAGGCAAATAATGGGAAGGAGGGTTTAGAGGTTCTCAAAGAGACAAGACCTGATCTGATCCTGCTTGACCTGATGATGCCTGTTAAAAGTGGCTTAGGATTCTTTAGAGACATAAAGAGAATGGATGAATTTAAGGATATACCTGTAATTATGGTAACAGGGGTGGCTGGAGAGACAGGAATTGATCTTAAACACTTTTTTAAAAGTGGGGTTAGGCAAAAAGAAGGGAAGGAACTTCGTCCTGAAGGGTATATTGAAAAACCCATAGATCCAGATAGATTAATAGAGATGATAAAGGAGATAATAGGACAACCATGAAGTCTATAAATGTGGCCATAGTATGTAGAAAGGGTATGGAAGATGAGATAATTAGATCCTCTCCCATATTTCAGAAGATGGGTCTAAATGTGGTGGCTCTGATAAGTGAAGATATCAGAGAAGATAGGGACTCCATAAAGATATTCAGGGATTTTAGAAAGGCACTTAATCTAGAAGGGCTTAAGCTCATAATGGATCTAAGAGGGGATGAGTCCCTCTATTTCCAGATAGAACGGGATAAACCAGAGGGTATATATCTTATGGATTTTTCTCTTTCAGATATCTTTTGGAATATACTCCTTGTTGGAAGGGATAGGCTTTTGACCCACCTTCAGCAAAGAGAAAGATTTAATAATATCAATAGACTTCTTAGGGATACCGTAGACCTGAGCCAGAGATATCTGGAAAGATTGATAGATATGGAAAGGAAGATAGAATCAGAGAAGATCTATGTAAATCAGTTGATCCATTCCCTTCCAGAATCACTCCTTGTAATTAACAGTGACTATGTTATTGAAAGTGTGAATCGAACCTTTTTAAGAGAATGGGGGAAAGAAGAGGAAGAAATTATTGGTAAAAGATGCCATGAGGTTATATTTGGAAGGCCTATTCCTTGTTGGGAAAGCTTTTGCCCATTTATCTCCTTCAAAAGGCCGAAGACTCATGAATTAAGACTTAAGAGAGATGGTAGGGAGATCTTTTATGAATTGCGATTTAACATCATCCATGATGATACAGGCAACAAGAGGTATCTTCTGACCCTGAACAACATCACAAAGAGAAAGAGGATAGAGAGGGAGGTGGAGAGCTCGCAGAAGAGATATAGAAGTCTATTTGAGAACGCAATGGATGGAATAGTGATATTTAATGGAAAGGGGGAGATAATAGATTGCAATCTTTCATTGCTGAATATGCTCGGATATAGAAAGAGCGAGATATTGAGAATGCGTATGTATGAGCTCTCCTCTGGAGTGAGTCAAAAGATCTTTAAAGATCATCTAAGTGATCTAAAACTTCTACGAAGTGTAAAAGTTGAATTAGAGCTTTCAGGCAGAGGAAGAGAAGGTATGCCTATAGAGGCCAATATAATATATATGGAAAAAGAGGATATATTCCAGGCAATTCTTAGGGATATAAGGATCAATAGGAGGCTTGAAGAGTATAGGAAGAATTATTCACAGAGGCTGGAAAGAGAGGTAGAGGAGCGCACAAAAGAGCTTATAATAGCAAAGGAAGAGGCACTGAGACAGAAACGATATGCGGAAGGCATCATATATGGAACCCCTATTCCCATGTTTGTATTAAATAGGGATCATAAGGTAACCTTTTGGAACAGAGCATGTGAACAGCTTACAGGTTATAAGAATGAAGAGATGATCGGAACGGATAATCATTGGATGCCCTTTTATCCTTATAAAAGGCCGCTGTTGGCAGACTTGGTTATGGAAAAAGACACTGAGTGCATGAAAAGGCTCTATAAAGATATGAAACTTAGAGAATCGCCCTTAGTTGAGGGGGCATATGAGGCAGAATACTTTTTCCCCCATCTTGGAGATGGAGGTATATATCTCTATTTTAATGCGGCACCTATTAAAGACGAAAAGGAAAGGATCCAGGGAGCTATTGTCACATATCAGGATCTCACTGAAAGGGTCCGTATGACCAAGGAGCTCAAAAGAAGAGAGGCATTTTCCAGAAATCTCATACAGAATTCCATTGATGGAATTATTGCAACAGATAGAAAAGGAAAGATTGTAATATTTAATGAATCTGCTGAGAAGACTTTGGGATATAGACCAGATGAGATAATTGGAAAGATGAGTTTTACGGATATGCTTACTGAGGAGATGTCTAAAAGGATAGTGAATGCATTCTACGGCACAGATCATGGCCCTGTGGGAAAGATAATCAATATGGAAGCGGAAATGCTAAATAGGAGGAAAGAGCCCATACCCGTAAGATTAAATGGCACATTGCTTTATCAGAGAGGGAAAAAGGCAGGAAGTGTGGTATTTATTCAGGATCTCAGGGAACTTTTAAGGCTTCAAAAAGAAAAGGAAGAAGCCCAGAGGATGGCAGCCATTGGAAAGACAGTATCTGGGCTTGCACACTACATAAAGAATATACTAAATGGCCTAAAAGGTGGAGCATATGTTATCAATTCGGGCATGAATAAGAAGGATATGGAGCTGGTATCCAAGGGATGGAAGATGGTGGAAAAGAATATTGATCATATCACCACTGTTGTGCTTGATATGCTTTTTTATTCCAGGGACCGGAAGCTACAGTATAAGAAGGTGGATCCAAATCAGCTGGTTTTGGAAGTTATTAACCTCCTTAAAGGCAGGGCAGAGGTATCCAATGTAGAGATCAGATGCCAGCTCTCCGATAAGGTAAGGGAGATTATGTTGGATCCGGTAGGGATACACCGATGTCTTCTGAATCTCATAAGCAACGCCATTGACGCCTGCACCTTAGAGGGAATCACAAGGGGAAAGTGTATGGTGACGATAAGGACAGAGCCAGAAAATGGCGGAGTAAGGTTTGATATAATTGATAATGGCATAGGTATGGATGAGGAGGTTCAAGATAGACTCTTTGAGGAATTCTTTACCACAAAGGGATATAAGGGAACTGGACTGGGACTCTCTGTAACTAATAAGATAGTAAAGGAACACAATGGGAAACTAACTTTTAAAAGCAGTCCCGGAAAAGGCACCACCTTTACCATGGTAATACCTCAAAAGAAAAGCTAAGAGATAAACCATCTGGCGTATCTTCTTACATGATGCCCATCTAAGACATGGAATTGTCTTATCTTTTTGAGTTTAATCGGAGAAAATATTCCTACGGGCATATATAATATCTTTTTCCCAAGCCTTGTGGCAAAGCTCTGGCACCGGCCTGAAGGGGGGGTAGGTGCCACATATACTACATTTTTTTCAGGGCTATAGTCCAGAGCTGCCATCAGTAGTCTCTCTGGCTTATTACGTGCCATATCAAAATAGGGATCTCTCCATATATCATAGACCCTAAGGGGCGGGTATGTGAGCATAAAACCACCATAGATACACCTGCTAATTCCAGGTCCTACCATCACCTCACCTGCAGGGGTGCTATAAAATGACATGTCTGATTCCTGTTGGTGTTCTCCAAGCCATGTTACCTTCCAGGGAAATTTTTCCTTTCCTTCCTTATCCGGAAGGTCAGGGTCAAAGATTATTACCACCGATCCCACCTTACCTCTGAGAGGCATCTTTTCCTTTACATATATCTCTCCCTTATACCATTTCCTAAGTGTCTCTCTGATATCCAATCCATCTAACATTGAGGAGATAAAGGGAACTATCCTAAGATTTTCTTCTGCTTTGATCTCAATGGCCTTTTTCTGTAAATATCTTCCATATCCTTCCACTACCACATCTTCAGGAGGGTATGAACATATATGTATCCCTTTAAATCTCTTCTTCCACTCCCTCTGCTCTTCCCTGCTTACCCGGAGCTTTTTAATAGGAACAGGGACCAATCTTCTTCTAAATATCTTAAATTGACGATGAAATCTGATTCTTTTCTGATCTAAAAAGAGGTCTTCTCCTTCAAGCCTTAGCACAGAAAGCCCTGGATCATTACTCTGCCATACATAATGACTCCCAAGTTCCCATACCTCATATGCAAAGTTGTCATCAACCGCACCCCTTGAGGCAATAAGTAATTGATAAAAATTAGGGGTAAGTGCTCCAGTGATTAGTGCATAGTTCCTTGCAAAACGAAACAGGATCTTTAGCTGCCTTGAGCTGACCTCTTCCTTATTCTTCTTTTTGTGGATCTGACATGCCTTATCTATAAGTTGTGCATTTATTTTTAACCTATCTGGGACCTCCTCTTTACCCTGTCTGAAAAGCTCATATTTAACAGCCAGATAAGGCATCTCTGACATGATCTCTCTGCTGCTTTCTTCATGAAGATGCGCAATATTTACCCCCTTTCTGGATACCTTCCCTATAACCTGGGTCTGGGGTGAGTTTAGATTTTCCAATATCCCCTTTACATGAGAAATCCCTCCCACCCAGAGCACTCTGTGGTATCCTCTATTTAACTGCTGAAGATGATAGGCCATTGTCTTTTCCCTTAGGATGTCCTGAATATCGTGAAATGTTTCTGGAGCATTTTCTATATATAATCTACAGAATCTGTAATAGCCTATCTTATTAATAACATAGGGATCTGGAGCGGATTCAAAATAGAGAGGATATCCTTCAGTATCCCTATCAATGAAGTGCACAGGTATATTATTTTCAAGTCCAAGCCTTATTGCCTCTACTAAGGGATCAGTGGGTTCAATCAGAAGATATGTGAATAGTCCATCATCTTCCTGGTAATGGACAACTGAAAGGAGGGGAAGTCTCTTTACCGCCTGAATTATCCTATCCTTAAGGGTAGAAGGAAATTCAACAGCAATACAATCAGGCCGGAAGTTTTCAAATTCTTTCCTAAGTGATATGGCAAACTCCATCTTGCCATGTAATACAGGGAAAAATCGGGTATTTCCCCACTGAATGGGTTCAGAACCCCCCTCTTTATTCTTCAAGCTGATATTCATCCACTACCTCACTGAAATACCGAGCTGCTTCTCTGTCCAGTATCATCGCTGCGGCCTCTTTTAGATACTCTATACTCCTTCTAAATCGCTCCTCCTGATCCATCTTCCTCCGTTCGGTTGCCAATCTCTTTAGTGCATATCTGGCTATATTTATACCGTCCCTTACAGAATAGGGCTCATCTGCCTCATGGGCACTCTGAAGAAAGTCCACCACATATTCCAGGATCTCATCCTCTGCAAAGGGAAGGTTGTTTTTTAGGATCAAAAGCTCTTCATCCCTTTCTGGAAAATCTATATATATCTGGGGCTGAAGTCTGGAGTGTATATATTCGGGAAGCTCAAATGTGCTTGCATCCTCATTCATGGTGGTACAGAGCCTGAATTCTGGATGTGCCTTTATCTTAATACCTGCAACAACTGATTCCACATATCTGCGGCTATCCATAAGAGGAGCAAGGGAGGCCCAGCTCTTTTCACTCATCCTGTTTCCTTCATCAATTACGGCAATCCCTCCCTTAATCATGGCAGATACTATGGGGCTTGCCATATATTTTATCTTTCCCTGATCAGATATTACCGGTGTGATTATAAGATCCTCTGGACGGGTATCCATGGTGGCCTGAAAGAGATATACTGGCCTTCCCAATACCCTACCTGCATGATATGCCAGAGTGGTCTTTCCCACACCAGGTTTTCCAATGAGCCTGGGATTAAGTGGTAGATCATCCTCCCCAAGCACAAGCCATGCAGCTAAGAGCTGATTTACCAGTTCTTCCCTTCCAACCCATCTCATAGGGATATCATCTGGTTGGATAAGCTGAATTTCAACTCCTTCAATTGTTACCTTCTCCATTCTCAATCTCCTTTTGAAAAAGAGAGCTTTGCATAACTCCCTTTTACACTGGGGGTTATACCCCCCAGACCCCTGTCATTGCGAGCGAAGCAATCTCATACCTTTTATAGATTGCTTCGGGTCTTTTTAAGACCCTCGCAATGACAGATTCCATTTACAGCTTTTTTCTGAGAGCTTTGAATTTTTCAAAGCTCTCAGAAGAATATAATATGAGAATATTCTATTTACAAGTCCATTCGTGCAGTTTATTAAAAAACCTTAGATTTTTCAAAAGGCACATGACATGCCTTCTGGTTGAACCGCTCTGCTCTTTCCTGAGTTCCTCAATTTTATCAAAGACTTCCCTCTTTTTCTCAGGTGATCTTATAAATTCCTCTATACAGAGTGCCATATCTTTATGGTCTTTGACGATCTTTCCAATTCCTCTTTCAACCAGGATGCGGGCAATATCTGAAAAGTCTTCCATATGTAGGCCAAAAAGAACAGGCTTTCTCCAATAAACGGCCTCTAAGGGGTTTTGCCCCCCTAAGGGAACAAGACTGGCGCCACAAAATACCACATCAGAAGCTCCATATAACCTAAATAGATCCCCAAAGGTATCTACAAGTATTATGGGATGAATCCTCTGCCTTTCCACACCCTCCTTTAGCCTTGACCAGAGGTGAAAATTAAACCCCATATCCCTTATCTTCTGTCCTATCTCTGCCTTTCTTTGAATATGTCTGGGAGCAAGCACCAAAAGGACACGATATCTATCATATAAGATCTTAAATGCCTTCAGTATTATCTCTTCCTCTTTAGGCCTTGTGCTTCCAGCAACTATTGTAAATTTATCTTCATTTTTGAGTTTGGATCGCACATATTCAACTGAAGAGGTATCTACTTCTCTATGTTCCAGAATCTGAAATTTGGCATTTCCATTTATATATGCCTTGGAACTATCTCCACCCAGAGCCACAATTCTGTCTCTGTCCACTCCAGCTATCATACTGAAGAGATCATATCTCTTTAAGATATGTCTTAAAAAGGGTTTAAGAAATCTGTACCTTCCGTATGATCTATCACTTATCCTTCCATTTAAGAGGATAATTGCGGCCCCCCTTCTCTTTGCCTCATATACCCATATGGGCCATATCTCTGTTTCAATAAATATTATTAGCTCCGGTCTTACCCTGTTAAGTATATGGGTCATGGTTATGATATTGTCCAGAGGTGAAAATATGATGGGATAGTCTTTACCTAAGAGCTCTTTTGCCTTCTTAATTCCATGTGGGGTAGTAACGCTTAGCAAAGGCACATTTTCTGGTAAATACGCCCTCAGCTCCTTTAGTATAAAATATGCCACATTTACCTCTCCAATGGAAGAGGCATGTATCCAGACCCTTGGCTTTCCCCTGATCTTAGAGATGGCATCTGATGAAATATTCCCCAGACGATTTCTCAATGAGTCTTTAAAATAGGGATGAAGGATAGAGAGCAATATAAAAAAAGGAAGGGAAGATAAAAATAGGCTTGATGATAAAATAAGATATATTGCATATAAGATACCTGACATGGATATGATTTCATAAAAGAAAAGAGAACATGTCAAAGATTCTTTTAAGGGAGATGTCATGCAGACTCATTCCATATCATACAGGGAATTTAAGGGATATAAGGATAGTGTATTTCCTGTTACTCTATTTAGATACACAGAGGGATTCAGAGGGGTATGTATTTTGCTTCCCGGATTGGGATATACCTCACATATGCCACTTCTCTATTATCCCACAAGATACCTTATGGCGCTCGGATATGATATATGGAGATTTGAATATGAATATGGAAGATTTGAAGACTTTTTAAATGCACCTCCCAAAGAGAAGAGAAAATGGGCACTTGGAGATATACTTTTAGGGCTTGAGGAGCTATTTGAGTCAGAGAGATGGAAGACGCCTCTTGTGGTGATAGGTAAGTCTTTGGGAACCAGAGTAATGGGATATCTATTCTCCAAGGATCAGCGTTTTAAAGATGCATTAGGAATATGGCTTACCCCGGTCTTTAAAAGCAGACATCTAAGAGAAGAGCTAAGGCAGACATTTCAGCGATCCCTCTTTGTAATTGGCACCTCAGATCCTCACTATGAAAGGGCTTATATTAAAGAGCTTTCAAAGAGAGCAGAATTTAGGGTGCTTGTCTTTGAAGGGGCAGATCATAGCTTAGAGATAGATGGGGATCTTTTAGGTTCAATAGATATGGTAAAGAGGGTTGTGGAAGAGATAAGAGAGATTATTGAGGGAGGAAGATAAGATGAAAAGAAAGATAGAGAGGGCCATATTGAGTGTTACTGATAAGAGTGGAATTGTGGAATTTGCAAAGGGACTTAAGGAATTTGGTGTGGAGATTCTCTCTACTGGTGGAACTGCAAAGATACTAAAGGATGCAGGAGTTGAGGTGGTGGAGATATCTAAGTATACAGGATTTCCAGAGATCTTAGATGGAAGGGTTAAGAGCCTTCATCCCAAGATTCACGGTGGAATACTTGCCATAAGAGATAAAGAGGATCATATAAGGATGTTAAAGGAGCATCAGATCGTTGGGATAGACCTTATTGCAGTAAATCTCTATCAATTTGAAAGGGCTGTCTCAAGGGAAGGGATTACCTTAGAAGAGGCTGTAGAGGAGATAGATATAGGTGGCCCCACACTTATAAGAGCTGGTGCAAAGAACCATAGATTTGTAACTGTGGTAGTAGATCTTAAAGATTATCAGAAGGTCTTAGATGAGATGAAAGAGAGTGGGGGTTATACCAGTTTGAAGCTGCGGTTTGAGCTTGCAAAAAAGGCGTTTCAGCTTACCCATCAATATGATGGAGCCATATACAGATATCTAAATTCCTTAGACCCTGAAGCCTTAGAAGCTAAATAAGAGTTTTCAGAGGGCCTCTTCCATCGTTATTGTATAGTGAAAAAGAGGGTGTATTATTGCGAGGAGATTCAGCGATGAAGCAATCTCAGAATAGTTCGTGGTCGTGGTTCGTGGTTTGGAGGTTGCAGGAGGGGGAGATTGCTTCGCTTCGCTTGCAATGACAGCATTGGAAAGAATCTTCCTTGAACCTTGCGAAATTCGGGGCTAATTTTACTCATCCTGGGTAAAAATTAATAGTATTTCGTTTCCAAATTAACATATCATATTTCATTTAACATTTTTTGGACAGTTACTGGAGGCAGAGGGGGGGTCAAAAGCCTCGTCAATACTGGAGCACTATTTGAAAAATGTCAAAAAGGTAGTGCCACAAAATTTGCATTTTATTCCTGCCATCTAGGATTATAGTATGTATTATTGGAGTGTCCTTAAAAGGAGGCTCCAATGTTTGCACGCATTAAAAAATCAGGAATGTTGATTGTCAAGACATTTGACCCCCTATCGGAAGATAAAAATGACCCCCTTTAAAGGTTTTTATTTAGATGTGCAATCCAAAAATCAGTAAATTTTTAACTACTAACTGTCAAA
>CAYTXJ010000051.1:0-14203 GCA_964440775.1 uncultured Desulfobacteraceae bacterium | reverse complement strand
AATAAAGTTAAACTCGTTGGGGTGCCCATCGACTGACACCCCAACTCATCCTAAAATTTAAGATTTCTACCCTCTTCTTATGCAATACCCAGTCTATATTTAAGGGAGTTTAGAGTATTTTTCATGAGCATAGTAATTGTCATAGGGCCTACACCGCCTGGAACAGGTGTGATCCAGCCAGCGATTTCCTTTGCGGCATCAAAATCCACATCACCTTTAAGAATGGGAATCTTTTTGCCGGTCTTTTCACTTATCTTTTCACCCACTCTGTTTACCCCAACGTCAATGACACAGGCACCTGGCTTTATCCATTCAGGTTTTACAAGCCCTGGCACCCCTGCTGCCACTATCAATATATCTGCTCTCTTGCAATGGCCAGCAAGATCCTTTGTTCTGGTATGAACCACTGTGACAGTTGCATTTGCATTGGCACCCTTTTGCATCATTATTATGGCAATGGGTTTACCCACAATATTGGATCTACCCACCACAACCACTTCCGCACCCTCAGTGGGAACACCAGAGCGGACAATCAGCTCCTGAATTCCAGCAGGTGTGCACGGTGGGAATTTTACCTCACCTCCACCAATTACCAGTCTTCCCACATTTACAGGATGAAATCCATCCACATCTTTGTCAGGATCAATGGCATTTATGACCTTCTTTTCATCAATATGCTTGGGAAGGGGTAACTGAACAAGTATGCCATGAATAGTATCATCCTTGTTATACCTTTCAACCATAGCCAATAGGTCAGATTCAGATACATCCTCTGGAAGGTTCTCCTGCACCTCCTTAAATCCCAAGCTCTTAGCTGTCCTTATCTTTGCTGTCACATAGGAGACAGAAGCAGGATTTTCTCCTACCAAGATTGTAACAAGCCCTGGAACCACTCCATGTCTTTCTTTTATATCATCCACCTCTTTCCTTATCTCAGCAAGTATCTGATCCCTTATCTCTGTTCCCTTTATTATTTTTGCTGCCATAGCTAAGATCTCCTTTCAAAATATTTTTTGAAAGCTCCTTATCATAATGAGACCATATTTTCAAGCACGAAAAGATAAATTATAAACTTGACATACATCTTATTTATTATTAGAGATACTAAGCTCCTTGCTCCAGAGATTGGGGCCAAAAAGAGGTCCAAAAGGAGAAGAGATTATGAGATTCTATGAGACTCTTTATATATTGAGACCTGATCTCAATGGAGAACAGTATCAGGAACTCCTAAAAAAATACAATGATAGGATTACATCCTTAGAGGGCATTGTAATCCATGTGGATGAGTGGGGTAAAAAGGATCTGGCATATCCTATAAGAAGATTTGAAGAGGGATACTATATAATCGTAAAATACTGCGGAAGACCAGGAATTGTTCAGGATCTGGAAAGGGAATTTAAATTGGATGAAAATATCTTAAGATACCTGACGGTAAAGCTCTCTGATAAGGCCGATCCGGAAGAGTTAAAAAAGAGATTTTCACAAGACAGTTCAGCATAGGAGGTATTTTATATGATAACGAACCAGAAATTTAGATTTCCATTTCATAGAAAGAAGTATTGTAGATTTTGTGCTGATAAGAATCTAAAGATCGATTATAAAAATTATGAAATTCTCTATGATTTTATAACAGAGAGGGGAAAGATTGTGCCAAGTAGAATCTCTGGGACCTGTGCTAAGCATCAGAGGATGCTTGCCCTTGCCATTAAGAGGGCAAGGATTGCTGCTCTTCTTCCATTTACAACAGCTACTTTAAAGTAGGCACTCTTGTATAAGTCAAAGATTTTTGATACTTTAAATAGGTGGAGAGAGGTATCAATGAAGATAATTCTTGTAAAAGATATGGATGGTCTTGGAATTGAAGGTGAAATGAGGGAAGTCTCAGATGGATATGCCAGAAATTATCTGATTCCAAAGGGTCTTGCCCTACCTGCAACAGTTCAAAATATAAAGATGGTGGAGATGAAAAAGAGAAAGATTGAGGCAAATAAGATCAAAAAGAAGGATGAGGCGCTTAAATTGAAGGAGCTCATTGAAAAGGTTACCCTTACTATAAGACAAAAGGCCGGGGAGGGTGAAAAACTCTATGGATCTGTAACATCAATGAGTATATCAAAGGCGCTTAAAGCAGAGGGGATTAAGATAGATAAGAAAAAGATTGTGCTTCAACAGCCCATAAAGCAGCTTGGAAGCTATGATGTGCCTATAAGACTCCATCCAGAGGTTCAGGCTATGATCAAGATAGATGTAATTCCCAAATAGATAGATCGGATTTTATGCCAAAGGCAAAGGTAAAGCACATATCAGAGCAATTAAAGCTACCGCCACACAATATTGAGGCAGAACAGGCAATCCTTGCTGGGATATTAATAAATAATGAGGCCATAAACCATGTAATAGATCTCCTATCTCCAGAGGACTTCTATAGGGACTCTCATAGGTATATATATGAGTCTATGCTTGAACTTTTCCACTCTGATGACTCCATTGATCTAATCACCTTAAGTCAATTGCTGGATAGCAAAAAGCTTTTGGATAAGGTAGGTGGTAAGGAGTATCTCATATCCCTTGTAGAGGCGGTATCCACCTCTGCAGGTATGTTACACTATGCAAGGATTGTTAAGGATCTTTCCATAAGAAGAAAGTTGATAAACCAGTGCTCCATTATATCCGATTCCTGTTTTCACGGCCTACATGAGACTGAAGAGCTCTTGGATATGGCAGAGCAGGGCATATTTAATATAGCAGAAGAAAAGATAAGAGATGATTTTTCCTCTATGAAAGATGTGATAAGCAGAAGTTTTAAAAAGCTTGAAAGTGTGGCAGAACACGATGGCTTCATTACAGGAATCCCCACAGGCTATATAGACTTCAATAGATACACTGCCGGGCTTCAGCCTGGAGAGCTTATTATAATAGCTGGAAGACCGGGGATGGGAAAGACTGCCCTTGCAATAAATGTTGGCTATCATGCAGCAGATAAGACAAGGCGGGGAGTTGCCATATTTTCCCTTGAGATGTCTAAGATACAGCTTGGTATGAGACTACTGGGAATGTGTGCAGGCATTAATGGGTCCAAATTAAGGACAGGCCATCTGAGCCATAGCGATTGGGAAAGGCTCACCGAAGCAGCAGACCATCTATCTGAGCTTCCCATATTCATTGATGACTCCTCTGCACTGAGTGTTCTGGAGATCAAGGCCAAGTGCAGAAGACTTAGACGGAAAAATGATCTTGCTCTTATCATAGTTGATTATCTTCAATTGATCCAGGGGAGAAAGAGTGCAGAGTCCCGTCAGATTGAGATATCTGAGATATCCAGAGGACTAAAGGCACTCGCTAAGGATATGGATGTTCCTGTAATTGCAGTCTCTCAGCTAAACAGAAGGGTAGAGGAGAGGGGAAACAAGAGGCCCATGCTTTCAGACCTAAGAGAGAGTGGTGCCATTGAACAGGATGCAGATATAATTATGTTTATATATAGGGATGAGGTATATAACCCCAATACCGATCAAAAGAATATCGCAGAAATCACCATTGCAAAGCATAGAAACGGAGACACTGGAAAGTTCAATCTCATATATGAAAAGGAATTTACACGCTTTAGAGATTACTCCCTTCACGATGAATTCCAATAGAGGAGGTATAGTATAGACAGAGTCTTTGGTAAGACATGCGGCCTTAGGGCAAGGCAGATTAAAGAGCTTAAAAAGATCTATAGAAAGAGGATACCTCCAACAGAGATTATAACAAGGGAACTCTTGAGGACTCTTTCCCGTTTATCAAGGGAGATAAAGAGACAGATAGGTCTTCTCATTTCCAGAAAAGGCGATATAACCCATGTAATAGTAGGTGATCATCAGAGGATCCTTATTCCTGAACTTGGAAGAATCAGGGGTGGCACCCAGAGACTCAGGGGATTGAGATATGTGCATACCCACCTCCGATATGAGCCCCTCTCCCAGGAGGATATAACCGATATGATTCTCCTGGGCTTAGATATGATGGTAGTTGCTCAGGTAAAAGAGGATGGGATACCAGGGAAAATCTCCTATTCCCATATCCTGCCTTCAGCAGAGAAGGGGAAGGGATATGAAGTAGTTGATCTTCCAGATATCGGACAACTTGATCTGGATTTCCAGTCATTTATAGCTAACTTAGAAGATGAGATAAATAGAAGAAACCCTGCTATTACACTCAGATCTAAAGAAAAGGCCCTGCTTGTTGGTGTAAGCACAAATTCATCTAAGATGGTTGAAGAGTCCTTAGAGGAGCTTAAAGAGCTTGCTATCTCTAATGATATTCATGTGATAGGCACAATGATCCAGAGGGTCAGACAGATAAATCCCCGATTCTTCATAGGTAAGGGAAAGCTAAGCGAGCTGGTCTTGAGATCTCTTCAGGAAGGTGCTGATCTGATCATATTTGATAGGGAATTAAACCCGAGTCAACTGAGAAACTTAACCGATGCTACAGATCTTAAGATTACAGATAGGACAAAGATTATATTGGATATATTTGCCAAGAGGGCAGTAAGCAGAGAGGGCAAGATCCAGGTTGAACTTGCCCAGCTAAAATATCTGCTTCCCAGACTTACCCATCGCTGGGCAGAGCTTTCTAGGATATCAGGGGGGATAGGTGCAAGGGGGCCTGGAGAGAAAAAGCTTGAGGTGTATCGTAGATCCATACATGAAAGGATCACAAGGTTAAAAAGAGAGTTAAAGGAGATCAGAAGACAGCGAGGAGAACGAAGAAGGCTAAGGAAGAAGAGAGATCTGCCTGTTATATCCATTGTGGGTTATACAAATGCAGGTAAATCCACACTGCTTAATTCATTAACAAAGAGTTGTGTAAAGGTTGAAGATAAGCTGTTTGTCACATTGGATCCAACGAGCAAGAGGTTAAGATTTCCTACGGAAAAGGAGGCTATAATTACAGATACAGTCGGATTTATAAGGAATCTTCCTGAAGACCTCTTAGAGGCATTTAGTGCCACCTTGGAGGAACTCAAGGAGGCAGACCTTCTATTACATGTCTTGGATGCCAGTAGCCCATATCTGGATATACATAAAAAGGCAGTGGAAAAGATACTTCAAAGACTCGGGCTTCATACTATCCCCAGGATATTGGTGCTCAATAAATGGGATCTTTTAGATCAATCAGATAAAGAAAGAATCCTACTTAACTTTGATGGAATACCCATCTCTGCCATTAATCCTTCCACTCTTATCCCACTAATATCCGAGATGGAAAGGCTTCTATATGGAAAAGCTCTTCCAGCTTCGGGATCTATGAATTCTGCCTCCCCTTTCAATAAGCAGACAGTGGTATCTTCTAAGGCCCTCTATAAATCGTAATCCCCTATCTGGTCCCATGACAAAGATACCTGTTGAGAGTGCATCTGCCTCCATCACTGTGGGTGCAATCACCGAAACACTGGAAAGACTCAGAGGAGAAAGTCCGGTTTTAGGATCAACTATGTGATGAAAGAGCCTTTCCTTATCAAAATACACCTCATAATTTCCAGATGTGGCAATTGCCCCATCACTTAGCTTAATCACATCAGGCCACTTAGAGTCCTTTTGAGGATCTTGCAGAGCTATCTTCCAGGCCTCCCTCTTATAATTCTTCCCTGATGCCCTTATATCTCCACCTGCATTTATAAGAAAGTTTTTAATTCCTTCCCTTTTTAAGACCTCAGATGCTCTGTCTACGATATATCCCTTAGCGATACCATCTAAGGTAATTCCCATACCCTCCTTTTTGAATCTGATCTCCCCTGTTCCTACCTCTATATTTCTATATCCCACCTTATCTAATGCCCTTTTGAGAATAGCATCAGGGATATCTAAGTCCTCCCCTTTTATATATCTTTCCTTGAAGAGATCCACCACAGGTTTTACTGTTATATCAAATGCCCCCTTTGTAAGTCTACTAAAATAGATGGATCCCTTTACCGTATAAAGTAACTCTGGGCAACAGCCCTTAATCTTTCCCTCCCTATTTAATTGAAAGACCTCAGTGGCACTTTCAAACCTGCTAAGTATCCTACATAGCCTATCTATTATGTCAAAGACCCTTCCAATTGCCTCATCTGCCCTATCTTTTGAAGGATCTATTACAATAATATTTACAAAGGTTCCCATCTTGATCTTCATACGAGATACCTTATATAAAGAACGATCAAATCTTACAGCCTCTGAAATTGAAGGGAAAAATGCACCTGACCCTATTCCCAATCCCAGTATTCCTGAAATCCTTAAAAATTCCCTTCTTCCCATATCATTCATGATATTCCTCCTGATAATCTCCTAAGCTGCCTCTTCTTTTAGTATACCTTTATTAATATCCCTTTTAAAAGGACGAAATATCTTCCTTGGACACTTCTTTACACAGATCTCCTCGCAACTCTCCCCATATTGTATACATTTTTCATGATCTATCTTGACAAGCCCATCTTCAATGCTGACTGCCTTCGCTGGGCATACCTTTACACACATCCTGCAAGTTATACATCCGACATCACATACTTCCCTTACCTTTTTCCCTGGATCCTTGGAACTACATGGAACCCAAACCCTTGCTTTTAAGGGAATAAGCTCAATTATTCCCTTAGGACATGCCCTTGCACATGCTCCACACCCAACACACTTTTGAGGATCTATAACAGGGAACCCATCAATTATCTCAATAGCATCAAAGTGACATGCATCTTTACATTCTCCCATTCCAATACATGCATAGGCACACGCAAAAGGTCCTCCTAAGGCCAACTTTGCGCCGCTACAGGATCCATAGCCTATATATTCATATCTCTGTTTCACTTTCCCCTCAATCCTGGAGCATCTCACGGCTGCAATCACATTCTCCATCTTCTCTATCTTCTTTCCGGTTATCTCTGCAACCAGCTCCGCCACCTCTTCTTTCCCAGGAAAGCAGAGATTAGGTGGAACATTTGGATCATTTACTACTGCCTCAGCATACGCCTCACACCCAGGATAACCACATCCCCCACAATTGGCGCCTGCTAATACCTCTAACACCTCTTCTACCTTTGGATTGGTCTCAACAGCAAATTTATGTGCTGCAAGGGCAAGTCCAATTCCAAAAAAAAGCCCTATGGAACCCAATACTGCCAGTCCACCTAAGGCCAATTTCATCAATTCGGGATCCATCCTCTCTTTCCTCCCTTTTAAAATAGACTCATTCCACTAAATCCCATAAATGCAAGTGCAAATAGACCTGCCACCACAAATGCAATAGGAAGTCCCCTATAAGTTGGGGGCACATTTGCAAGCTCAAGCCTCTCCCTGACCGATGACATAAGAAACAGGGCAATCAGAAAACCAAGCCCTGCACCAAATGCCAACATAAAGCTCTCAATGGCATTATATTCATTATCTGCAAGGATCAAAGGAACTGCCAGTATTATGCAGTTTGCTATTACAAGGACAAGATACACGCCAAATGCCTTAAAAAGAGCCGGATTGATCTTTCTCAATATGGTATCCACTGCCTGAACAGACAGAGAGACCAATCCAATAAAGACTATTATCTGTAGAAACCTTAGATTAAATGGCTTGAGCACAAACTGATACAGAAACCATGACATCATAGAGGCAAAGACAATCACTATGGTAAAGGTGATTCCCATCCCTATGGCAGTGCTCTTTCTGCGAGATGTTCCAAAAAACACGCAAAGTCCTAAGTATTTTGTAAATACAAAGTTCTGAATCAGCATAGCAGCAATAAGTATGTTAAATACAATTCCAAAATATAGCTTTTTAACTGATACAATGGCAGTCCCTAAGTCTCTTCCATCTGATACGATATTCTTCAAGGTAAAGATATGTTCTTGATTCCTGTTTAGTTCATCATATGCCTGAATCATAAGGATTAACCTGTTTTCCGAAAGCTCCACATCTTTAATAGGGATCAGGATGTCAGGATCTGGCTTTTCATAGAGTTCAAAATTACCTTTATCCTTTGCCCATTTTAAATCCACAGGGCCTGCAAAGTGGACCTCTATTGCACTTTCACCCTTAAAGGCCACCTTTTTTATAAATGGGTGTTCTTTCTTACACCCCCCTGTTATACTCAATATTAAAAGCAAAATTAAGAATAGCCTCTTTTCCATCTCCGCTCCCTTATTCTCTTGTATACGATCTCCACATAGTTAAAGACTGCCATTATAATCCCCACACAGAAAAACCCTGCTGCAGGAAGCACAAAAAAAAGAAGTGGCCTAAATCCCAGTATATCATGTCCAAATAGCTTCCCCATACCCAGAAGTTCTCTTACAAAGCCTAAGGACATCATACCAAACATAAATCCCAGCCCCATACCCAGACCATCCCAAAAGGAGGGGACAAAATCGTTTTTACATGCAAACATCTCCAGACGCATGGTGATAATTGCAAAGGCAACGATCAGTTTTACAAATATTCCCATCTGCTTATATGCCGCAGGCATATATGCCGCAAGCACCATATCTATTACAGTTACCCATGTGGCAATGGTCAGTGTATAGGTGGGAATCCTTATCCTGGGATGAATATAGTCCTTGATAAGAGATATGGTGCAACTGGAAAATACCTGAACAAAAAGCACTGCAATACCCAAGAGAAATCCATTCATCAAAGTGGTGCTTATCCCTACAGCAGGACACATGGAAAGGGCAAGTCTGAATATCGGATTTTCATTAAATATTCCGTTTAAGAAAAGCTCCTTATTACTCTTTCTCCTCCTTGGCAACTCTCTCCCCCCTCTATCTTAGTCTATGAAAAGGGAACTTCTATCTCTTGTTGCTCTATTATTCTATCTAACATTCCCATACGATATACAAAATTCCTTACCATCTTTTTAACCCCATTGGTAACAGATCTGCTGGAGATTGTAGCCCCTGTTATAGCATATATATCGTCATCTCTGTATCTTTCCCTGATCTTCTGAATCTGATCCTGTGGAATCCCCTTTGCAAGCCTTTTCATCTCTAAATAGAGCTTATAGTCTTCAGGAAGGGGCTTTTTTATCACCCTCAATCTCCTAACTTTTTCAAGACTCTTATCTTTGAATTGATTTTTAAAGTAGTCCTGTTCAATCTCACCTCCAAGCCCAGGGTCCTCTTCATGTTCCATGATCTCAAGGCCCAGGATGGTAAATTTTGGATCTAATGCAAGCATTACCTTTATAAAGGTCTTAAATCCAGGAAAGCGTCCGGGCAGAAGATATGCTACCCTCTTTCCTCCCTGCTCTGCAATTATAAACATATCAGCATAATTAAATCCGCTGAAATCCTTTAAAGCGGCATTTAATACCTTTTCCCTATTTTCTCTTTCCAACGCCTCTTCTTGCCTGATATCCAACTTGACACTATCTATGTATCTTCCTTTGAGATCCATAATGATCATCTGATGGAAGGATCCCTCTTTACCCTCTTTTGGCACCATATAACCCATATATTTCTTTCTGTCTTTGAAGATGATATACCTATAGATAGTGTAAAGTTTTAGATCCTCAGGAGGTGGATTCTCTTTCCCATATCCTAAAAGACCAAGCATGGTCTGTTGGAATTCCATATGTTCATTATGCTTTTTTGCCTTGTCAGTTAAGACAAACACCCCACCCATTACAAATGCAGCTAAGAGGCAAGATATAGTAAGCCTAAAAGTAATCTTTAATATCTCGTCCATCTCCTATTCCTACCCACTCTTTAATGCCTCCTTTGGAGGTGCAAACCTCTCTGGTCTAAATAGCTCATCTAAGACCGGAGCCAGTGGATTCATAAGTAATATGGCGTAACATACGCCCTCTGGATATCCGCCCTTAAGACGTATAAGTACAGTAAGAGCTCCACAGCCAATTCCAAATATCAGCTTTCCCTTTGGTAGACTGGGAGAGGTAACATAGTCAGTTGCCATAAAAAATGCACCAAGCATCACCCCTCCTGAAAGCACCGCCAGAAGCGGATCTCCGCTGAAATATCCTTCACCTCCAAATATCCAGGTTAGCACAGCTATGGTTCCTATCATGCTGACCGGTATGTGCCAAGTGATATATCTTTTATATATGAGATATAATCCTCCCAAGAGAAGCAGAAATGCGGAGGTTTCACCAATACATCCGGGTCTAAATCCTATGAAGAAGTCTCTGTATATGGTTGAAAGATTTCCAAATTTTTCAATAACTGCAGCTATCCCATAATGCTTAAGAATATATAGGGGGGTAGCGGTGCTTACCGCATCCACACCGCTTCCCATATAGGTAAAGATATCAAGTCTTCTTAGCGGAGGAAGCCATGCAGAGGTCATTGCCACAGGAAAGGTGGCAAGTAAAAATGCCCTTCCAATAAGAGCGGGATTAAAGATATTAAACCCCAATCCGCCCATCAGTTGTTTTGCCACATATATGGCAACCACACCGCCTAAGATAGGGATCCAATATGGAACCCCGGGGGGTATTATATAGGCGAGTAACATGCCTGTAATTATAGCACTTCCATCCCTAATCGTTATGGGTCTGTGGAGCAACTTTTGTGATATGGCCTCTGTGGCTATACAGCTACCCACACTTATTAATGTAATAATCAGTGTCCGGAGTCCGAATACAAATATGGAAAGCAAAAGCGGTAGGACAAGGCAAGCAGCCACTGTCCACATGATCCTTTCAACAGACTCTCCGCTCTTTATATGGGGAGATACCGATACCTTCCAAAAAAAGCTCTTTTCTTTTATTTCATCTTCCATTATCTTACCCTACGGCTCACCTCTTTATCTTTGCCTTTGCAAGTCTTATAAATTGAACTAAAGGCCTCTTTGAAGGGCATACATATGCGCAACAGCCACATTCAAAACATTCAAACACCCCAAACTGAGCTGTATCTTCAGCCTTTCCTGCCTCTACATATATTCCTATCTCATTGGGTGAAAGGCCCATAGGACATGCCTCTAAGCACCACCCACACCTGATACAGTTACCATAGGGGCGTGTATCTATCTCATCTTCTGTTAAGAATAGCACTCCTGATGTGGTCTTGGTTATGGGAAGATCCAGATCACTGATTGCAAATCCCATCATAGGCCCACCAAATACCACCTTGGAACATTCCTCTTTTAGCCCCCCTAAGTAAGAGACAATATCCTTGAGTCTGGTTCCAATCCTGACCTTCAGATTTGCAACCCTATTTATTCCTCTTCCTGAAACCGTGATGATCTTTTCATACAGAGGCTTTTTAAATACCACAGCATCGTAGATGGCCTTTGTGGTTCCTACATTCTGAACCACCACCCCCACATCAAAAGGAAGCCCAAATCCAGGGACCTTTCTGCCAGTAATACTCTGAATTAACTGCTTTTCAGAGCCCTGTGGGTATTTTACCTTCAAGGCCTTGACCTCTATATGAAACCCATCTTCCCTATCTCCCTCTATGAGACTTTTAAGGGTTTCAATTGCATCCATCTTGTTAGCTTCAACGCCTATATAACATCTATCAATCCCCAAGATCTTAAGGATAATCCTTGCCCCTTCTATCACCTCATGGGCATATTCAAGCATGATTCTATGATCTGTGGTGAGATACGGTTCACACTCTGCCCCATTCAGGATCAGTGTATCCACTTTGGCCTCTGGTGGTGGTGATAACTTTACATGGGTGGGAAAACCAGCTCCACCAAGACCCACAATGCCTGCAGCCTTTACCCTTTCAAGCAGTTCTTCCTTAGGTAGCTCCCTCCATTCCTCCTTTTCAAATACGGTGGGTTCGGCCTCACTATCTCTTCTTATGGTGATTGAGGGTGTTACAACAGATACAGGATTTGTAGAAACCCCTATATCCACCACCTTTCCACTGATACTTGCATGAACTGGTGCCCCTAAGCCCCCCTTTACTTCACCAATAAGATCTCCCTCCTTAACCTCTGCCTTTTTCTTTACAATTGCACTTGTAGGAGCCCCAAAATGCTGTTGGAGTAATATATCCACCTCATCAGGCAGAGGCATCTCCTCTATGGGTAGAGACTCTGTTAGCTCTTTGTTTTCTGGAGGGTGAATTCCGCCTTTTGGAAATGTAAGAAGCTTCTCATTCATATCTATAATATAGTAATAAAGATCATTTAACTGTTTAAAAATTGAGTCTTGTTATCTAAAAGGTTTATTATTTCTTGTCAAGTAATTTTTTTAAAATCAGTTGTCTTTTTTATCCATTTTATATTATAGTATTCAAAATCAAAATATTTAGGAGGATGAGTCATGTCTAAGATGCTTTGGAAACCATCAGAAGATAGGATAAAGAGCTCCAATATGTATAGATTTATGCAGTATGTAAATGAAAGATATAATAAAGACTTTAAGGACTATAATTCCCTATATGAATGGTCAGTGGACAACATACCTCAATTTTGGGAAGCGGTCTGGGATTTTGTAGGAATTATTGCCTCTTCCCCCTATAAAGAGGTAGTGGATGATCCGAGTAAGATGCCAGGGGCAAAATGGTTTATCGGAGCAAAGCTAAATTTTGCTGAAAACCTTTTAAGATATAGGGATGATCAGATAGCCCTTATATTTAAGGGTGAAGGTCTCCCATCTAAGAAGATGACATATAGAGAGTTATATCAGGAGGTGGCAAGGCTTTCAAAATCTTTGAAAGATCTGGGGGTAAAACCTGGCGATAGGGTCGTGGGCTTTATGCCCAACATGACACATACCACAATTGCCATGCTTGCGGCCACCTCACTTGGTGCAATATGGTCTTCGTGTTCTCCTGATTTTGGAATTAAGGGTGTGCTTGATAGATTTGGCCAGATAAGACCCAAGGTGATCTTTACCGCGGATGGTTATTTCTTTAAAGGCAGAAGGTTTGACTCCATTGAAAGGATAACAGATATACTTAAGGAGCTTCCTACCATTGAAAAGGTTATTGTGGTTCCATATACAGAAGAGAGGCCAGATATCTCTTCCATTCCCAATTCCGTCTATTACGATGATTTCAAAAGCAAAGATGATGACCTGGAAATCCAATTTGAACAGCTCCCCTTTGAACATCCCCTCTACATTATGTATTCATCTGGCACTACAGGGCTTCCAAAATGCATGGTTCAGAGTGCTGGTGGTATCCTTATCCATCACCTAAAGGAGCTCATCTTACATACTGATCTTAAGAGGGAAGATACCATATTCTACTATACCACCTGTGGCTGGATGATGTGGAACTGGCTTATGAGCTCATTGGCAGCGGGAGCTACACTTGTGCTCTATGATGGAAATCCCTTTCATCCCCATGAAGGAGTGCTCTGGGAGATGGCACAGGACGAGAAGATAACCATATTTGGAACCAGCGCTGGCTATATCCATGCCCTTATGAACACGGATCTTAGGCCTAGGGAGAAATATGATCTCAGCCCTTTGAGAACCATACTCTCCACCGGATCCCCCCTCTCTGTTGAGGGGTTTGAATTTGTGTATCAATATATTAAAGAGGATGTTCAGCTCTCTTCAATTTCAGGTGGAACAGACCTCAATGGCTGCTTTGCCATTGGAAATCCTATGCTGCCAGTGTATGCTGGCGAACTTCAGTGCAGAACACTTGGGATGAAGGTGCTTGCCTTTGATGAAAATGGAAAACCCGTCTATAACAGGCAGGGTGAACTGGTATGCACAGCACCCTTTCCTTCCATGCCCATCTATTTCTGGAATGATCCAGATGGCAAAAAATATCATGATGCCTATTTCAATGTATATCCCAATGTGTGGAGACATGGCGATTTTATAGAGATAAATGATCGGGGTGGTGTAATTATCTATGGAAGATCTGATGCCACACTCAATCCAGGAGGAGTTAGAATTGGAACCGCTGAGATATATCGGCATGTGGAACAGCTTGAAGAGATAGAAGATAGTGTTGTTATTGGGCAGCCCTGGAAAAATGATGTGCGTGTGGTCCTATTTGTTAAATTAAGGGAAGGCTATGAGCTTACTGATGAGCTAAAGAATAAGATCAAACAGACCCTGAGGGCCAATGCATCTCCAAGGCATGTGCCGGCTAAGATTATAGCTGTTCCTGATATTCCATATACCCTTAATATGAAAAAGGTTGAAATTGCAGTTAGAAAGGTGATTATGGGAGAAGAGGTCCTAAATAAGGATGCACTAAAGAATCCAGAATCATTGGACTATTTTAAAGATATCCCTGAGCTTAAGGAGGATTGAT
>CAYTXJ010000050.1:0-14253 GCA_964440775.1 uncultured Desulfobacteraceae bacterium | reverse complement strand
CAAACAAAAATCTCTTGAATTATTAATTTAAGAGATAAGGAATGAGAGCTTTGAAAAATTCAAAGCTCTCAGAAAAAGCTGTAAATGGAATCTGTCATTGCGAAGCAATCTATGAAAAGTATGAGATTGCTTCGCTTCGCTCGCAATGACAGGGGTCGCAGTGTAAAAAGGGTTATGCAAAGCTCTCAAGGAATGAATATGAAAAGACCGATAAGATGGGTTATCATTCTTATATTAATTCTGAATCTTTTTATTATACCTTCATATAGTGCTGAAAAGATTAAAAATATCTTGAGCATAGAGGCATATGATATGTTAAATACGGTTCCCGATACATATCTTATTGATATCCGCACCCGGCCAGAATACCAGTTTGTGGGACACCCCTTGAGGGCATATAATTTCCCTTACATGTTTTTTGAACCCCGTTTTATTAGATCTAAGAAAGATGAAAAATACTTCTATAACTATCTTAGAAAGAATGAAAATTTTCTAAAAGAGATAGAGAAGGTCTTTAAAAAGACTGATAATCTCCTAATTATGGGAAGAGATGGAACCAGAAGTCTGATGGCGGCCAAAGAGCTGGCAAGTGCAGGCTATAAGAATGTATTTCATGTAGTGGATGGGTTTGAAGGCCCGGAATTTCCCACCTTTAATGATAAAAACAGACATAAATATTTCAGACAGCTTGCCAAGAGAAATAAGATATTTGGTTTTGGACATCGTAGATATTATGGATGGCAATTCTGGGGTCTTCCCTGGACATATGATATGAACCCCAAATATATATATCCCCCAGATCTTGAAAAGAAAAAGAAGGAGAGGAAGTAATTATGGAAGCAAAAGAACTGGTTAAATTGATGAAAGAGGTGGAAGAAAAGAATATCGCATGGGAAGAAGTGGAAAAAGAGATAGGTGTATCCTATGAACTGTTAAAGCTATATGCTAATTCTGGGCCTGTGCCAGTTACCATACTGAAAAATCTTAAAAATCTACTTGAAAAAAGGGGTTAATTATAATATAATAAACCATCACCTTTTCTCTCCAGGATTCCCCTCCCTGAAAGGGGAGGGTTTTTTATTTTATGAATTAAAATAGTCTCAATAGGGTCTTAGAATCTCAGATAATCTTAACCTCTTTAATCTTTATGCCCCTTTTCCATATATGCTCCTCACTTTACAACAGGATAGGGTATCAAGCTCTCTAAGAAGTTCTTTATCACCACTTACATTAAATAATCTGGAGGCCCTGATGACATATTCCTTTCCATCTTCACATCTTACCCTGAGTTTTACAGGAAAGCTTCCGGGATATTTTATGAGAATCCCTCTAAGATCCATCAAGGTGGCCTTGCTTATATCTGCTTCATTTAGGTGAATTTCTATGTGGCTAAGGTGTTTCCTTTTCAGTTCCTCCAATCGGATGATCTCTTGAGCAATGATCTTGTCTTCCCCTTCTCCATGTTCAAGCACTCCGGTTAGGAGCACAAGATCTTCATCTCTAATAATTTCCATTGATCGCTTAAGAAGATCAGAAAATACTATTGCCTCTATGGAACCTGTGGCATCTTCTAAGAGGATATTTGCCATCTTATCCCCTTTTTTGGTGTTCTTTATCTTTACCCCTGTTATGGCCCCTGCAATCCTCACCCTCTTTTTATCTCTTATCTCTGAAAGATCATCTATTGTGGTGGTGGAAAATTCTCTTATCATCTCTGAGTATGAATCCAGTGGATGGCCTGAGATATAAAATCCCAGTGCCTCCCTTTCCCTCCTAAGCCTTTCCATCTTATCCCAAGGGCTTATATCTGGATATATAAAGCTTTCAAGCATCCCACCCTGGTCAATTCCCTGAGAAAACATACTCAACTGCCCCCCATTCCTTCTTCCATGACATGCCTTCTGGATATCATCCAATGATCCCATAAGCACTCCCCCATCAATTCCTGTATAGTCAAATGCACCTGCCTGTATAAGACCTTCAATAACCCTTCTGTTTACCTTGGAAAGATCCACCCTTTTGCAGAAATCAAACAGATCCTTAAATGGGCCATTCTTTTCTCTCTCTTCAATTATCACCTCAACCGCCTTGATTCCCACATTTTTTACAGCTGCAAGGCCAAATCTTATACTATTGCCAACTCCTGTAAAATCTGCCTGACTTTCATTAATATCCGGTGGGAGTATGCTAATTCCCATCTCTTTGCATTCTGCAATATTCTTTATGGTCTTGTCCTGATTCCCCATATCCTGAGTAAGAAGTGCTATCATAAATTGAACTGGATAGTGTGCCTTAAGATATGCGGTCTGGTATGCTATCATGGCATAGGCAGCGGAATGGGATTTGTTAAATCCGTATCCACCGAATTTATCTATCAGATCAAATAGTCGTTCTGCCTTTCCCTTTGATATTCCACGCTTAATTGCCCCCTCAATAAATCTCTCTCTGTGTGCTCTAAGTATCTCGGGCTTTTTCTTTCCAATTGCCTTTCTGAGCTCATCTGCCTCTGACATGGAATATCCTGCAACAATTTGAGCAATTCGCATGACCTGTTCTTGATAGAGAATTACCCCATAGGTCTCCTTAAGAATGGGCTCAAGTTCAGGTAGCATATAACGGATCTCTCTCTTTCCATGCTTTCCTTCTATGAATTCCTCTACCATATTACTTCCCAGAGGCCCAGGTCTATACAGAGCCACGATGGCAATAAGATCCTCAAAGACCTCTGGTTTAAGCCTTCTTAGGAGATTTTTCATGCCACGGCTTTCAAGCTGAAATACCCCTGTGGTCTTTCCTTCTGAGATAAGCCTGTATGTATCCTTATCATCTAAGGGGATACTCTGAATATCAATTCTGTTTCCTGTCTCTTTCTCAATCAGATCCAGTGTTTGAGCTATTACAGTCAGGGTCTTTAGTCCTAAGAAGTCAAATTTTATAAGCCCCAATTTTTCCACACATTCCATGGAATATTGGGTGGTTATCTCTTTATGATTGGGGGCCTTATAGAGGGGGAGATAATCAATGAGAGGTCTATCTGAAATCACAACCCCTGAGGCATGGGTGGATGCATGTCTGCATAGCCCTTCAAGGGCAAGGGAGATCTCAATGAGCTTTTTACCCTTATCTGACTCCTTCATTACCTCCCTTAGCGCAGGTTCTTCTTTTAAGGCCTCTCTGAGTGTGATATCCGCTCTATCAGGAACAAGCTTTGCTATTCTATCTGTCTCTGAATAGGGTATCTGCAGACTCCTTCCCACATCCCTAATCACTGCCTTGGCCTTCATGGTGCCAAATGTAATTATCTGGGATACCCTGTCTCTTCCATATCTTCGGGTAACATAGTCAATCACCTCATCTCTTCTATTCATGCAAAAATCAATGTCAATATCAGGCATGCTTATCCGCTGGGGGTTGAGGAATCGTTCAAATATGAGATCATATCTTATGGGATCAATATTGGTTATCCTAAGGCAATATGCAACTAAGGAACCCGCGGCAGAACCCCTTCCAGGACCCACAGGGATTCCTCTGCTACGTGCAAATTCACAGAAGTCTGCCACAATAAGAAAATACCCACAGAATCCCATCTTACTGATAATATCCAGTTCATATCTCAGTCTATCCTTATACTGGATCTCCAGCTCCTCACTGAGAGATCCTTCCATCTCTTTGAATCTCCTCTTTAGCCCCTCCCATGCCTTATCTCTTAATAGATCCTCTAAGGAACTCCCATCAGGTGTATCATATAATGGGGGATGATACTTCCCAAATTTCATTTCAAAATTACACATATCCACCACAAGCTTGGTATTTTCTATGGCATCTAAAAATTCCTCTCCAAGAGTGTCTAACATCTCATCTCTGGATTTAAAATAGAGCTGATCCGTATTAAACCTTAATCTATTTTTATCATTTACAGATTTTCCTGTCTGAATGCAGAGCAGTATATCATGTGCCTCAGCATCCTTCCTATTTAGATAGTGGCAGTCATTGGTTGCAACAAGTGGTATGGATAGCTCCTCAGATAGCTCCCTAAGTCCCCTATTTACCTGCTCCTGTTCGGGCAATCCATTTGCCTGAACCTCTAAAAAGAAACGTCCATCAAATATCTGGCAAAATTCCTCTGCCCTCTTTCTTGCCTTATCAATCCTACCCTTCTGGATCATATAGGGTATATATCCTTTAAGACAGGCACTCATAACCAAAAGCCCTTCACTGCACTCCCTTAAGATTTCCATATCTATTCTGGGGTTGTAATAAAAGCCTTCCAGATATCCTGCTGTAGACAGTCTACACAGATTCCTATAGCCTTCCTGGTTCATGGCAAGACATATCAGATGGTAGGAGCTCCTTTCATCTTTGGAAGGCTGTCTTCTTATCTTTCTGTCAGCAGGTGCCACATAGAATTCACATCCCACTATGGGCTTTATATTTAACTCTTTTGCCTCTTTAAAGAACTCCACGCAGCCAAATAGATTTCCATGATCAGTAACTGCCACTGCATCCATATTCAGCTCTTTTGCCTTTTTGAGCATATCCCCTATTCTGATTGCTCCATCCAGAAGGCTATATTCTGTATGCACATGAAGATGGGCAAAATAGGACATCTTATCTTTCTCCTTTGATTATCTTATCTTTTTTCCTATCATAGGTTATCCCTATAGTCTCATCAAGAGGGTTTTAGATTATGAAAGATGATTATATTCCCTTAGCTGAAAGAATGAGGCCGAGGAGCTTAGATGAGGTGGTGGGGCAGGATCATATTGTGGGAAAGGAAAGCCTCCTTAGGAAGGCACTGGATTCAGGTAAACCCTTTTCCACCATATTTTGGGGGCCACCAGGATCTGGCAAGACCACCCTTGCCCGATTAATTGCCCACTATACAGGATTGCCATTCTATTCCTTTTCTGCGGTTACCTCTGGACTCAGAGAGCTGAGAGATGTGGTAGATGGTGCTAAAAGGAATATGGATATGTTTGGAAAGCCCACAATACTCTTTGTAGATGAGATACATAGATTTAATAAGGCCCAGCAGGATGGGTTCCTCCCTTTTGTGGAAAATGGATTAATTGTGCTGATAGGTGCCACTACAGAAAATCCTTCATTTGAAATTATTCCTCCGCTGCTATCCAGATCAAAGGTGCTCATCCTCAACCCTCTAAGTTATGAAGATATGAAAAAGATCCTTCTTAGAGCGATAGAAGACAAAGAGAGGGGAATCGGAAATTGGGATATAAAGATTTCAGAAGATGTTATTGACTATCTGATAGAACTGAGTCATGGAGATGCAAGAGTAGGGCTCAATAATCTGGAACATGCAGCCCTATTTGCAAAGACAAAAGGGGAAAAGGAGATAACAAAGGCAGCTATTGATAAGCTCCTTCCCTCTTCTCCCCTCCCCTATGATAAGAGCGGAGAGGAACACTATAATCTCATCTCTGCCTTTCACAAAAGCCTCAGAGGAAGTGATCCCCAGGCATCTCTTTACTGGCTCTACAGGATGCTTATGGCAGGAGAGGATCCCCTCTTCATCGCACGCAGGATGATCAGATTTGCCTCAGAAGATGTGGGACTGGCAGATCCTCAGGCACTTGGCATTGCAATTGCTGCATTTGAGGCATGGGAAAAGGTAGGGCCTCCAGAGGCTGAGCTTGCTCTTGCTGAAGCGGCCGTATATCTTTCAATGGCACCTAAGAGTAACTCCCTATACATGTCTGAAAAGGCAATAAAGGAGGAGATAAAAAAGAGCGGTCCTCTGCCCGTTCCCCTGCATATAAGAAATGCACCCACCCCCTTTCTTAAAAGAATTGGATATGGAAAGGGATATATGTATCCCCATAATTTTAAAGATGCCTGGGTTGATCAGCAATATCTGCCAGATAGACTAAAAGGAAGGATCTTTTATAACCCCTCTATCAGAGGCTTTGAAAGGGAGATAAAGAGAAGGATGGAAAGGCTAAATAAGAGAAGAGGCGGTTAACCATATTTATTAATGACAGGGCTCACTTTCTTACAACCGCAAGCAAAAGGCATAATTGCCCTTATTTCACCTTTATTAATTTTTCTAACAAAATATCTTCAACATTTCTTCTAGAATCAATTATTGTCAGTATGTTCACTTTGTTTTCCGTTACTCTATACATCACCCTCCACGGAGGAATAATTAACTCTCGGTAAATTAAAATGCCTTGTCTTTGTAATTCAGGAATATGACGACCACGATGAGGGAAAAAAGTAAGTGCCTCTACCTTTTCTTTAATTTGGGTAAAAAGTTTTCTTGCAATTAATGGGCTATCTTGCGCTATATAATCAATGATTTCTTCAAGGTCATTTACGGCAGATTTAGCCCATATTACTTGAAACCTTTGTTCCATTACTCATTTCAGCTTTTCTTGAATCTTCTCCATAACCAACTCATTGGCCATAACATCATTATCTTTTATTTCGCCCTCAGCTATAGATAAAATTTTTAAGATTCCTATAGCATTTTTCATTTTCTCAAAACTTTCTGGATCTTGTAGCACGGCCTTAGGTACTCCATTTTGTGTAATTATTACAGGTCGATGCGTCTCATTAATCTGTTTTAATAAATCTGCTGCCTTTGACTTCAAATAGCTGATTGGCTTAATATCAGTAGATATATTCATCTTATCACCTCCAGTCTTATTCTAATACCAAATTTAGACTGGATGTCAAAAGAATTTTTATCTTTTCCTCTTCTTTACTGCATCAGTAATTAATTGTGCGGCCTCTTCTACCTGTTCTCTATCTGTGTATCTGCCGAGTGAAAGCCTAAGGGTTCCCATGGCATAGTCTTTATCCACCCCCATTGCAGATAGCACATGTGATATGCTAACCTCCTTTTCATGGCATGCCGCTCCAGTAGATGCAAAAAGTTTTGCAGTGGAATCCAAAAGGGCTCTTCCTTCCACTCCATTAATGGAGATATTTAATGTATTGGGAAGCCTTAAGATCTTATGTCCATTGACTCTTATATCTTTTATTGAAGATAAGAGCCTCTCTTCCAAGGTATCCCTTAATCTCTTTATACGTTCATACTCAGAATTTATGATCTCTCTTATTATCCTGCATGCACTTCCAAGTGCAACAATAAAAGGGACATTTTCAGTTCCTGCCCTGAGCCCTCCTTCCTGAGATGCCCCATGCACTAAGGGATCTAATCTCACCCCCTTTCTTATATACAGGGCACCAACTCCTTTTGGTGCGTATAGCTTATGTCCCGCAATGGTCATAAGGTCCACACCAAGGCTATTGGCATTAACTTCTATCTTTCCCACGGCCTGAGCCGCATCTGTATGAAACACAATTCCATGTGATCTTGCAATCATGGAGATCTCTTCAATTGGCTGAATTGTCCCTGTTTCATTATTGGCAAGCATAATAGATATAAGGCATGTATTTGATCTTATCTTCCTTTCCACATCCTCTGGATTCACCCTTCCAGATCCATCCACATCCACAAAATCTATCTCCACACCCCTTTCCATCAGATAGAGACACGGATTGAGTATGGAGGGATGTTCAATCTTTGACACAATAATATGAAAATCAGATGCCCTTTTAAGATCTACCATTCCTTTTAAGACCATATTATTGGCCTCAGATCCCCCTGATAGAAACACGATCTCCTGGGTCTCTGCTCCGATAAGCTTTGCTATCTCCTCTCTTGCTCGTTCCACTGCCACCTTTGCCCTTATCCCCAATGGATAGGTGCTGGATGGATTTCCAAATTCACTTTTTAAATATGGGAACATCTCGTCCAATACTTCTGGTGCAATGGGGGTAGTGGCATTATAATCCATATATATACTTCCATCTGGCATCCTCATAAATATCCCCCTTCTTTTTGTAAATTGACAAAAAGATCATTCTTTGTTAGCCATATAGCTATCTCTTCATTTATATTGAAATTTTATGAAAGATAAAGCATAAATAGAGAGAGCTTTGAATTTTCCAAAGCTCTCATAAAAGACTGTAATTATGAGTTATTTAAAGCTAATTTTTGGGGGGTCTGGTCTCCGCCCCAGAGGGTCATCCGACCCGGAGGGGGGTATAACCCCCAGTGTAAAAAGGGGTTATGCAAAGGTTCATAGAGATTGGGGATCTTTTAGGAAAGATCCATATCTTCAATATAAGGAGAGGGAGAGATGGCAGATAAAAGGGACAGGTCATTTATTTTATGGTTTTCTGAGATAGGGATAGAGGATACTCCGCTGGTTGGGGGAAAGAATGCGTCGTTGGGGGAGATGTACAGAAAGCTGGAGAGCAGGGGTATAAATGTTCCCAATGGATTTGCAATTACAGCGTATGCATACAGGTATTTTTTGAAGTATGCAGGCATTGAGGATGAGATAAGGAGGGTGTTGAAGGGGTTGGACACGCATGATATGGAGGGTCTGATGGAGAGGGGTAGGAAGGTGAGGGAGTTGATAAGGCATGCCGAGTTTCCACCTGATTTGTCTCAGGCGATATTTAGTGCATACGATAAATTAGCCGAGGAATTTGGCCTGAGGGGTAGTGATGGTTTAGATGTGGCTATCAGGTCTTCTGCCACAGCGGAGGATCTGCCTGATGCCTCATTTGCAGGTCAGCAGGAGACCTATTTAAACATAAGGGGTAAGAGGAATGTGCTGGATGCGGTGAAGCGTTGTTTTTCAAGTCTATTTACCAACAGGGCTATCTCATATAGGCATGATAAGGGGTTTGGCCAGTTTGATGTGGCATTATCGGTTGCGGTTCAGAAGATGGTTCGGAGTGATTCTGCCTATAGCGGAGTCATATTTTCCATTGATACGGAGACTGGTTTTAGGGATGTGGTATTTATCACTGCGGCATATGGGCTTGGGGAGATGGTGGTTCAGGGTAGCGTTAATCCTGATGAGTATTATGTATTTAAGCCCACTTTGAAGGAGGGAAAGAGTGCTATAATAAACAAGAAGGTGGGGGATAGGGCCTATAAGCTAAGTTATTCAATGGAGGATAACTCAACTATAAGGCAGGTGCCTGTCAGTTTGGAAGAAATTCACAGGTATGTGTTGGAGGATGATGAGATACTGAAGCTTGCTGAGTGGGCGTGCATAATTGAAGAGCACTACTCTAAGGAGGCGGGCAGATTTATACCCATGGACATTGAGTGGGCGAAGGATGGTGATGGGGTGAATGTGGGAAGTGGCAAGCTCTTTATTGTTCAGGCCCGTCCTGAAACAGTTCATTCTCAGAGGGATATGGGAAGTTATGAGGTATATAAGCTACTTGAGAGGGGTGAGGTATTGACTGAGGGTATGGCTATAGGGACCAAGGTGGGTCAGGGGGTGGCCAGGGTGTTGGAGAGTGCCAAAGAGATGCATAAATTTAGGCCTGGAGAGGTGCTGGTCACCAGGATGACTGATCCTGACTGGGAGCCCATAATGAAGGTTGCCTCTGCCATAGTTACCAATAAGGGGGGCAGAACGTGTCATGCTGCGATAGTGTCCAGGGAGCTTGGGATTCCGTGTGTGATAGGCACGGGGAATGCGGATGAGGTTATAGAGAGTGGTCAGGAGATCACAGTTTCTTGTTGTGAAGGTGAGAGTGGGTATATATATAAGGGGCTACTGCGCTATGAGGTGGAAAACTACAAGTTAGATGAACTTCCAAGGACCAAGACCAAAATAATGATGAATGTGGGTATCCCTGAGCAGGCCTTTTCTCAGAGCATGATACCCAATGATGGGGTGGGGTTGGCGAGGTTAGAGTTTATAATAAACTCTCATATAGGGATACATCCGTTGGCGTTATTGGACTATGGGAAACTGAAGGAGAAGGCAAAGGAGGATGATAGAATCGCAGGGGTGGTATATAAGATAGAGCAGAGGACGATGGTGTATGAGGATAAGGGTCAGTTTTTTGTGGATAAACTTGCTGAAGGAATTGGCAGAATAGCGGCTGCTTTTTATCCCAATGATGTGATAGTGAGGCTGAGTGATTTTAAGACCAATGAGTATGAGAACTTAGTGGGTGGATATCTCTATGAGCCCAAGGAGAGCAATCCTATGATAGGCTGGAGGGGGGCATCGCGCTATTATGATGAGAGATTTAAGAGGGCATTTGCACTTGAGTGCAGAGCACTCTATAAGGCGAGGGTTGAGATGGGGTTGAAGAACATAAAGGTGATGGTGCCGTTCTGCAGGACCCCTGAAGAGGGGATCAAGGTTATAAAATTGATGGAGGAATATGGACTTGTTCAGGGGGAAGATGGTCTTGAGATATATGTTATGTGTGAGATACCGAGCAATGTGATATGTGCTGATAGATTTTCAGAGATATTTGATGGTTTTTCAATTGGATCTAATGATCTTACCCAGCTTGTGCTTGGGCTTGACAGGGATTCAGCGCTGGTATCTCATCTCTATGATGAAAGGAATGAGGCGGTAAAGAGGATGGTAAGAAGTGTGATTCAGACAGTTAAAGAGAAGGGTAAGAAGATAGGTATATGTGGTCAGGCCCCCAGTGATTTCCCTGACTTTACAGAGTTTCTGGTTGAATGCGGAATTGATTCCATAAGCCTTATACCTGATACAGTGATCCAGACAAGATTAAATATTGCAAAAAAGGAAAAGGAGTTGGGAATAAAGTAGAAGGGAGTTATGGATGGATAGGAATAAGGTGGTTATTTTGGGAACAGGCTCTTATGTGCCTCCAAAGGTATTGACCAATTTTGATCTTCAAAAGATGGGGCTGGATACCACTGATGAGTGGGTAGTTCAGAGGACAGGGGTTAAAGAGAGGAGAATTGCAGATCCTGATGTAAACACTTCGGACCTCGCATATGAGGCATCCCTCAGGGCATTGGATGTGGCAGGATTATCAGCTAAAGATATAGATCTTATTATTGTAGCGACCATCACCCCTGATACCTGTTGCCCTTCGGCCGCAAATTGGCTTCAGGCAAAGCTTGATGCACCTCAGGCTGTCACCTTTGATGTAACCGCTGCCTGTTCCGGTTTTATATTTGGCCTAAATGTGGCAACCCAGTATCTAAGGACTGGCCAGGCAGGAAAGGTATTGGTGGTGGGGGCTGAGATAATGACAAGGACTCTAAACTGGAAGGATAGGTCCACCTGTATTCTATGGGGAGATGGGGCAGGAGTTGCCATACTGAGTATGGGAAATGATGGGCACGAATTGCTATCCACCCATATCCATACGGATGGAAAGAATGGGCAGGATCTGCTACTACCAGGTGGAGGATCAGCCACCACTCCCATCTCCCATGAGAGTGTGGACAAAGGCCTCCACTATTTAAACATGATTGAGGCAAATGCAAGCTTCAGGGTAGCTGTCAGACACTTTATTGAATCCATAAAGGAGGCAGCAGAGTATAATAATGTATCTATAAATGAGATAGACTGGTTTATTCCTCATCAGGCAAATCTAAGGATGTTTCAGTCCATATCCAAACACTTAGGAATACCTATGGAAAGATTCTATCTTACAATCCATAAATATGGAAACATCTCCTCTGCCTCATGTGCCATTGCCTTTGATGAGGCAGTAAGGGATGGAAGCATAAAGGAGGGCCAACTTATATGTCTCCCTGTATTTGGGGGAGGCCTCACATGGGGCAGTGCACTCATTAGATGGTAATTCACAAAAATTTACAAGGAGGTAGATCCCTTTATGGAACTGGAGAGGTATCTTGAAGAGATGAAGGTGGGTTATTTGATTGAAAAAGGAGGGATTAATCCTCAAAACCCCACATGCGTAATGATTCATGGTGCAGGTGGAATGGCAAGGATCTGGATCAATCAGCTAAACAATATGCAAAGTGGGGTAAATTTAGTGGCACTGGATCTTCCAGGACATGGAAACACTGCTGGTGATGGATTTTCAAGCATTAAGGAATATGCCTCATGGCTGGGGGAGGTATTGAGAAAGGCATTTGATGATCAGGTCTTCTTGATGGGTCATTCCATGGGTGGAGCAATTGTGATAGAGGCAGCATTCACCTACCCTGATATCCTAAAGGGTATAATTCTTGTGGGAACTGGCACAAGGCTTAAGGTGGCACCTGCATTCTTGGAGGGGCTCCAGAACAATTTTAATACCACAGTAGAGAACATCGTCCGCTATGCATATGCAAAGAAGAGCTCAAAGGAATTGATTGAAGAGGGGGTAAATATAATGAAGGCAGCAGGGCAGGAGGTGCTCATAAATGACTTTACAGCCTGTGATGAATTTGACTGCCAGGATGAGATCTCTCTTTTAGATATATCCACTCTTATCATATGCGGGAAGGAAGACAGGCTTACACCTCCCAAGCTGTCAGAGAATCTTCATAGCGCTATAAGAGATAGCCGTCTTGTACTCATTGAAGGCGCAGGCCATATGGTAATGATTGAAAAATTTGAGGAATTTAATAGGGCTGTCTATGAGTTTTTGATCTCATTATAGATACTCTGAGAGCTTTGCATAACCCCTTTTTACATGGGGGTTACACCCCCTCCGGGTCGGATGACCCTCTGGGTCGGAGACCAGACCCCCAAAGATTTACTTAAAATAACTCATAATTACAGCTTTTTTCTGAGAGCTTTGAAAAATTCAAAGCTCTCACTCTATTTAGGAGGAATTTGAGTCTCTTTAAAAATTCCTCCTTAGATATAATAGATTCAATACGAAGATCTCTTCGCTCCTCTCCTTTTGAATCCAAAAAGATAAGTGTGGGAACGCCTTTAATGTCATATCTATCTATCACCTCTTTAAATCGGGAAGTCCCTTTTGTAATATCCACTCTGATGGCTAAAAGGTTATCCATATATCTTAATATCTCTGGATCTTTAAATATATGCTCATCCATATATCTACATGGCCCACACCAATCCGCATAGAAATCCACAATAGCAGGTCTTCCACTCCTCAAGGCATTATCCAATATCTTACCATCATAGGATATCCACTGAATGGTAGGTCTTTTCAAAACAATTGCCTGATGAATTAAATAAGATACTACCAAAACCAATATGGATAATGAGATAATCCATCTTATATATTTAAGATGCCCCCCATCCATCTCTTTCCGATTTATAATTCCAAGGTATATGGAGGCTGAAATCCCCACACCCAGTAGTAAGAGCCTCCAAAATATCATTGGGAAAATGGGCCTCAGTATATATATGGACATAAAGATAAGGATCCAGCCAAATAATCTCCTGATCCACACCATCCACTCTCCTGATGAAGGGAGTCTGGTTATATATCCTGAAAATACGGAAAGAACAGAGAGGGGAAATCCCAGACCTATGCTAAATACAAAGAGATATAGAAATCCCCTAAAAGGATCTCCAAGCTGGGATACATAGGTGATAAGAGATAATATGAATGGCCCAATACAGGGAGCAGCAACTACACCAAGACCCATTCCCATAATGAAAGGAGAGAGGATCCCACCATGGGATCTGGATGCCAGCCTTAAAAGCACTGAAGGGACCTTAAACTGCCATATATCAAACATGCTAAGGCTAAAGATAAATATTATTCCTGAAACCGATAATATAATCCAGGGATTGGAAAGTGAAAAACCTAATAGTGTCCCTGTCATTGAAGATACAAGTGCAAGAGAGGAATTAGTGATGGATATTCCCATAAGATATAAGAAAGCACCTATGATTAAATCCTTTCTACCTCCCTTATCCCTTCCTCCAAAATAGGATATGGTAATGGGGATCATGGGATAGATACAGGGGGTAAGATTAAGGCCCATTCCTCCTAAAAATATCCCCAAGAGGGTGATAAAGGTGGCAAAGAGCCCTTTTCCCCTAAACCTTTTTACCTGTGAGCTTAGAGAGATCCTTATCTTAAATTTCTGCTCCTTTGGCGGAAGACAGAGATTACTTTTACATGCCTGAAAGTGGATAACTCCTTCAATTTCCATATCTCTATATGGAAGATCCTTAAAAATTTGTAGCTTTGCATCTATGGAAAAGAGATCAGAATATAAGGGAAGGGGTTCGGGGCTAAATGGAAGCCTGATGAGCTTAGGTTGAGGAAATACCAACTCTCTGATATTTACCCCTTCTGGAAGATTAAAGCTGATTCTGGTGGAGTTGATTCCCTTTCCATGGGCATGTATAAACCACCCCTTAGGAATTCCACATACTATCTTTATAGGATATATACCTGCCTTATTAGAGATAGGGGTATCGGTTTCCAAAATGGAGACTCTAAGGGCTATATCAGCTGCTAAAGAAGAAGAGA
>CAYTXJ010000049.1:0-14794 GCA_964440775.1 uncultured Desulfobacteraceae bacterium | reverse complement strand
CATGGATTCATTGCGGCAACAAGCATGAACTCAGCCGGGTAGCTTATGGAAGTAGTTGCCCTTGAGATGGTTACCTTCCCATCCTCTAAGGGTTGTCTGAGGACCTCTAAGACATTCTTTTTAAATTCGGGGAGTTCATCTAAGAAGAGCACCCCATTATGGGCAAGGCTTATCTCCCCCGGTCTTGGGTATTGACCACCACCAATGAGTGCCACATCTGAGATGGTATGATGGGGTGCCCTAAATGGTCGCACCGTAATAAGTGGAGAGCCTTCTGGCATCAGCCCCATGACACTGTAAATCTTGGAGGTCTCTAATGCCTCTTCAAAGCTCAACTCAGGCAAGATGGTAGGAAGCCTCTTTGCAAGCATGGTCTTTCCTGCCCCTGGTGGCCCAATCATTATAACATTGTGCCCCCCTGCAGCCGCTATCTCCATTGCCCTCTTGGCATTTTCTTGACCTTGAACATCACTAAAATCCATCTCATAAAAGGATTCATTAAATAGGGCTTCAACATCTACTTTTATAGGTTCAACTTTCTCATTTCCCAAAAGATGAGATGCGATCTGACTCAGGTGTCTTATCGGAAATACCCTAACTCCCTTCACTAATGCCGCCTCTGATGCATTATGAAAGGGTAAAAATATGGAACCGATCCCCTCTTTTCGTGCATTAAGTGCAATCGGCAGAGCACCCTTTATAGGTCTTAGAGAACCATCTAAGGAGAGCTCTCCAAGGATAATGCAGTCCTTTGTAGCCTCTTTCTTGATTATTCCAGTGGCCGAAAGTATACCAATGGCTATGGGAAGATCAAATGCACTTCCTTCCTTTTTAATATCAGCGGGGGCAAGATTTACAGTAATTCTATCAGTGGGGAAATGATAACCGCTGTTCTTTATAGATGCCTTTACCCTCTCTTTACTTTCCTTAACAGCACCATCTGGGAGTCCCACAGTGGAAAAGGAGGGAAGTCCTTGAGTAATATCAACCTCTACCTCTACAATATATGCATCAATACCATATACAGCACTGCTCAATACCTTTGAAAGCATAATGATATTTTTCTCCTTCAAAAGTCTTTTAATAATGAGAGCTTTGAAAAATTCAAGGCTCTCATGATTTGACTTTAGAGCCAAAATTCTTAAATTTATCTGTTCCTTGTTTACATAAAGCATAAATTTTGATATTTAGTAAAGTTTATTTTTGATATATTTAAAGGAGGCCATATGGCAAGGATAACGGTAGAAGATTGCCTCAGACAGATAAATAATCGCTTTATATTAATTCATATGGCTGCAAAGAGGGTTAGGCAACTACGCAAGGGAGCGGAGCCATTTGTAGTAACTAAAAACAAAGATATTGTCACAGCACTTAGAGAGATTGCAGCTGGAAAGGTAAGACTGGCAAAAGAGAAGCCCCAGAACAAAGGAGAGGATATAGAGAAGATAGAGGTTCAGGAAGAGCAAAAAAGATCTTAAAGGCTATGGGATATGTATAAGAGGGACTACTATGAAATCTTAGCCGTAAGTCGGGATGCCTCTGAAGAGGAGATCAAGAGGGCATACCGAAGGCTTGCCTTAAAATATCATCCTGACAGAAACCCTGGAGATAAGGAGGCAGAAGAGAGGTTTAAAGAGGCAGCTGAGGCATATGAGGTATTGAGGGATCCGGAAAAGCGTCGTATCTATGATATGTATGGCCATGAAGGGCTTGAAGGAAGAGGGTTTAAGGGTTTCAGCGGATTTGAAGACATATTCTCTGCATTCGGTGATATCTTTGAAGAGTTTTTTGGCTTTGGGAGATCTCGCACTCATTTTCGTGCACGCAGAGGAAGAAATCTCAGATATGATCTGGAACTCACTCTGGAAGAGGCATATACCGGAAAGGATGAAAAGATAGTATTTCATAGGCTTGAGACATGTGAAAGATGTGGAGGCTCTGGTATTAGCCCTGGTAGCAGACCCAAGGTATGTTATAAGTGTAGAGGCATAGGGCAGGTGATCCGAACTCAAGGATTTTTTGAGATCCGCACCACCTGTCCTGTCTGTAATGGCCAGGGGCAGATAATAACAGATCCGTGTAAGAGATGTGGAGGAGAGGGAAGGGTCAGAATCAGGAGGGAGATCACTGTGAGGATTCCTCCAGGAGTGGAAACAGGCTCCCAGTTGAGACTCAGGGGTGAGGGAGAGCCCGGTGAAAATGGCGGGGAGAAAGGGGATCTGTTTGTGGTTATTCATGTAAGAGAACATAAGTTTTTCACCAGAGAGGGGGAACATCTCCTATGTGAGGTTCCTATATCCTTTATTCAGGCAATACTTGGCGATATGATAGAGATTCCCTACTTTGGGGATGAGAGACTGGATGTTCATATTCCTCCTGGAACACAGCCTGGTGATATATTGACCATTAAGGGAAGGGGAATGCCCAGGTTAAATTCTAATGGTAGCGGTAATCTGTATGTGAAATTGAATGTTGCAATTCCAAAAAAGATCACCCAACGCCAGAGGGAACTCTTAGAGGAGTTTTCAGATATTGAAAGATCCTCAAAGAGGGGAAAAAGTATCTGGCAGAGACTAAAAGGAGATTAAGAGATGTTAAGTAAGGAAAAGCTTGAAGAATTTAGAAGACTTCTGGAAGACAGACTAAAGGAATTGCTTGAAGAGGCAAGTAAGACTCTCACTGGCATGAGTAATAGCGAGGAGTCCTTTCCAGACGTATCGGATAGGGCCTCGTTTGAATCTGACAGATCCTTTATGCTGAGACTAAGAGACAGGGAGAGAAAGCTAATTGGAAAGATAAAAGAGGCCTTAGAGAGGATAGAAAATGGAACCTATGGTATATGCGAGCAGTGTGGAAAAGAGATATCAGAGGAAAGACTCAGAATTAGGCCAGTTACCACGCTCTGTATTGAATGTAAGAAGAAACAGGAGAGGGAAGAGAAGATAAAGGGAATTTAGGAGTATATAAACCCGAATTATGCAAGTAATTCGGGTTTATAAAAGTAAATGTTTCTTTTCTGTCGAAATTCGGGATAAAAAGAGATCTTTAAAGTCAGCATTCCCGCCTGTCAATATTTTTTGTGTTTAATATTTAGCTTGACTTGAAAATCCTTATATTTATATATTCAACACCTTATATGCCTCCAAAGGCAAAAGCAGGTTATCATATGAATAATGAGAGCTTTGAATTTTTCAAAGCTCTCAGAAAAAAGCTGTAATTAAGGGTTATTTTAAGTTAATTTTTGGGGGTCTGGTCTCCGACCCGGAGGGTCATCCGACCCGGAGGGGGGTGCAACCCCCAGTGTAAAAAGGGGTTATGCAAAGGTCTCATAATGACTTTCTTATAGATGGTATGATTCATGATGTATTTTTGGATCATGTAAATGACCTTCTGTCTTGGCGGAGATGAGGCAGTAATATTGATAGCATATAAAAAAGATTAATAATTTTGAATCGTTATTAGAAAAATTTAAAGTAATTTTTCAAAAAAGGAGGTGTCATGAGAGAGGTAGTTATTGTATCAGGAGTCAGGACAGCAGTAGGTTCATTTGGTGGGACGCTCAGAGGTATTTCGGTGGTAGAGCTGGGCTCAATTGTGATAAAGGAGGCATTAAAGAGGGCGGGTATCAGGCCTATTGTATCAGAATCACTTAAGGAATTTGAACCCGATATCTTTAAGGGAAGAGGAATGATTGAATTAGAGAAGCGATATTATGATTATGATGACTCCCTTAAACCTGTTCAGGTAGATGAGGTCATAATGGGGAATGTGGTGGGAGCTGGCCAGGGTCAGAATGTGGCAAGACAGGCCATGATTCATGCGGGTATTCCCAAAGAGATCAATGCATTTACAGTAAATAAGGTATGTGCATCTGGTATGAAGGCTGTTACATTAGCAGCACAGGCCATCAGTTCAGGAGAGACAGATGTGATAGTTGCAGGAGGGATGGAAAATATGAGTATGATCCCCTATGCAGTTCCTTCAGCCCGTTGGGGAGCGAGGATGAATAATGTGGAATTTGTGGATCTCATGGTCTACGATGGACTCTGGGAGATATTTTATGGATATCATATGGGGATTACAGCCGAAAATATTGCAGAAAGCTATGGGATATCCAGACAGGAGCAGGATGAACTGGGTGCCCTGAGTCATAAAAGGGCAAGGGATGCCATTTCAAAAGGAATATTTAAGGAAGAGATTGTAGAGGTGGTGGTGCCTCAGAGGAAGGGAGATCCGATCATATTTGATACCGATGAAAGACCTATGGATACTAATGTGGAAAAGATGGCAAAGCTTAGGCCTGCATTTAAAAAAGATGGAACTATTACTGCAGGAAATGCCTCAGGAATCAATGATGCGGCAGCGGCCCTTGTGCTAATGAGCAGGGAAAAGGCAGAAGAGCTTGGAGTTAGGCCTATTGTGAAAATTAGGGCATATGCATCAGGAGCGGTTGATCCTGCATATATGGGGCTTGGCCCTGTGCCAGCGGTTAGAAAGATCCTTAAAAAAGAGGGATTAAGTATTGATGACTTTGGAGTGGTGGAGCTGAATGAGGCCTTTGCAGCTCAAGCAATTGCAGTGATGAGGGAGCTAAGGCTTGACCTTGATAAGACAAATCCGTATGGAAGCGGAATATCCATTGGTCATCCCATAGGCTGCACAGGAGCCAGAATCCTGGTTACTCTGATAAATGAGATGAAGAGAAAGGGCCATAACTTAGGCCTTGCAACCCTCTGTATTGGTGGGGGGCAGGGTATGGCGACTGTGCTTGAACTGATCTAAAAAAGGAGAAGATATTATGAGCTATAATACCATTGTGTTTGAGAAAGAGGATGAAATTGCTATAATAAGGTTTAATAGGCCAAAGGCATTAAATGCCATAAATCCTGAGATGTTAAAGGAATTAAATAGTGTAATTGATGAGATTGAGAAAGACTCTGGCATCCGTGTCCTAATACTTACAGGGGCTGGAGAAAAGGCATTTGTGGCAGGGGCAGATATTTCCCATATGGTAAATCTAAGACCTCTTCAATTGAGGAGATTTTCCATTGAAGGACACAATCTATTGCATCGCTTAGAGTCTCTTCCCATACCTGTTATTGCAGCAGTAAACGGATATGCCCTTGGAGGTGGAACTGAGATTTCCTTGGCATGTGACTTTATCTATGCATCTGAAAATGCCAGGTTTGGACAACCTGAGATAAATCTCGGTATAATCCCAGGATTTGGTGGCACTCAGAGATTAAGCAGGCTTGTGGGAAAGGCAATGGCAAAGGAGCTATGTATGACAGGAGTAATGATAAGTGCTCAAGAGGCAAAGGAGATTGGACTGGTCAATAAGGTTTTTCCGGCGGAAAAGCTTTGGGAAGAGACAATGAAAACAGCTAAATTACTTGCTTCAAAGGGAAGGGTATCGCTTAGAGCAGTTAAGGAATGTATAAACAGGGGATACGATCTGGATCTAAGAAATGGATGTCACTTGGAGACAGATGCCTTTGCACTTTGTATGGTAAGTCCTGATGGCGAAGAGGGTATGAAGGCATTTTTAGAAAAAAGAAGACCAAATTTTCAGGGGGAGTTTGAATAACCATGGATTTTGAATTAACAGAAGAACACAAGATGGTAAGGGAGATGGCAAGGAGGTTTACAGATACAGAGATTAAGCCGGTGGCTGCAAGGCTTGATCAGATGCATGAACACCCAAAGGAGATCATTGCAAAGATGGCTGAACTGAAATTCATGGGTATATTTGTGCCAGAGGAATATGGCGGAGGTGGAATGGACAATATCAGTTATGTGCTGGCAGTGATAGAGATATCAAAAGGGTGTGCAGGCACAGGAGTCATTATGTCAGCACACAATTCTCTGTATTGTTTCCCTGTTATGAAATATGGAACCCATGAACAAAAATTGAGATATCTTACACCTTGTGCATCTGGACAGAAGATAGGTTGCTATGGACTTACCGAGGCTAATGCCGGGTCAGATGCGGCAGCTGTCAGAACTACAGCTGAAAAGAAGGGGGATAGATGGATAATAAATGGGGAGAAGAGATTTATCACAAATGGAAATGTGGCCTCTTATGCTGTAATTGCAGCAGTGACTCAAAAGGGTAAGGGATATAAAGGGATAAGTTCATTTGTTATTGATCTTGAAAACACGCCTGGATTTCGTGTGGGTAAGGTGGAAGAAAAACTGGGAATCAAGGCATCTGGAACTGCTGAGCTCATATTTGAAGATGCAGAGGTTCCAGAAGATGCCCTATTGGGTGATCCCGGGTCAGGATTCAGACAGATGCTGACCACCCTGGATGGGGGAAGGATAGGGATTGCTGCTCAGGCTGTGGGAATAGGCAGGGCTGTGCTTGAGGAGGCCCTTGAATATGCTAAGCAGAGGGAGCAGTTTGGGAAGTCCATAATCTCTTTTCAGGCAATCCAGTGGAAACTTGCAGATATGGCCACAGAGCTTGATGCTGCAGAGCTACTCACCTTAAGGGCTGCCTGGCTTGAAGATAATGGCAGGCCCTATGAAAAGGCGGCCGCCATGGCAAAGATGTATGCCTCAGATGTGACAATGAGAGCGACAGTTGAAGGTATCCAGATTTTGGGTGGATATGGATACTGTAAGGAGTATCCCATGGAAAGACATATGAGGGATGCAAAGATCTGCCAGATATATGAAGGGACAAATGAGATTATGAGATTAGTAATTGCAAGAAATCTTATAAAAGGGAGGTAAAACCACAAAAAGATAAAGGAGGACATTATGTCCAAGACATTTAATCCAAAGATATTTGAAGATATTGAAAGAGAGCAGGAAAGGTGGCAGATGGAACTGGAAAAGGCCTTTGCTATTAGAGCAGAAAGAAAGAAACGGTTTACTACTGTATCTGATAGGGAGATAGACAGGATATATACACCCCTTGATATCAGGGATCAGGACTTTCTAAGAGATATAGGATTTCCAGGACTCTATCCATTTACACGAGGTGTTCAGCCATCCATGTATAGGGGAAGACTCTGGACAATGCGGATGTTTGCAGGGCTTGGAACCGCAAAGGATACTAACAAGAGATTCCATCTTCTGGTAAAAGAGGGACAGACAGGCCTTTCCACTGCCTTTGATATGCCAACCCTTATGGGCTATGATACAGACTCTCCTAAGGCAAGAGGGGAGTGTGGAAAGTGTGGGGTTGCCATTGACACCCTTAAAGATATGGAAGATCTCTTTGAGGGACTTCCGATAGACAGGATCACCACCTCAATGACCATAAATCCACCTGCACCTGTGATATGGGGAATGTATATTGCAATGGCCGAAAAGAGAGGTATAGATAGAAAGCTTCTGGGTGGAACCATTCAAAATGATATGTTGAAGGAATTTATTGCTCAAAAGACCTTTATGCTTCCTCCTGAGCCCTCATTAAAACTTATTATAGATACAGTGGAATTTGGGACCAAAGAGGTGCCCAAATGGAATACCATAAGCATAAGTGGATATCATATAAGGGAGGCAGGATCTACTGCGGTTCAGGAGCTTGCATTCACTATTTCAGATGGGATCACCTATGTTCAGGCTGCAATTGAAAGGGGATTGAATGTGGATGACTTTGCACCCAGACTCTCTTTCTTTTTTAATTCCCATATGGACTTTTTTGAAGAGATCGCAAAGTTTAGGGCTGCACGCAGGATGTGGGCAAAGATAATGAAAGAAAGATTCAAGGCTAAGAATCCCAGATCCTGGTGGTTAAGGTTTCATACTCAGACAGCAGGCTGCTCCTTAACTGCTCAACAGCCATATAATAATATAGTAAGGACCACTATTGAAGGACTGGCAGCAGTTTTAGGAGGTACTCAATCTCTTCATACCAACTCCTTAGATGAGGTCTTGGCCCTTCCCACCGAAGAGGCTGCAACTATTGCACTCAGAACACAGCAGATAATAGCGGAGGAGTCAGGAGTAGCAAATGCCATAGATCCGCTGGGAGGCTCCTATTTTGTGGAGGCACTTACCAATAAGATGGAGGAGGAGGCATTTGAGATAATTGAAAAGATAGAAAACATGGGCGGGATGCTTACAGCGATAGAAAAACACTATCCTCAGATGGAGATAGCAGATTCTGCCTATAGATACCAGAAGCAGATTGAAGAGGGAGAGAGGGTTGTTGTGGGAGTAAATAAGTATGTAATGGAAGAGGAGATCCCCATTGAGATACTTCAGATAGATGAGGAATTGGAGAGACTTCAGATAGAAAAGACCAACAGGATTAAGAGCGAGAGGGATAATAAAAGGGTCAGGAAGTGTCTTGAGAGATTGGAAGATGCATGTATGAATGATGAAAATGTGATGGAATATATAATTGATGCTGTTAAGGAGTATGCTACCCTGCAAGAGGTCTGTGATGTATTTAGAAAGGTATATGGAGAATACAAGGATCCAGGTATATACTAAGCTTGGGAGAATTAAGGTATCATGGAGAAGAGAAAATTAAGGGTTATGGTTGCAAAGCCTGGGCTTGATGGGCATGACAGGGGGGCCAGAGTAATTGCAAGGGCATTTAGAGACGCAGGTTTTGAAGTGATATACACTGGATTGCATCAGACTCCAGAAGAGATAGTAAAGGCCGCTATCCAAGAAGATGTGGATCTGATCGGTCTTTCAAGCCTTGCTGGTGCCCATCGTTATCATTTCCCTAAGGTAGTAGAGCTGCTTAGGGAAAATAATGCGGATGACATAGTAGTAATAGGGGGTGGAATAATTCCAGATGAAGATGTTCCAAGGCTGAAAGAGGCAGGTATTAAGGAGATCTTTACTCCAGGGGCACCACTTCAGGATATCATTGATTGGATTAGAAAGAATATAAATCCTAAGAGATAGAAAGAGAGAAGAGAAGATATGAATGAACTTGTGGAAAAGATACTTTCAGGGGATATAAGAACTGTTGCAAAGGTTATAAGAGATATAGATGATGGAGTTGGAGATATCAGGACCATATTAAAAGATCTCTATCCATACACTGGCAGGGCCTATGTGATTGGAATTACTGGCTCTCCTGGTGTGGGAAAAAGCACTTTGGTTGATAAGATGATCTCCCATCTAAGGGATATGAGAAAGACTGTGGGAGTGCTTGCAGTGGATCCCACAAGTCCCTTCTCCGGCGGTGCCATACTGGGTGATCGGGTCAGGATGCAGAAACACAGCTTAGATGAAGGGGTCTTTATAAGATCTCTGGCAACGAGGGGGCACTTTGGTGGATTAACACAATCTACGAGAAGTGCCATTGATGTCCTGGATGCCATGGGAAAGGACTATATCCTGGTTGAGACAGTGGGAGTGGGACAGGATGAAGTAGATGTGATGAAGATTGTGCACACCACCATTGTAGTGGTAATTCCAGGTATGGGAGACGATATTCAGGCAATAAAGGCAGGAATCTTAGAGGTAGGGGATATCTTTGTAGTGAATAAGGCAGACAGGGAGGGTGCAGATAAGACAGTGCAAGAGCTTCAGATGATGCTCGAGATGAATGAGGATAAGTTTGAAAAAGGACTTTGGAAACCCCCCATACTCAAGGTAGAGGCCCTTTTTGATAAAGGAGTTAAAGAACTATTAGATGAAGTCAACAGACATGCTCAATATCTAAAGGAGCATTGGGAGGGATTGACACTTAGAAGGCAGAAAAAGAAGGTTAAAGAAGAGCTAAAAGAGATGGTTAAGGGAAGGTTGATTGAAACTGTGTTTCAGGAGCTTATAAGGAGTGGAGATTTTGAAAGATCAGTGGAAGAGATAGTGGAAGGAAAGGTTGATCCCTATACCGCATCTGAAAGGCTGGTATTACCCCGATTAAGACTAAATAGCCAAGGAAATATGAGTGTTAATTAGATACTTGATAATCTTTGTATTCTCTCTATTTATCTTAATATCAGGAATATATCTTCTTATATTGGCATATCTATTCCATAATCCCATATATTTTATTATGACATTTTTCTCAGCAAGTCTTGTGATATTAATTGGGGCCTCCCTTTCCCTTGGCATGATTCTTAGGATATATAATCAATTCAAAGAAAAGAATAATTAGATCAAGGAGGATGAGATGCCTTCAAAGAAAAGGGCGCAACCTTTGGGAAAGAGACTTATGAAATTAAGAAGAGAAAAGAAGATGACCCTTGTAAGCCTTGCAAATGAAACAGGTCTTAGCAAAGAATACCTATCTGAGATTGAAAAAGGTAAAAGAATTCCACCTGTGTCTGTGATTCTACAACTTTCACGAGCCTTGGAGATAGACTCAAGCATATTGCTTAAAGAAGAAGAGAAAAGGGCAGGGGAAAAGCAGGATATGGACTATCAGAGGAGGACAGAATCATATAGCTATCAGAATCTGACCCCAGAGGCAAGGCATAAGCATCTAAAGGCATTTAAGGTATTTATTGACCCCCTTTCAGATCATAAAGGGGTGAGTTATCAGCATCTGGGTGAAGAATTTATATATGTATTGCAGGGAAAGATTGAGGTAATGGTGGGTGAAAACAGAAATGTGCTTGCAAAGGATCAATGTATTCACTTTAACTCTTCTATTGTGCATAAGATAAGAAATCTCAGTAATGAACAGGCAAAACTTTTGGTGGTCCTTTATACTCCATAGAGAGGAGGCATGAGGCATGTCTTATCAACTAACTGAAGAACAGAAGATGATTCAGGATATGGTAAGAGACTTTGCAAGGGAAGAGATCATGCCAGGGGCTGCAGAGAGAGACAGAAAAAAGATCTTTCCAAAGGAGATCCTCAAGAAGATGGGTGAGTTGGGGCTCATGGGTATGAATGTCCCTACTGAGTATAATGGAGCCGGAGTGGATACTGTAAGCTATTCCCTTGCCCTTCAAGAGGTGGCATATGCCTGTGCATCTACTGCTGTGATAATGTCGGTTCACAACTCCGTTGCCTGTGGCCCCATATATCAATTTGGATCTGACTATCTAAAAAAGAGATATCTTAAGCCACTTTCAGCAGGGAAGATGCTGGGTTCTTTTGCGCTCACCGAGCCCAATGCAGGATCAGATCCTGCCTCCCAGAGGACAAAGGCAAAAAGAGATGGAGACAGCTATATTATAAATGGGACAAAGATATTTATAACCTCTGGTAAAAACTCCGATATAACAGTAGTTACCGCATATACTGAACCAGAGAAGAGGCACAGAGGAATAAGTGCCTTTATAGTAGAAAAAGGGATGCCAGGATTCTATGTGGGAAAGGAAGAAGAGAAGATGGGACTTAGGGCATCTGACACAGTGGAACTGGTTTTTGAAGACTGCCGGGTTCCTGCTAAAAACCTGCTTGGAAAAGAGGGAGATGGCTTTATAATAGCCATGGTATCCCTGGATGGAGGAAGGATAGGGATTGCATCACAGGCAGTGGGTATTGCCCAGGCCTGCTTAGATGCTGCCATTGGCTATGCCAAGGAGAGAATTCAGTTTGGAAGACCAATATCTCAGTTCCAGGCCATCCGCTGGATGATTGCAGATATGGCAACCGAAATTGAAGCTGCAAGACTGCTCACCTTTAATGCAGCTTCGATGAGAGATAGGGGGGAGAATTTCACTGCAGCCGCATCCATGGCAAAACTTTTTGCCTCAGAGATGGTAAACAGGGTGGCCTATAAGGCATTGCAGATTCATGGTGGCTATGGATATACCAAGGACTATCCGGTTGAAAGATATTATAGAGATGCAAGGGTCTTGACCATCTATGAAGGCACCTCTGAGATCCAGCGTAAGGTAATATCAAAACATGTAATTGGGGGTAAGGCATAGGGAATAGAGTCTCAGTTGCAATTATCACCAAGAACGAAGAACATAGGCTACCGGGATGTCTCAGTAGTGTCTCTTTTGCAGATGAGATCGTGGTGGTGGACTCCGGTAGCACAGATAATACCTTGAGAGTGGCAGAAGAGTATGGATGCAGGATATATAAAAGGCCACTTCATGGATTTGGGGAGCAAAAATCCTATGCAGTTAAGATGACCCAAAATGAATGGGTATTAGTGATTGATGCAGATGAAAGGATTCCAGAAGAGACAAGATCAAAGATAGAAGAGATACTTAGATTCCCTGATGCAGATGCATATAGCTTTCCAAGAAAAAATATCGTAAACGGTCGCTGGATAAGACATGGGGGGTGGTGGCCAGATAGGGTAATCAGACTCTTTAAACGATCCTGTGGCAGGGTGAGTGAACGATTGGTCCATGAAAGGGTGATAATTAATGGAAGGATCGTAGATCTTGAAACTCCCATTATACACTATCCCATTAGGAATATTGAAGATATACTAAATAAGATAAATCTCTACTCCACCTTGGGTGCTCAAGTATTAAAGGAGAGGGGAGAGAAGGGGGGCATAATCAAGGCAATAACATTTCCAGCCTTTGAATTTTTCTATAACTATTTTATAAGGTTAGGGATATTAGATGGATATGAAGGCCTTTTAATTTCTTTAAGTAATTCTATAGGAATATTATATAAGTATTTAAAACTAAAAGAAATTAATAGATAGCCTCCAAGATTTATGTGGAAAAATAAAAATTACCTCTTTTATAAAAATAGAAATCTTAAAATCTTATTAATTAAATTGCGATATATTGGAGATACCATAACCCTGATACCTGTGGTAGAAAACCTAAAAAGTAGATTCCATGACTTTGTGGTGCATGTTATGGTAAGAAAAGGAACTGAAGAGATATTAAGATACCATCCCATGATAGATAGAATCTGGATCTATGATAATAATAGGGCAAAGGGGAAAAGTAAAAGAGATGTGATTTCCTATCATATGAAGCTATATAGCTCTTTAAGGAGGCAGAAATTTGATGCGGTAATAGATTTTACATTGGGAGATAGGGCTACTCTTATTGCCTTTATGACAGGTGCACCTCTGAGGGTAACATTTAAAGAGGCCTCTCGTCTCGCACACCTACTTATGAATACTAAAATCAATGCGGATTCCCAAAGACACATCGTGGAATATCAGCTTGAATCCTTAAAGATATTTGGAATAAATGATCCTATTCCAAATTATACCATATATATTCCCGAACAGGTACAGTATAGAATTGACAGTTTATTGAAGAGATATGAGCTATTGGATGAAAAGCCTCTTATCTGTATTCATCCAGGTGCCAGAAATAGATTGAGGCGATGGTCACCACAGAGATTTGCCCACATAGCTGATAGATTAATCCATATCTTTAATGCACATGTTACTCTTATTGGAGGGCCAAAAGAATCTAATCTATTAGAAGATGTGGAAAGATTTATGCGCTATAGTCCCTCTTTTAAGACTACCCAATTTTCTCTCCTTGAGATGGCAGCCCTCTTTAAGAGATCAGATCTATTGATTGGCAATGATTCCGCTCCCGTACATATTGCAGCAGGTGTGGGGTGTTCTACTCTTACCCTTTATGGACCCACTTTTCCACATACCTGGCACCCTCTCAGTCCAAAGGGAGAATATGTGTTTAAAGGGCTTTCCTGTTGTGGATGTAGGCAATTGAGATGTGAAAGGCCTGATGATAGCTGTATGGATCAGATCTCAGTGGAGGATGTATGGGAAAAGGTAGTAAAGATATTAAAACATTAGATAGGTTTGAACCTTCTTATATTAAGACCCATAGGGAAGGAAGATTGAAGGATAAGATAGAGACTCTCCTTTCCATGCTTCGTAGCTGTGTGATATGTCCCCGAAGATGCAAGGTAAATAGATTGGAGGGAGAAGAGGGATATTGTAAGAGCGGAAGAATGGCAAGGGTTGCAAGTTTTAATTCCCATTTTGGTGAAGAATCCCCATTGGTTGGAAGATATGGATCTGGCACAATATTTTTAAGCTCCTGTAATCTGCTCTGTAGCTTTTGCCAGAACTATGAGATCAGCCATCTAAGAGAAGGTGTGGAAGTCAGTCCTGATCAGCTTGCAGATATGATGCTTCAGCTTCAGAGTATGGGATGCCATAATATTAACTTTGTGACCCCCACCCACATGATAGCACAGATTATGGAGGCCCTGCCATTGGCAATTGATAGGGGTCTACATATCCCGCTGGTATATAATTCCAGTGGATATGATAGTGTGCATACCCTTAAGATATTGGAAGGAGTGTTTGATATATATATGCCTGACTTCAAATTCTGGGACAGTTCATGGGCAAAGAGGTATTGTAATGCGCCTGATTATAGAGAGAGGGCGATAGAGGCAATTAAAGAGATGCATCGACAGGTTGGGGATTTAAAGCTTACAGAAGATGGCATTGCACTCAGAGGGCTGATAATAAGACATCTTGTGATGCCAGAAGGAGTTGCAGGTTCAGAAGGGGTGCTCAATTTTATTTCAAAAGAGATATCCCAAGATACATATGTAAACATAATGGATCAGTATAGACCATGTGGGAAGGCACTGGAAGACGAATATATCAACAGGAGGATCTCTGCCAAGGAATTCAGGGAGGCAATGGCCATTGCAAAGAGGGTTGGCCTCAGACGCTTAGATCCAAGGGACAGGATCAGATTTATATTTGTGCCCTATTGAAGATATGAAAAATGGGTGTAATAGGCATAACAAGTACAATTCCTGTGGAGATAGTCTTTGCATCTGGAAATGTGCCAATGGACCTTAACAATGTCTTTATCACCTCACCAGATCCTGGACACTATATAAGGAGGGCAGAGAGGGATGGATTTCCACAAAATGTGTGCTCCTGGATTAAGGGGATCTATGGGGTGGTATTGGAGGAAGGGATAGAGAGGGT
>CAYTXJ010000048.1:0-14867 GCA_964440775.1 uncultured Desulfobacteraceae bacterium | reverse complement strand
TCTTTTACCATATTAAGTATCCCCTTATCCAGCTCATATGGTGCCACACTCCTTATGTCTGCCTCTACAAGCTGTATGCTAAATGGGATATATCCCAGAATGGGCAATCCTTTAAGGGAATTCTCTATAAATTCCCTATCTTCTTTCCCCCTTATCTTATTTGCCACAATATAGGTCCTTTTTATACCCAGATCATCTGCAAGTCTCTTTGTATTTTTTGCAGTCATAATGCTCCTTCTGCCGGGTTCTACAACCACTATAAATGCATCCACTCCAATGGCAGTTCCCCTTCCAAGATGCTCTAAACCTGCCTCCATATCCATAACCACAGCCTCTCTTCTGTCAAGCACCAGATGTCTTACAAGGTTTTTTAACAGGGTGCTCTCTGGGCAGACACACCCAATCCCCCCCTTTTTTATACCACCAAGCACCATAAGTCTTATGCCTTCTCTTTCAATTGAGAGCCTGTCCGGAAGATCATCCACTTTGGGATTCAGTTTAAATATTCCCCCTATGGTTCCGAGTTTGGTCTCTGTTCTTTCCTCAATAAGTGCCTTCATTTCTGATATGGGAACCATGTCATCATCCAACTCTATCCCAAGAGCTGATGCCAAGTTGGCATCAGGGTCTGCATCAATGGCCAGAACCTTATATCCTGACTCATTTAATGCCTTTATAAGATATGCACAAAAAGTGGTCTTTCCTACACCCCCCTTTCCACTAACTGCTATCTTCATAATCCGACTCCTCTAAAAAGGAAGTAGTAGAGAAATCTTTATATTTCAGCTAAGAGTACTTAGGCAAGAATAAATTTTAGAGAAGTCTTTCCTTTTGAAGAAATTCCATGGCCTTCTGACAGGCAGTGGTTATAAGGGAAAGTGCGTGGGATATGCACCTATAGGGTTCGTCTTCTGATAAATTTAGGAGCCTTTCTGCCTCCATCAATTTCTTTTCTGCACCCACAAGGTTTAGGGATCTTTCCACATGCTGTGCGATTCTTATCTCTGCTCCCACTGCCCTTAGATAGGCCCTTATTACCTTTTCAGCCCCCCTCTTTTCCTCCCCCTCCATCTGAGAGTATAGATCCAGAAGCTGGGATAGGATAAGGAGCTCTGATTTTATCCTATCAGAGTATGCAAATATCATAATGTTTTTCTTTATATCCATTACAGTTACTCCTTCTGTGGACTATTTAGTCTGTATCTTATCCTCAATACCCCCTCTTTAAATGAAACAGATACGATACGGAATCTGCCTATCTCCTTAGTGCTTTTAACATGAGGTCCAATACAGGGGCATTCATCATAGTCTCCTATCTTAACTATTCTGATCATATCTGGAGGGGGATCAGGCAGTCTTCTGAGGTCAAATCTCTCTTTTGCCTCATCAAGGTTGATATATTCTTCCTCAATGGGTAGATCCTCATCAATTATCTCATTTACCTTTCTTTCAATCTTTTCTATTTCGTGCTTTTGAAGATCCCTGTGAAAATGATAATCACATTTGGATTTTTTCCTTTCAATATGGGCGCTGAAGCATCTTTCAGTCCCAAACAGTCTTACCATTGTCTGGTTTAGGATATGCTCAGCGCTATGCATTGGGGGGTAGATCTGCTTTTTCATTGTTTAATTATATACGTTTAATTTTGCTTATTTCAAATAGAATAATTAAATGAGTGCAGTTGTCAATTTTTCTTATATTTCTTGATTTATAAATTTTTTAGATTAATATATAGATATGGCCGAGAATTTAAAAATATATTATTATCCTCATTCGATGTTAAGGGAAGAGGCAAAGCCTGTAGATAATATAGATGGTGAACTACAACATCTTATTGATTCAATGGCAGAGACCATGTATAGGGCAAAAGGGATAGGACTTGCAGCAAATCAGGTAGGATTACTTAAAAGGATAATTGTATTTGATGTAAATCCAGCTGATAAGAGAGGAGATTTTTCTGTTCTCATTAACCCAGAGATAGTTGAATCTGAAGGTGAGATGGTAAATGAAGAGGCCTGTCTAAGTGTGCTGGAATATTCTGCAAAGGTAAAGAGAAGTGCTAAGGTCAAGGTAAGGGGTTATGACAGGGATGGCAGAGAAGTTGGGATTGAAGCTGAAAATAATCTTCTCTGCATCTGCCTTCAACATGAGATAGACCATCTAAATGGTATTCTCTTTATTGATCGTATAAGCTCTCTTAAGAAGGCGTTATATAAAAAGCGGCTTAAGAAGATATTAAAGCGAAGAGGCAACTTATCTAATCCTATGTAATGGAATCTGTGGTGTTTAAGCCCCTTTGCAAGAGCCCAGATATCATATTTATGGGAACACCAGAGTTTGCTGTTCCATCTCTGAGATCGCTTCATCAAAGGGGTTATCATATCAAAAGAGTAATAACTCAGCCTGATAGACCTAAGGGAAGAGGAAGGAGGTTGACTCCAAGTGCGGTTAAGATTGAGGCAGAGAGATTGGGTCTGGAACTTATACAACCAGAGAGATTGATAGAGGATCTGATAAATGATGCCGATTTGATTATTGTGGTTGCATTTGGAAGGGTTATCAAAAAAGAGTTCCTTATTGCTCCAGGATATGGGATCATCAATGTGCATCCATCCCTTCTTCCCAGATACAGGGGGGCAGCTCCGATTCAATGGGCGATTATGAACAATGAAAAGGAGACAGGCATAAGCATAATTAAGATGGAAGAAGGGCTTGACTCTGGTCCCATACTCTATCAGAAAAGGGTAAAGATAAGAGAAGATGAAAGTGCAGGAGAGCTAAGTAAAAGACTGGCTGAGGAATCTGCAAGCTCTCTCTTAGAGTTTCTGGGGCAATGGCAGAGAGGGGTTATTGTGGGGAGAATTCAGGATGACTCTGAGGCGACCTTTGCCCCTAAGATTACAAAAGATATGAAGAAGGTGGACTGGAATGAGAGCGCAAGGAAGGTAAGCTCTAAGATAAGGGCCCTTGATCCCACCCCTGGAGCTACCACTCTCCTAAATGATGTAGAGATAAAGCTCTTTAGGGCAAGGCTTGAAAAGGAGGGTGTCTCAGGGACAGTGCCTGGAAGGGTTAAAGTGGAAAGAGGCCGAATGCTTGTGGATACAATTGATGGTATTGTGGAGATAAGAGAGCTTCAGTATCCTGGCAGAAAGAGGATTAGGGCCTCTGAATTTATAAAAGGGTATAGGATCTCTGATGGCCTTATCTTAGGGAGTGGGAAGGATTGAATGATATCAGATTAAAAATAAAGAAAAAAACCAGAAAAGAAAAACGTATCTTTCTCATTCTACTTGGGCTAAGTATCCTTGGGATTCTGTTTGGAGCTATTGTTCTTTGGCTTGTCCCCTATATAGGATTTTCTAATATCCATCCTAAACTTCCCCTCATTATGGCACTTTTTTTTTCTGCAATACTCTTTTTTCTTATAGGAGGTGCCATAACCCTTGCCTTTACCATCATCAGAGGGAAGAACCTGTTTATTAACAAGAAGATGAGGGGAGTAGTTATAAAATTTTTATTTCCCATACTTACCATTGTGGGAAAGGTAATGGGTCTTAGCAAAGACGAGATAAGGAGATGCTTTATTGTCATAAATAATGAATTGGTTCTATCTGAGAATCAGAAGGTCAGACCTGAGAGGATGCTCATACTTCTTCCCCATTGTCTTCAAAACCATGAATGCGATGTGAGAATAACAGGAAATATAGAGAACTGTAAGAGGTGCGGAAGATGTAAGATAAAGGATATTGTGGAGCTGAGTCACAGATATCATGTATCCATATCTGTTGCCACAGGTGGAACAATGGCCAGACGGATTGTAAAAGAGAAGAGGCCTGATCTAATAATCGGGGTGGCCTGTGAGCGAGATCTTACAAGCGGAATTCAGGATGCCTATCCCATTCCCGTATTTGGAATATATAATCAACGGCCAAATGGGCCATGTTTTGACACTGATGTGGATCTTAATCTGATTGAAGGAGGCATGAAGGCATTTCTTGAAGAGAGATCAGATGGCAGAGCGGGATCTGGCAGTCCTGATACTAAACAGATGGGAGAAGAGAAAGAGGCTACCTGAAGAGGTATTAAAGGTCTTTAGATCATATGATCTGAATCCCACCCAGAGGGCCTTTGTCTTTCATCTGGTATATGGAACTATTAGATGGCTTAAGAGGCTTGATTGGGTAATACAATGGGCATCAGATAGATCCATAAAGAGGATAAGGCCTGTTTTGAAAAATATAATCAGAGTTGCCCTATACCAGATCCTGTTTATGGAAAGAGTGCCCGATTCTGCTGCTGTAAATGAGGCGGTGAATCAGACCAAAAGGTGGGGATATGGATTTGCTGGCCCTTTTGTAAATGGACTCTTAAGAAGAGTGTGTAGAGAAAGGGGGGATATTTTATATCCAGACCCTGAATCTGATATAATAAGATATCTTACAGTCTATTATTCATTCCCATCCTGGCTTATAAAATACTATTTAGATCAATTTGGTCTGGAACAGACCATATCCGTACTAAGTTCCCAAAATCAGGTAAGCCCCCTCTGTATAAGGGTAAATAGTCTAAAGATAGAAAGGGATCATCTGCTAAAAGAATTGAGATCAAAAGGAATAGATGCTAAAGCAGGTATCATATCACCTCAGGCAATATGGATAAATGGTATTAGATCAGCTATTGAGGATCTATCATTTTATAAAAAAGGGCTCTATAGCGTGCAGAGTGAGGCATCCCAATTGGTCTCTCTGCTACTTTCTCCACAGAGTGGAAGCCTTGTTATGGACATATGTGCTGGACATGGTGGAAAATCAATTCATATGGCTGAAATTATGAAAGACAGGGGCAGGATAGTTACAATTGATATAGACCTACACAGCATCTTAGATCTTAAAAGTGAGGCAGAGCGGTGTGCTATTAATAGTATTGAATGTGTGGTTTCAGATGCACAGAGGGATTTATGTATAAAGAGAGACATTCATTTTGATTATATCTTGATAGATGCACCTTGTAGTGGTAGTGGAATCATTGGAAGGCATCCCGATATCAAATGGAATAGGGAAAGAGATGATCTTCAAAGGCTTACCAGGATTCAGAAGGAGATATTAGAAAATGCATGCCACTTTTTAAAACCAAAAGGGCTTATGCTCTATGTTACCTGTTCCATATTAAGAGAGGAAAATGAAGAGATTATCCTGGAATTTTTAAAAAGACAGAAGGATTTTTCATTGGTAGATATATATCAGCGGGGTGGAGATATGTTTAAGAGATTTAGAACTGAAGAGGGATTTTTTAGGACATATCCCCATGTGCATGGACTGGATGGATTTTTTGGAGCACTTATAACTAAAGACAGATAAACAGAAGAGGAGAAAGATATGAAGGCAATCTCTGCATCCATTCTATCTGCTGATTTCAGAAGGCTTGAAGATGAGATAATAAAGGTTCAAGAGGCAGGGGTGGACTATATCCATATTGATGTTATGGATGGGGTGTTTGTCCCTAATATAACAATCGGTCCGATGATTGTTAAGGCGGTAAAGAAGGTGGCAGAGATTCCACTGGATGTGCACCTTATGATTGTAAATCCCGATAGATTTATAGATACATTTGTGGATTCTGGCTCAGATATATTAACGGTGCATGCTGAGGCATCAGTGCATCTTCATAGGACCATCACGTATATAAAAGGCAAGGGTATAAAGGCAGGGGTATCCTTAAATCCCACTACGTCATTGGATCTCTTGGAATATATATTGGATGAATTGTTTATGGTAGTGGTTATGACGGTTAATCCAGGCTTTGAGGCCCAGCCATTTATACCCTCAATGCTAAGGAAGATTGAACGACTGAGAAAGATGATAGATTCAAGGGGATTGGATACAAAGATAGAGGTAGATGGAGGTATTGGCATCGGGAATATCAGAGAGGTAGCTGATGCAGGTGCCGATATATTTGTTACAGGATCTTCACTGTTTTATAGCCAGGACTATAGAGAGACTGTTCGGGCCATGAAGGCAAAAATCTCTTCAAAAGATTAAATAGGTCTTTTTACTATCCCTGAGACCTTTGCATAACCCCTTTTTACACTGGGGGTTACACCCCCAGACCCCCAAAAATTAATTTAAAATAACCCTTAATTACAACTTTTTATGAGAGCTTTGAATTTTTCAAAGCTCTCCCCTTGACATTACCTCTTTATTTGTCTTAAAGGAATAGGCATGAAAAGATTAATAATCTTAAGTGTAGTAATTTTATTTACATTTATCGTAGGTAGATCTGTAAAGGCACAGCCCTCATCCATACAGATCCTGGGAGGATATGTGTTATCTCCTGTGATTAATCATAAGGAGAGGCCTGACTTTGACTATCTGATGTTGAATCTGAGGTTTTCCTGGTTTAGGCACAGAGGGATATCTTCCCTAATGGAGGCCACATATTCAGATCCAGTAAGGGGTAGTCAGGGATATATGGTAGGTGGCACCCTTTTTTTGAGATATGAAAAGAGACTCTCTTTTAATGTTATCCCATACATACAGGTGGGCATAGGTATACTTTATAATGATATATACCGCGATAGAAGTCAGGATCTAATCGGAAACAGTATTGAATTTACTCCTCAAGGAGGTATGGGGCTAAGATTGCCAATTGATAAAAGGATTTCCATTGATACCGAATTTATCTATCATCACATATCCAATGCAGATATAAGTGAAAGAAATGTGGGTGTAAATGGAGTAGGAATATTTATAGGAATCACCTATAACTTTAGATTGCGGTGAAATCACTTCTTAAGCTTTCTTCTTTCATCTGCCCTGATCTCACGTCTTAACATCTTTCCCACCTTACTTCTTGGAAGCATATCCCTAAATTCAATATAGTGGGGGACCTTATAGGACGGCAATCTATCTCTGCACCACTTAAGCAGTTCATAGGCACTGACCCCTCTTACATCTGTCTTTAACACCACAAACGCCTTTATCCTCTCTCCCACCTTCTCATCAGGCACTCCCACAACACATGAAGAGAGCACTGAGGGATGTTCTTGAAGCACACGTTCAATCTCTGCAGCAGCTATCCTATATCCTTTATGCTTTATCATATCCACTGATCTATCGACAAAATAGAGCCACCTCTCCTTGTCTATATAGACCATATCCTTAGTCCTATACCACATTTCATCGCCTATCTTTATAAAACACTCCTTGGTCTCTTGAGGTTTATTCCAATACTCCCTTACAGCATAGGGAGATGTCCCCAGGAGTTCCCCAGGTTTTCCCTCTGGAACAGGTTCAAGGGTATCTGGATCCACAAGTCTCCAACGGCTTCCAGTCATTATCTTCCCTGCAGCTCCCTGAGGAGGTTCCCCATCCTTTGTATAGGAAATGGAGATTGCACCACAAAGCTCTGTGGTTCCATAGCCCTGATAGAGCGGATTTCCAAATCTCTCTTTCCATCTTCTTCCCACCTCAGGTGGCAAGACATCTCCACCTGTTCCACAGTATCTTAGAGAACTCAGATCATACTGATGGAGTCTGTCGTGTTCTAAAAGCATCCTATAGAATGTAGGAACCGCAAATGTATTGGTTGCCTTATAACGGGTTACATGATCCATAAAGGCATCCAATACCACCCTCGGAAACATTATGAGGGTCTCACCACAGATAAGTAGGGTAGATGTGGCATCCATCCCCCCTATGATATGGTATAGGGGGGCCGCAAGGGCTGTAATACCTGAGCCAGGTGGTATCACCGCTTCACTTGCCTTTCTCCACTCCAATAGCCTGTATAGAAACAGTCCTTCAGAGAGGGGAACTCCCTTTGGAAATCCTGTTGTTCCACCAGTGTACAATAGAAGACAGGTTCTGTATCCGCCAGAAGGCATTGGTGGTAACTTAACACTATCTGCCTTTAAGAGCTCCTTAAACGGATAGATATCTCTTCCTTTTGGTCTCTTACCTTTGGGAACCCTGTCAAATCCCTCTGCTATTAGCCTCTTCCAGAAGGGCACTAAATCAAGCAGAGAGGTAAATATGATCCTTTTAAGTGGGGTATCCTTCTTTACCTCATTGACATAATTGAAATTAGTGTCCATACAGATAATGGTCTCAGCACCACTATCATTTAAGAGGTATCTCAGGTCATGTGCTCCATATATGGGGGCAACTGGAACAGGAATGGCACCAATACGATCCAAGGCAAGCCAAGAGATAAGTGTCTGGGGAATATTATAGAGATAGAGAAGCACCCTGTCTCCCTCTCTTATCCCCAATCTAAATAGTGATTGAGAAAAGAGATCTACCATTCTTTCCATAGTTCTATATGAAAACTTCTCTCCTAAATATATGATGGCAACTCTGTCTGGAGATCTTTTTGCCACCTCTTTAAAACATCCATAGAGTGTATCTGATAATAGCTCAACCATATCCTTTATATACCCATATAACCAGATTTTACCTCAGGATTTTCCAAAAGCTCTTTTCTTGAACCCTTAAATACCAAAAGCCCATTCTCAATTATATAGCCCCTATCAATTATCGGCATTATGGGCCTTGCAAACTGCTCTGCAATCAGAACAGTTATCCCCTCTGTTCCGATCCTCTTTATAGCCTTTGCAAGCTCAACCTGAAGCATGGGACTCAGCCCCAGCAAAGGCTCATCCATAAGAAGTAGTCTTGGATTGGCAACAAGCGAAATTCCAATCGCAAGCATCTGCTGCTCCCCTCCGCTCAGGAGCCCTGCCTTTCTCTTTCTATGTGACTTGAGAACCGGAAAGAGTTCATATACAAATTCAATCTTTTTCTTGATGATATCTTGCCTTTGTAGGTATCCTGCTATCTTAAGATTCTCATATACGTCACTTTCTTGAAACACTGGATGCCTCTCTTGACTCAGCACTATCCCCCTCTTTACCCTCTCTGTGGGCTTTAGCTCCATGATATCTTCCCCTTCATATATCATGGAGCCCATTATATTTACTCTTATCCCCCCTCTGCGTGCCTCCTTCTTTCTATAGTCCAGTATGAGACCTGATATGGTATTCATTAGGGTGGTTTTACCTGCACTATTAGATCCCAGAACCGCAACTATCTCCCCCCTCTTTATTTCCATATCCAGATCATTAAGTGCTATTGCATTTTCATAATAGACCATCAGATGCGATATCTCTAACATAACCTAAATTACCCCTTAAATTTCAATTTCTACATCAATTCCCACATATGCCTCCCTAACCTCTTTCATCTTAGATACCTCATCTGGAGAGCCTTCAGCGATCTTTCTTCCAAAATTTAGGACCAAGACCTTATCTACCACACTAAAGAGCTCCTTCAGCCTGTGTTCAATCATTATGATACTCAGTCCCTCTTCGTGAAACTTCTCAATCAGAGGGAGTGTGCTTGCAACCTCTGACATGGACATACCAGAAAAGAGCTCATCCAAAATCAGCACTTCGGGCCTCAATGCCATAGCCTTTGCAAGATCAAGCCTCTTTAGGTATCCATGGGGCAGACTTCCTGCCATCTTATAAGGGACAAAAGAGTCCCTTTCAAACCCAAAATCATCCAATATATCAATTGCAATATCATCCCTTTCTCCAAAATGCCCCCCAACAAACCGTTTTACTCTGGAGGAACAAAGCGGAATTATGAGATTCTTATATGCAGGAAGATTATAAAAGAGACGAACCATCTGAAATGTCCTGGATATTCCAAGCTGGACGATCCTATATGGTCTATAACCAGTGATATCTCTTTCCTTAAATATGACCTTTCCAGAATCCGGCCTTACAAATCCGGTTATCAGGTTTACCAGGGTAGTCTTTCCAGAGCCATTTGGACCAATGATTCCCATAAATTCACCCTTTTTGAGTTCAAAGCTCACCTCCTCTACTGCTACCACTCCTCCAAAGCTCTTGCCTAATTTTTCCACTTGTAGGATTATATCAGTATGCTCTTTTGGCAATCCTCATACCTCCTCAATGGTCTCAAACTGGTGATATTTTCTGGAAAGGAAATGAAAGATCCCTTCAGGAAGTGAAATTATGCTGAGTATAAGAATCAGACAATATATGGCAATCCTAAGCCCCCCCAGTGCCCTGAGGCTCTCTGAAAGGGGAACCAATATCATGCTCCCAAGTGCAGCCCCAGCAAATGTCCCTTGCCCTCCCAGTGCCACTGCTGCTATGGGAAGTATGGAGTAGTCAAGGGCAAAGGTGGAAATCCCTAAGAACTGATAATGATGCGTGATGAGTGCACCTGCAAAACATCCCAAAGAGCCTGCGATAAATATTGCCTGAATCTTTCTCCAGTATATGTTTATCCCACCGCTCATAACAGCCCTGTCATCATCTTTTATTGCCATTAACACGAGCCCATAGTCAGAATTTAAGACCCTTCTAAATAAGAAGAGTATAAACAGAAATGAGACAATGGCTAGATAGGTATCAATATATTCATGAGGAAAGGCAGAAAGGGATGATATCCCATGTGTCCCTCCAAATATGCCTGTGGTATCTATCATCTTTATTAAAAGTATGGGAAGAATAAGGGTTATCATTGCAAAATACACCCCCCTGAGCCGAACAACAGGAGCCAGCAAAAGAGCACACAGTGCTCCCCCTCCAAGGGTTGCAATGGGAATGGTAAAGGACGGGGGTATGTGAAAATAGTGATTAAGGGTTCCTGAAACATATGCGCCAAAACCAAAGAAGAGTGCCTGTCCTAAGGAAAAGAGGCCGCAGGATGCTAAAAAGTCCCAGCTAAGTGCTAATAGCCCATAAATGCAGGCATGAATAAGTACCTTTTTATGATAACTTCCTAAAAATAGAGGTATTAATATGAGTATCAGAACAGGTAAGAATCTTGGCATTATAAGATAGAAGATATCTCTAAGTGATGCAATCACATATATGGTATCTGAACGCGCCTTAATGCCTCTATCAAGCCTCTTTTTTCTGGTCTTTTTAATCTCTCTTTTCATACCCTCTCTTCAAGCTCTTTTGTCTTTCCAAATATCCCAGATGGCCGAATTGCAAGCACCAATATTATGGCTGAAAGGGGAACAATTATCATCCACTTAGGGCCAATATACCTTGCGGCTAAGACCTGACCAAATCCGATAATAAAACTGCCGGCGATCATCCCAAAGGTGCTCTCAAGGCCTCCAATTATAGAGACAGCCAATGCATATATGAGGACCTCTATACCAATGGTGGATTCCATCATCCCAAGTGGTAGTATGACTATTGCAGAGATTGCAGCCAGAGCAGAACCCAGGGCAAGGCTGAGTGATCCAATCCAGTCGTATTCAATTCCAACTGAAAGGGCTGTCCTTTCATTTTGTGCCATAGCCCTGAATGCAAGGCCTATCTTGGTGTGGTGAACAAATAGATATAGGGCAATCACAAACAATATCCCGGTTAATATCACAAATAGCCTCTGATAATCTATTCCAACTCCAAAGAATTCCACTCCTCCTTTTAAAAATAGAGGAAGGCTATATCTTATTCCATAAAATCCTTTCCACATCAAAAATTCCAGTATGGCAACTCCTGAAGCAAAGGTTACGATAAGTTCTGCAAGCGCAATTCCCCTAATCCTTAAAATTAGTATCCAATAATAGATAAACCCAAAGGCAGCGGTGATGATTATTGCAAGAATTGCTGAAACACAATAAGGCAGGCCTGCATGATTTAGCAGGTTCCAGGCAACAAATCCGGTCAGGATGTAAAAGGCACCATGTGCAAAATTGGCAATCCCACTGATACCATATGTGAGACTAAATCCCACCGCATAAAGTGCCAAGATAATGCTATTTATAAATCCATATATCAGGGTATACATACGAACTTGCTACCTGAAACCCCTAAGTCCCTATCTCTTCATCCATGGAGGAAGCAAGATCTTTCCTTCTGCAAGAAAAGCAGGATAGACAGGCACCCTCCTTAGCTTTCCGCCTTTTCCCTTCTGCCACTGAAATACCACAGATACCCCTGTCTCATTGGGATCCTTTTCTCCAAATATGGCTATATGGTTTTCATTAAATCTGATCCGGCCTGAAACACCTTTATAATCTGTCTTTTCCAATGCCTCAACCAGCTTATCCGGATCTAAGCTATTTGCCCTCTCTATGGCCTCCTTTAATATATATACTGCATCATATGCAGATGAGTTAGTCGCTGGGGGTTCAGGAAGGGTTCCATATTTCTTCTTAAAGTTTTTCAAAAATTCCACTGTCTTAGGAAGCTTCTTTAGTGGAAGAGATGCACCTACTGGAAATTCCACTGTTATACTGTATTCCACCTCTTTTCCCACGGTATTTGGTGCCATTGGTGATCCCATGGGTGGAATAAATCCTATCAAGAGAGATGGTACCTTCATTGCCACATACTGTTTAACAAATATGCCTGCACCAAGTGGCACATCCCATACCATGGCGATCGCATCGGCCTTATTGGATTTGGCTTTAGAGAGTGCTGGGGAGAAGTCTGATGCCCCTGCTGCATATCCATCAAAACTGATCTCATTCCAGCCAGTGTTTTTACAGTGTTTTCTCATAAGTCCTGCAAAGGCCTTTGCCCAGAGGGTGTCTTGATAGATAAAATATACATTTTTTAGGCCATAGTCCTTTTTAAGCAGATCCAATGTATGAGCAATATATGTCGCAGGCACCAATGCATCGGTAGTTACCCTAAAGAGATATTTATATTTCTTGGGATTCTCTTTAAACTTTGCCTGAAATTTTGGGGTCTGAGCAATGGTTCCAAGCTGTGGAATTCTGTATTTGGCAACCAGATCCATACTTGCTATTAGGACCTCTGATCTAAATGCACCAATAACAATGGCATGGGGCTTCTTTTCAGTTATGAGCTTTTCATATGCCATAAGTGCATCATGAACTGGAGTACCCGGTTCACCTCCTCTTGTATCTGATACCTCAATTTTAAAGGGTCTTCTCTTTCCCTGAACCAGGACCCCTCCATTTCTATTTATCTCTTCAACAGCAAGCCTTACTGCTTTAACCCCCTCTCTTCCAAAGGGTGTGTAAAGGGATGTGGGAATTCCGATGATAATGGGTTCAGATGAGGCATATATGGGTGATGGAGAACCCAATGAGATTAAAAAGGAGAAGACTAAAACACCAAAAAACAGTGGATAAAGTCTTTTCATAATATACACCTCCTTAGTTTTATTTTAAAAGAAGAGAAACCAGGATAGAAACACATTTAGAACTTTTGCTCTGTAGGAGATATATACCACTGACTACATGAAAACCACCAATGACTACCATAAATGGAAACATATTTATTAGAACTTTTATTGTCAAGAAATTTTTAATGATTTAAATGGCTTTTAATCAATCTTTTTCAGCAATATTTCCAGCACTCCCCCATCCTTAAAGATTGAATCTGACCAGAGTGCCCTGTATGCGGGATATTGGAGGAGAATATTTAAGATCTCTCTCTGTCTTGATTGTGCCCTCTGTTCTGTTGACCATAGGAGTTGTGATGTTAGCATCCGCAGTTTTTCTTTTTTATTTTCAACCGGGATAAGTGCATCTGAATTTTCAGTCTTTTGAGGGAATATTATATACCTGAGTGAAGCAGATGAGATATCCTCTTTTGCCAATTTTATTATTCCATCTCTTGTATTAATCAACAGATATAGGGGTAGAAGTTCTATATCGCTTCCAATCTGTCTTAGAAGTGTAAGATCATCGCTTATGATTCTTTTCCCCTTTTTATAAAAGATATGGATAAAGCTAGATTTCCCGGATCCAGAAGGTCCAACTATCAAAAAGCCTTTCCCATTAATTAAAAATCCTCCTGCATGTATGGCATATAGACCCTTTTTTGAAAGATAGGGTAAAAGGAGTATTCCTATCTCCTGTATCCTCTCCCTCTTTTTAAAGACAAGCCTTATTGGATCTTCAGGGGGATGTTCTATCAAAAATAGAGCTAATAGCTCTCTTAGATCAGCTTCATCACTCCTATCAGCCACCTTTATGATGAATTTAATATCATAGATATTTAAGTAGATCATAGTACTATTTCCTGTTGCTTTCAATTTCAAGATAGTCTATGAAATTGGATAGTCAATATTAAAAAGGGGTGTGGGTATGGGTATGGATCCTATTTCAAAGGCAAGAGAGCTTATCCAATCATCAGAAAAGATACTTGCCTTTTGTGGGGCAGGACTCAGCACAGAGTCTGGAATTCCGGATTTTAGAAGTCCTGGAGGGCTCTGGAGTAGATATGACCCAAAAGACTTTTACTTTGATAGGATATTAAATAATGAAAAGGCAAGGGAGATATACTGGAAGATGAGCACAGAGGCATGGGATCTTATAAGGGATGCCAAGCCAAATCAGGGCCATCTTACCTTAAAGAGGCTGGAGGATCAGGGAAGGCTTCTGTGCATAGTAACTCAAAATATTGACCACCTGCATCATAAGGCAGGAAATAGTGAAGATAAGATTATAGAGATTCATGGAACAGCTGTAACTGTCAGCTGCCTTCAGTGTGGAAAGAGATTGCCAAGGGATGAGATACATGAAAGAGTAAAAGCAGGGGTTAGGGTGCCATATTGTGACAGTTGCGGTGGAATACTTAAACCCGATACTATCTCCTTTGGCCAGCCTATGCCCCAGGATAAGATGCAGAAGGCCTTACAATATGCAAGGATGTGCGATCTGTGTCTTGTGCTTGGCTCATCCTTAGTGGTCTATCCCGCTGCTGATATTCCAATGGAGGCCATAAGGAATGGGGCTAAGATAATCATTATAAACCGTGATTCCACTCCCTTAGACAGTTATGCAGATGTGGTTATAAACGCTTCCATCGGAGAGGTGCTCTCTCAGATAGTTTA
>CAYTXJ010000047.1:0-14955 GCA_964440775.1 uncultured Desulfobacteraceae bacterium | reverse complement strand
GTCTCTGCAATAACCCTGGTCTTGCCCATCCTCTTGGCCAAAAGACCCTGGCCAATAACGTTGTTCAGCTTATGGGCACCTGTGTGGTTGAGGTCTTCACGTTTTATATAGATATGGGCTGTTCCAAAATGTCTTGTTAGGTTTTCAGCAAAGGTAAGTGGAGTGGGTCTGCAGGAATAAGAAGACAAAATTTGCCTATATTCCTCCCAAAACCCAGGGTCTCGTTTCGCCTCCTTGAAGGCCGACTCAAGCTCCTTGATCGTCGAATAAAGCACTTCAGGAATGAATGCCCCACCATAGTTCTCATAATATGGCCCCTTAAATATCGTCACTTTTTAGCCCCCGTACTGTTGAATTTCATTAAAAAATTGCTCTAAGAGTGCCAGCCTTTTTTTACCTGCTCTGGCCTCTACTCCGCTGTTAACATCCACCGCAACCGGTTTCACCCGTGCAATTGCCTCCTTGATATTGGCCGGGTTAAGGCCACCTGATAGAATTATAGGAATGCCAAATTGCTTGGCCTCAACAGCAAGGTCCCAATCAAAACCCTTCCCTGTGCCCCCATGGGCCTCGGCTGACCAGGTATCAAGCAGGATTGCCCTTACTTTTCCTTTGTATTGCTCTATAGGTAGCAGGCTCGCGCGTCCTTTTACCCTGATCACTTTTATAACTCTGGGCATCAGGCCACTGCAAACCTCAACTGATTCCTCCCCATGGAGTTGCACAAGATCAAGACCACATAACTCAACAATCTCTCTTATCACCTTTTCGTCCTCATTGACAAATACCCCAACTGTTTGAACAAAGGGCGGAAGCTGGCAAATGATCTCACGGGCCTTTTCAGGGTTGATGTTCCTTGGACTTTGGGCAAATATAAAACCCAGGGCATGGGCACCAAGCTCTACCGCCATCATGGCATCCTCCAAATTTGTTATGCCGCATACCTTAACCCTTACCACCGTCGTAACCTCCCGCGGTCATAAGTTCCCTCACCTTTTCGGCCACATCCTTTGCCTTCATGATCGCAGTACCCACAAGAATAGCATTCACGCCAGCATCAAGCACCCTCTTTACATCTTCGGTATTGTTGATCCCACTCTCACTTACTACCGTGCAATGCTCAGGCACTAAGGTTGCAAGCCTGATGGTTGTGTTCAGATCTACTTTGAAGGTGTCTAAATCACGATTGTTGATCCCTATCAGTTCAGCCCCACAATTAAGTGCCTGCTCAAGATCCACCTCATCATGCACCTCTACCAGTGCAGAAAGCCCAAGATCCTTACTCATCTCAAACAATGACCTCAGCCGCTCCTCACCCAGAATCCTTGCAATAAGTAAGATTGCATCCGCTCCATAAAGTAGGGATTCGGTAACCTGGATCTCATCAATAATAAAGTCTTTACGTAGCACCGGCACTCCCACCGCCTTTTTAATGAGAGGTAGTTGGCCAATATCTCCGTCAAAGAAACGCCTCTCAGTTACAAGGGAAATGGCGGAAGCTCCATTTTCTTCATATACCCTGGCAAGCTCAATTGGATCCTTGGCCTTGCGGATTCTGCCTGCCGATGGGGATGCAAATTTGATCTCAGCTATGAGATTTACCTTCCCAGGTGCTGAAACGGCCTCTTTAAAATTGCGGACTTTAGGAATATCGCTACTTCCAGATACCATAATCCCACTTTGCTTTAACTTTTGAACTTCCAGTCGTTTGTGAGAAAGTATGTCTTTCAAACGCTTGTGCATACCATAACCTATTCTATAGCTCTTTACGGACAAAGTAACCACACTGCTGTGTAAATCGCACTAATGAGTTGAGCTTTTCCTTTGCCTTTCCTGAATCTATGGACTCTTTTGCCCTTTCTATCCCTGCACCAAAGTCATTATCCAGACCCGCGGCCACAAAAGCAGCCGCAGCATTGAGAAGCACCATATTCCGTCTGGGGCCTGGCTCTCCATCCAATATCTCATGGATGATCTGGGCATTTTGCCTGGCATTTCCTCCCTTGATACTCTCTGGGTCTGCCCGGGTAAACCCAAATTCCTCAGGAACCACCTCAAAGTTCTCCACATCTCCTCCCTTAAGGTGTGAGATCTGTGTGGGACCACAGATGCTTATCTCATCAAAGGTGCCTTTTCCGCAGACCACAAAGGCCTCCCTTATTGCCAATCTTCCAAGGACCCTGGCTATCTTCTCAGTAAGATCAGGTGAGTAGACCCCAAGGACCTGCACTGTGGCATCTGCAGGGTTGGTAAGTGGGCCAAGAAGATTAAATATGGTCCTCAAGCCGATCTCCTGCCGTGGGCCTGCTGCATACTTCATGGCTCCATGATAAAGGGGAGCATACAGGAACCCTATCCCTATCTCTTGAATGCATTGCTCTACAGCAGATACATTTATGTCCAGCTTAACACCAAGATGCTCCAACACATCTGCGCTGCCACACCTGCTCGATACTGCCCGGTTGCCATGCTTTGCCACCTTCACTCCACCTCCTGCCACAACAAATGCTGTGACAGTTGATACATTGAAGGTGTTGGTGCCATCCCCACCTGTTCCACATGTATCCAGAATCGTCTCCTCATCAATATTAATCTCATCCCGATCAATGCTCACCAGCCGATTTCTCACCCTTACCTTCTTGGCTTTTGCCCTTATCACCTTAGCTGCCCCTGCAATCTCATCTACCGTCTCTCCCTTCATCCTGAGTGCCGTTATGAATGCTCCAATTTGGGCAGGGCTTGCCCGCCCAGAGATGATATCCTCCATAACATGGATCATCTCGAACTCGGTAAGATCCTTTCCCCCTACAACTTTGGAGATTGCTTCCTTTATTTTGATCATCGCCTCTTCCCTCCTCTACCTTGGGTTAGTGTGTTTATTAAGTTCGTTTGGTTATTGTGTCCTTACTACTGTATCTATTTTTCTAAATCTGTCCTTTCCGGATAGATGAGGACCAACAAGAAGGGATCCCAGCCTATAAAGCTGTATCTCCCCCAGCTCTTTCCAAATTCTGCGCTTTCAAGGAGAAATGAAAACGAGCTGATATTCCTTCTTAGCTTAAGATATGCAGACACAGGGGTCTCTGTATCGGCCAGCAACTCACAGTAAAGTGAAATCAGGTTACCCTGGGTTGCTAATATCTTAAACTCATCCAATGAAGGTGTTATTCTCATCCTTGTCTCCACCAAACCAAAAAGGCCGTGAGGTTTTCTTACCCCACGGCCTTTGGTGATAATAATAAAAAAACCGTGGGGCCTTGGGAGGCGATCCCACGGTTTTTTGGCTATATTGTTAAATTACAGCGGTGGGATCACCTCGCTTGCGAGGTAGCACCACCACCTGTAATATGCTCTTTCCTGCTTCACAGGCTTCCCTTTCTCAAAATATTTTAAAAATATTTCTTAAAATACAAAACTTAGAACAGATTGTCAAGAAAAAAATTAAATAAGTTCAATCTTTTCCTTTGAAAATCTGATTCCATAGCGTGTGTTAGGTCTCTTTCCAAATCACTTAGCCTTGTATCTGGTTGAGAATTGGTATGCATGCCTTTTTATTTCAATAAAAAATGCATATAGTGCCATCCAGGCAGGCATTAAATCCAGTTCAATGGTCTTATATATGAGCTTCTTTTCAGCGATATTTACCACGAGGAGCTCTTTTTCTTCTCTAACCACTGAGAGCATCAGGCTTGCAGGATCTTGAGGGTTCTTCAGGTTATTTTCTGAGATTCTATCCCTTAGTGATACAAATGGAATATGTATCAGATTAACCTGGGCATAACGTGTCTCCTTAAAATAGGGCTGGCCTTTTTCATCAATTAATCTAATGGTGCGAGATATCTTTGGAGGAAAGAAAAGGAGGATATGCCTCTTTCTTTTCATGATAAGGGCTCCCAATGGATCTTTCCAAGTCCAAAGGTGGTCTGTTTTCCGATGTGCACCTTTGAGGAAAATTCCAAAAGAGGGATATATTCTCGCAGATCACCACTATATATTACAGATCCCATCATTCCCCCCATATACATGTTACTTCTTTGCCTTGATGAGTAACGCCTCCAGTCATACCAGTATATCTCTGAATGTCTTGTCTTTATCCGATGTGCCTTTTCAATCAGCTTTGCATAATTCAGTCTGGGTTCTCCTTTCCCAAACCTCTTCATTAATGTTGAGATTCTGCGGAGCATTGCCCTGGTCAATAGATGAAAGGGCAGAGAATCTGCAAAGTGGTTTTTGTGTTTTACCCTGAGGGGGGTTACAAGCTCTACCCTTATCTCCTCAGGAGAATCTGATGGAGTTGGAGGAGATGTAATATGGATATCTTGAGGCCCTTCTCGTAGATCTATTATACCTTTTGAACTGTCATAGATAGACTTTTCCCTTACTAAGATGTCATCTATATGAAATTTTCCTCTCTTTCCCCTTACCTTTCTTCCTATACCGATTTCCCCCATTCTCTTTATGGCATATATAAGGTATGGGAGCTCATAGTTGACCTTTCCAAAGAGGATTAGAGTAAATTCAAATAGTGAGGATTCAGGGATATAGGATTTGAAATCTCTTGGGGGAACTAAGATATAGGGGTGAGGAGTTATTTCATCTCCAAAGAAGGTATGGTAAAGACATCCATGTTTTAAAGTGCAGGTGGGGCATTTCCTTTTTTTGAATATACAGACCACCTGCCTGAGTGCATAACCAAACACACTCCTTAAGTTTGAGCCCTTAAAGGTGTCCATATGGGCTTCGCTCTTTATGGTGCAAATAAATCTATATTCTTCAAAAAGCATAGGTCTTTTTTCTTAAAATAAGCTAATTTTAACAGTTTTTATAGAAAGATTTCACTATAAATTCAATGGCCAACTTAGATGTCAGGATTAAACCAATTGAAAGTTGAATTGCTTTTGTTAGAGAGTTAGGAATAAATCTCTTAAAACCTTTGTGGATTCTAAGATTTTCTTTTTAGATGAAAATAGTATAACATTTAAGAAAAATATGAGAGCTTTGAATTTTTCAAAGCTCTCAGAAAAAAGCTGTAATTATGGGTTATTTTAAGTTAATTTGGGGTATAACCCACAGTGTAAAAAGGGGGTTATGCAAAGCTCTTAATATGTTTATATAGATTTTAATAATTAGTGATCTAACAAAAAGAATGAATCTTAAGTAAAAGGATATATTATGAAGAAGAGAATTTTTATAGTCTTAATAGGTGTTATCTTATTTTTGTTAATTCTTATCTTGTCCATAAATCTATGGTTTTCACGCTCCCCGCTTAAGGACTATGTATTTAATAAGATTGAAAAGAGAGTGGGATATGAAATCGCCTCTCAAAGTGTTGGATTTTCCATATGGAGAGGCCCAGAGATTATATTAAAAGGGCTTGAGATAAGAGAAAGAGAGGGGAAAGAGGTTATATTTTTATGCAAAAAGATCAGGATTGAACTTAATGGGAAAGAGCTTTTATACGGACGTTTCCGACCCAGCCATATTATCCTGTATCGACCCCTTATCAGGGTGGGGGCAAAAGAGGGTGGAGGTGGTGCATTCCCACTTATTCCTGCTGAGAGGGTTACCATAATTGGGGGAAATATTGAAATAGCCCAGAAGGGATTGGGAATTGAAGGAGTTTCTGCTCAGATAAGGATAGATGGTGAAAAGATCCTTTTGAATTCCCAGGGGAAGTTGGTATCACACAGATGGAAGATAAATGGGCTCAGTTTTGATATTCAGGGTGAAGGAAACCTGGGAAAAGGAAGGCCTAAGTGGAGGCATATAAAGATAAAGGGAGAGGATCTAAATTTAGGGCTTATACCCTTTAAAAAAGGTATTCAGTTAAAGCGTGGTGCACTTAAAGGGGAGCTGGATGTGCTTTTGGCTGAGAAGGGAGGATACGGGTTATCTGGAGAGGTTGAGTTTCAAGACCTTCTATTTTCAATTAATAGGAAAGAGAGGAAGAAGGAGTATTCCTTTGATAGACTCCTTTTTAAGATCAAAGGGATATTTAGAGACGGGAAGTTAGATCTTCAAGATATCGTCTTTTATCCTATTAAAGAGCCACTTAGGGCATCTCTGTTTTACATACCTGGTAAAGCCCCCTTTATCAGATTGAAGGTGATATCCTCTTTTATTCCTTTTTCTGAATTTAAAAGGATAATTCCAACGCCTTATCTTCCCAGATGGGTGGAAGAGAGGCTTTTACCTTCCATAAGAGATGGAAAACTCAGATTAAATGAGTTTTCACTCACAGGTTCTCCATCTCAGATTAAGGGGATTTCAAGGAATGGGAATAGGGGGGACATATTAAGTATGGATCTGGAATTTGCTGGAATGGATATAAGATATCCAGATCTTCCCCTTCCATTTAGAGACGTAGATGCAAAGCTCAGATTAAAGAGAGATGAGCTTCTAATTTCCTCTATTGATGGCATTTATGGGAATTCTGCCATAAGGGACTCTGTGCTTTCCATAAAAGGACTCTGGGGAAAAAAGAGGATTTACAGGGTAAAGATGGACTCAGAGTTTCTCTGGAAAGATCTTATGGTATCAAAGGATGTGCCATTTCTTCCATCTTCACTTAAGAGGATCTTAGGAGGGATTGAGAATGCAAAAGGAAGACTATTGAGCGGGCTTACATTTACCATAGGGGGCAGAGAAGAGGTTGATTTTTCAAGACTTGAGATCAGTTCTAAAGGATCTGAGATAAGGTATAGGAGATTCCCTTATCCATTCAGATTGGAAGAGCTAAATATTACCTTAAAAGATAAGAGGCTTAGAATAACTGGAAAGGTCAATTTTAAAGGTGCCTCCTCAAGGCTGGATGCCACAATAGATATGAGAGGGGGAAAGTCCCAAATTGAAGATCTTAGTATGAAAGGAATGCTACATTCTGAGATGTTCAGCGATAAATTTAGAGAAAGGTTTGGAGTGGTGATTCACTCTGAGAAGTCCATGCCTTTTACTGTCTTGCTTAAAGAAGATAGGGAATTCTATGATCTTACTTATAACATGGGTGTAAGAGATATAAGGATTAAAAAACGTAGTGCAGATCTAACACTTCCTGAGGCAGAGCTAAGCCTGAATCTTAAGATAGATAAAAAGGGGAGAATATGGTCAGGGAAAGGGAGATATCGGGGTTCCCATTCTGAGATATTGTTTAAAAAGATAGCCCTTAGAGAGTGGTGGGATATAAAGATAACCCGGCTTGATCTTAGAAGATGGATATTTCGTTTCAAAAATAGGCGTTACCTTAAGAGAGGTTATCTAAGGGGTGAAATACAGATCTCTGGCTCTAAGTTGAGAGACTCTTATATTTCGCTTACAGATATAGATATGGGATATGAAGATATACCCCTTATATTAAAGGATATAGGATTCAGTATTAAAAGAAGGGATGGTCCTTATATAATGGATATAAAAAGGGGTGTCTTACTTTCTGGAAAAGAACCACTTTATCTGGATGGAAGCCTTGAGTTTGGAAAGCTCTTAAAAGGAAGGGTTGAACTCAGAGGTAGAAGACTTTATATAAAGAGGCTCTCTTCCATATTTAAGAGGAAGGGTAAGGGTGGGTTAAAGAGTGAGCTATTTTTAGGGATCTCAATAGATGAACTTACTGTTGAAGATCTGGGAAGTGGCAGATTTGAACTCCTTATATCAACTACTACTCAGGGTATCCATATTGAAAGACTGATTTGGGAACCCCAAGAAGGATCTTTTAGGCTACAAGGGGATCTACTTTCACCCACATCCCCTCTTAATATCAGGATCTGGGTCAGAGAAAAGGATATAGAGGATCTAAACAGGATTATTCCCATAAATACGGGCTTTATTAATGGCACCGTAAGTGGAGAGGCCTTTCTTATTTTTAAAGGAAAGAGGAAAGAGGAGATATTATCCAACTTAGGTGGGAAAATTAAGATCCTATTTAAAAGGGGTAAGATTAAAAAATCCAATATCTTTATAAAAATACTGGATTTTTTAAGCCTTCAAAACATCCTAAAAGGAAGACTCCCTTCATTTGGATCATCCTTTCCTTTTGATAGCCTGATCTTTTCAGGAAAGATAGAGAGGGGAGTAATCCATTGTGAGAAATTTTTTCTTAAAAGCCCCCCCTTTGATGCAGTAGGGAAAGGAGATATTTACCTTAAGACAAATACCTTAGATGCTGAGATGGGAATAAGACCGTTTCAGAGTGCAGATTCGATCTTAAGCAGGATCCCCATTGTAGGATATATAATTACAGGAAAAGAGAGGGCATTTGTAACATATTATTTCAAGATAAAAGGTCCTTTAAAGGATCCGGATGTAAGATATATACCAATTACTAAGACCGCCAAGGGGCTGATTGATATGGTTAAAAGGGCCTTTACCACTCCTCTCAGATTGCTTGAAAAATTCGGCCTCCCTTCACCCGAAGAGGAAGAAGGAGAGCCAGAGGCGGAAGAGAGATAGGAGATTATCTCTGAGATGGATCCAGAGAGGATATTGGAAATTCTTTTTGATAATTTAAGGATAAAAGAGGGAAAGGAAGGAGGGTTAATTTCTGCAAAGGCAGAATATAGAGGTAAAAAGCTGTTTATAGGTGTATTAAAGGGTAATGAGAAGGGTCTTTGGTTTATGGATCTATCTCACATATGGGATCTTATTGAAGAGGCCTTAGAGTCTGAAAGAGACAGGACATATATCCTCTTTTTTTTAAATCTGAATCTCTTAAGGCCCTCTCTGGATTCCAGGATGTATTTCAGGCCTTTTTTTATGGCACAGCTCCTTAAGACCCTCCTTTCAATTCCAGTTAGAACCATATCAATTGCATATTCAGGATGTATGCTCTATGAATCCCTCCCATTTCATATAACGGATATTCGGGCAAAGACTGAGAGATCGGCCATATCAGTTATACATCCAGATATATACGGAAGTCCTGATATTGAGGCCCTTATTCTTCAATGTCCAACTGATAAATTTCTAAAAGAGCTTGGGCTTATTAACAGAGTAATTAGGAGTCCTGAAGGAGAAGGGGTAGATCAGGTAGTCGTAATTGAACGGTTTTTAAATAGGGCCTTTAGAGAGCTTTCCCGCTCCAAGATAAGGAAACTCATATCTAATAGAGAGAGAAGGCTTAAAAGAGCCGGTATTATAAAAGGCAAGGGTGGTTCCCTGATTAAAAGATATATTGAAAGGCCCATAAAGAAGGCCTTTAAAAGAAGGGGGCAGGACGGGTATCTGTCTCTCTTTCATAGATATGAAAAGAGCTATGAAGATCTTTTATCAAGGAAGCTCTCTGCTTCAGGAATGTCCAATGCCTCAAAGTGGATTGAAAAGATTATTGATCCTGGCAGTTTTTATGAGCTTTTTAGGGATTTTAAGGCTGAGAGATTTTTGGATGAAGATATGGTATCCCGTGCATATCTTGAAGAGCTTAGAGAGCTTGAAACAGAGGGGGGATTTAATGAGTCACTTGTTGTGGGAAAGGGGAGGATATTTCATATACCTGTGGTATTTTTGGTAGATGAATATGAATTTATAAGGGGAAGTATTGGTATAGTATATGGAGAAAGATTTAGAAAGGCGGTGGATACCGCAATTGAAGAGGGTCTTCCTATTGTTCATATATCCTGTGGAGATGGCTTCAGGGCGCAGGAGGGTGTGATCTCTCTGATACAGATTGCAAAGTGTATTGAAGCCATAATCCGGCTTAAAAGACAGGGTCTTCCATATATCAGTGTGCTCTCCCACCCCCAATTGGATCTCTCTTTCAGACTCCATTGTCTGCTTGGGGATGTGGTAATAGCACAAGAGGACGCCATGATATCCCCTTTTCATCCCTTTTTGGTGGAGATGTGGGGACTTCCTTCTATAAAAGGTCTTGAGCTATATAACAGATCTAAGGAGATATATTCTTCCATAGATATCTTTCATGAGGTGCGGGGAGTGCAAGATGTATCAGATATAGACGATATAAAAAGGGTTATTGCAAGGTATCTGGAATTTTACCTAAGCTGTAGAAGACAGAGAGCAAAGAACAGAAAGAGACTATTTAGGGCTTAAGACCTCATCCTTTTCAAGTAACCTTCTCAATGCAGGGAGTATATAGATATCTTTAAGATTAAATCTTTTTAATATACTGGATATGAGATCCACCCTCTCAGAAGCAGAGGCATTACTGTCTATAATAATAATATACCTTCCCTTTAGCTTACAGAGCCCCCCTTTGGTGATATTTGCAGGATTTTTTATCCTTTCATATCGAATCTCTATCCCTAATTTCTCTGCTAACTGTTCCAGTTGCACCAAGAGCTCTTTTTGGTTCATCTCTTAGTCTCCTTTTCATTTAGATAATTGCTAAATGCAATAAGAAGACCTATAGTTGAAAATAGACTCATATAGTTCATTAACATATCATATCTGGAATAATTTAATATAAGTCCACCTATAATTGGACCTGTGATAAAACCTAGATCATATACCGCTGTAAACAGGGACATGGAATAGTGCCTATGTTCCATAACTCCATAGGTTGCAGCAAGAGTATTATGAATAGAAAATAGAGAGGCGATGCCATATCCAAACATGGCGGTGGATAAGAGGGATATATCCATCTTTATGGATAATGGAATCATGAATATGGAAAAGGAGTATATGGGATAAGAGATCTTAAGTAGCCTTGACTTTTTTACAGAGTCAAGGGTCTTTGAAAGTATAAAGAGAGACAGGATGGATATGGAAAATGAGGGGAAAAAGAAGGTGCTTGGCAATCTCTTATACTCTTTTAAAAGCAATGATATAAAGTTAAAGACCGTTGCCTGAGAGTGTGAAAATATCCAGGTTGAAAGCAAAAGATACAGAAATCTCTTTTCCTTTAAAAACACCAAATAGGATGGCCTTTGAGCTAAAGAGCGGACAGTATTAGGTTGATTCTGCTTTGATATAAAAGGAACAATTAGGACCGGTATGAGAGAGAGGATAGATGCTGTGATAAAGAGTGAGCTAAAGCCATATCTTGCTATTAATACCTCTCCAATAGATGGAGATATTGCCATTGATGTCATTATGGCAATACCAGTGAGAGAAAAGGTAGCTCCTGCCCTCCTTTGAGATGTGCTCTTACTTAAGAGAGAAAATATCCCAGCAATAAAACCAGAAGAGCCCAGTCCATGTAGGAGCCTTAAGCCCATTAGATGCCAGTTTATTGAAGTTGATAGAATATAGATAAGGGATGAGAAGGAGATAATAAAGATAGAGATCATTATAATCTTTCTTTCTCCAAAGGAACTTATGATCCTTCCCCAGATAGGTCTGGATATTACCATTGAAATCGAAAAGAGGGACATTATAAACCCTATCTGTGGATCTGTTCCACCAAGTGCCTTTAGTCTAAGGGGGAATAGATAAAACAGTGAGATATTTGAAAAGACAAAAAATATGGATAGATTAGGCAGGAGCATCTTTTAGTTAAATCCTCTTTCCACAAAAAGGACAGAAATTATATGATGGATTAAATCTTTTACCACAGCGGGAGCAGATCTTATAAGCGGGTAAAAATTCATCTATCATATGTTCCTGCTCTACAGGCATCTTACAATATTCACAATAAAGATAAGGATCTCCCCTTTTTACCCTCAATATGGGGATAAAGAAGATGCTTAGGTAGTGGTCAGTCCTTTTAAGATAGGCATTAGTGGTTCCACATATAGGACATACTCTTGGTGTATCATCTACCGTTATTGTCTTTGGCTGAATTCCGGCTATGAAAAAGAAAAACATCATCCCATATTTTCCTTGACAGATTCTTCCACAAGTCCTTATTTTTCCTTAATAAGAGCAATAGTCTTTCAGGAGAAATATGATGAAAAAGACAGGCATAGTCAAGGATGAAAGATTTATGATGCATGAGATGGGCCCCATGCATCCTGAAAGCCCCAAGAGGCTTGAGGCCATATATGAAGAGATAGCAAAGAGCGGAATAGAGAAGGATCTTATCTTAGTTTCCCCCAGAAAGGCCACAAAGGATGAGCTGCTCTATATTCACCGAGAGCATTATATATCCAGGATAGAGGACACCCAAGGCAAGGCCTATACATATTTAGATCCTGACACCCAGACCAATGCATATAGCTATGAAGCAGCATTGCTTGCTGCAGGAGGGCTATGTGAGGCTATTAAGGGAGTTATAGATGGTGATATGGATAATGCCTTTGCATTGGTAAGACCTCCTGGACATCATGCTGAAGCAGATAGGGCAATGGGATTCTGTATCTTTAACAATGTGGCAATTGGTGCCAGATATGCACAGAGAGTCTTTGATATTAAAAGGGTGCTGATTGTGGATTGGGATCTCCATCACGGAAACTCCACACAACATAGCTTTGAAGATGACCCCAGTGTGCTTTACTTTTCAACCCATCAATATCCATATTATCCAGGAACAGGCAGATTTAACGAAATTGGGCTTAAAGAGGGAATGCACTACACCGTAAACCTTCCACTCTCTCCAGGCTATGGTGACGGTGAATATGTCTACCTATATGAAAATCTCCTAAGACCTATAGCAGAGGATTTTTCACCCCAGCTTGTCTTGGTCTCTGCCGGGTTTGATATCTATATGGGCGATCCCCTCGGAGGGATGAGAATCAGTCCAGATGGATTTTCAGCGATCTGCAGGGTAATTATGAATATAGCAGAGAGATGTTGTAATGGAAGGCTGGTAATTACCCTTGAAGGAGGCTATAACTTAGAGGGATTGAGGAATTCTGTAAGAGAGGTGTTAAAGGAGTTAATGGATCAAAAGATAAGCCCTGTAGAAGAGCTTATAAGCAGGGCTGATAGATCCATGACAGATCCTGTCTATGAGATGGTAAAGCGTATCCATGGTGGGTTTTGGAGATTCATTAAATAGAGTGTATATAAGATATGCCCGATTTTCCGATCTATGGATGATATCCTCTCTTAGTGGTAAGGCCTTTAAAAGATATGGAAGGTATGAAAAGACCATAAGGAGATGGTTTTTATCTGGAAACACTGTTACATTTGTGGCCTTGCACTCAAATAAAAAGGGTGGATTTATAATGGTAGGCCCCATTGATATATACCAAACAGCTAAAAATTATCCTGAAGTGCTTGCTATCGCTGTAAAGCCCCAATTTCAGGGAATGGGTATAGGAAGAGAGCTATTACTCAAGGCAGAAGAGGAGCTAAAGGATCTGGGAATTAGAAGACTGTATCTTCATACCTCTGTGGATAATCTCAGGGCACAGAGGCTGTTTCAGAGGATGGGGTATAGGGTCTTAGGGGTTAAAAGGGTATTTTACGACAGAGGGCAGGATGCATATCTTATGTCTAAAGATATAATTGAAACAGGCATGAAGTTTATAATAAGATAATATATAGGAGATGGGGAGGGCCTTATGGGGCCATCTTCATAGCTCCCTTGACCCCTGCTGAAGAGAAAAGAGATGCCTTCTTCCCTTTTTCAGTAGGGGTCAAAAGATTTTTTAGGAGGTTAGAGGATGAAGTCAGAGGATGAATTGGCCCTAAGGGTTACAAAGGAGATTATTATCAAGCTCATTGAGATGGGAAGGGTATCAGTGAACAATTTTGATCAGGTCTTCAAACAGATACACACAACCGTCTTTGAATCCCTCACCCAGAAGGGATTAAGAATAGATAATCTGGAATAAGAGCTAATATCTTACCTCAATCAGATATAGCCCCTGGGGTGGCGCCTTTATGCCCGCCTTTTTCCTGTCTCTTGAATGAAATATATCTAAGAAGTCTTCATAGGTAAGCCTTCCTCTTCCCACATCCACTACAGTGCCTACAATATTTCTTACCATATGCCTCAGAAAGCCATCCGCCTCAAAAAGCATACATATCATGTCATTGGAGGAAGGGATAAGCTCAGATCTTAGCATATTTCTAATGGGATTCTTCTGGCTACTTCCAGATGATCTAAAAGAGGAAAAGTCATGCCTTCCTTTTAAGATACTTAGGCATCTTCCCATCTCTCTTAGATTAAGTTGATATGGAATATGCCATACATATCTTCTCAAAAATACATTCCTTTCCTTTGAATTTAATATCCTATACTCATAGAGTTTACTTTTGGCGCTATATCTTGCATGAAAATCAGGGGGACATTCCTTTACTTCCTTTATGAATATATCCTTTGGAAGGAGAGAGTTTAATGCCTTTTTAAGCGCTTCAACTGGTATGTCAGAAGCAGTTTTAAAGTTGCATACCTGCCCCTTTGCATGCACTCCGCTATCTGTCCTGCCTGCTCCAACTATCTTTACCTCTTCATTTAGTATCTCTTTAAGGGTGTCTTGAAGCACCTGTTGCACAGTTGGTCTTTGAACCTGCACCTGCCAGCCAAAATACTCCGTTCCATCATATTCAAGTAAAAGGAGGATATTTCGTTCCTTACTATTCATTCCTACATACTTAACATTATTTTAGGGTCAAAAAAAGAGGATTTCTTGTTATCTCTTGATAGATTGAAAGCTTTGCATAACCCTTTTTACACTGGGGGTTACATGCCAAAAATTAACTTAACATAACTCATAATTACAGCTTTTTCTGAGGGCTTTGAAAAATTCAGAGCTCTCTAAATAAAAATCTCTCTTTCTTTTTCCTATTCTGTAATAACAATGAGATCCACTCCAATTTTACCCAGAAAAGAGGATTTTTTGAAAATAAACTTAACTTTTTGCTTTTCTTTGCTATTTTATATTGTATGATGTTAAATAATGCTAAACTTTAGCAAGCACAAAAGGAGTTCACCCCGTGAGATATTATATTTATGTATTGCAAAGCGAGAGTGACGGAAAATTTTATGTAGGTTTTACTCAAGACATAGAGAAAAGGAGGAGAATACCACTTAGTATATTATGAGTTCTGTTGAATAAAAAGGGTGCTATAGAAAGAGAGAAATATTTGAAGACAGCATGGGGGAAAAGATATATAAAG
>CAYTXJ010000046.1:0-15253 GCA_964440775.1 uncultured Desulfobacteraceae bacterium | reverse complement strand
CTCTATGCAATTGGCAGATAAAGTTATAAATATTTAATGAGTTGGGAGGTTCTTATGAAACGGATAGGTAACATCTTTGCAACTAAATGGGGAATAATTGGAGTTGGAGCTGTTATTGGGATACTGGCACCACTATTGCAGAAACTTGGAAATCCTGCAAATATGGGGATCTGTGTCGCATGTTTTGAAAGGGATATTGCAGGAGCCATTGGGCTTCATCGTGCAGGTGTTGTTCAGTATATGAGACCCGAAATAATCGGATTTGTGCTTGGCTCTCTAATTGCAGCATATGTCTTTAAGGAATTTAGACCAAGAGTTGGGTCTGCTCCTATAGTGAGGTTTGTCCTGGGGGTCTTTGCCATGATCGGTGCCCTGGTCTTCTTGGGGTGTCCCTGGAGAGCATGGCTAAGACTTGCTGGCGGTGATGGTAATGCCATATTCGGCCTATTAGGACTTGTCTTTGGTATATGGATTGGGACACTATTTTTTAAGGCAGGATATAATCTGGGACGCACTCAACCTACATATACCTCTGTAGGATGGCTATTCCCATTAATAATGCTTGGATTTCTCGCTCTTCGTTTCATCTTTCCCCCGGTAGATGGCCAAGCAAAGAGTGGGATCTTATTTTATAGTTTAAAAGGTCCGGGGGCAATGCATGCACCTTTATTGGTATCTTTAATCTTTGGTCTTATAATAGGATTTATCGCACAGAGAAGCCGTTTTTGCACAATGGGTGCGTTCAGGGATCTGATCCTGTTTAGACAGACACACCTTTTTTCAGGAGTGGTTGCCTTCGGTACAGTAGCATTTATTACAAATCTAATCTTGGGGCAATTTCACCCTGGTTTTGTAAAACAGCCTGTTGCACACAATATGACCATATGGAACTTTGCTGGAATGATGCTTGCAGGACTTGCCTTTGCATTGGCAGGAGGATGCCCCGGAAGGCAACTCTTCCTTTCTGGTGAAGGAGATGGAGATGCTGCAATCTTTGTTATAGGTATGATAGTGGGGGCCGGATTTTCTCATAATTTTGGGCTTGCAAGCTCCCCTAAGGGGATTGGTCCTCATGGAATGGCTGCCGTTATAATTGGCCTTTTGGTATGTCTATTTATTGGCATAACAATGAGAGAAAAGGCTTAGAAAGGAGGGAAATTAGTATGGCAAATGTGGTAGATGCCAGAGGGCTTAGCTGCCCCCAACCAGTGCTTATGACACTGGATGAGATTAAAAAAGTCAACAGTGGTCAGATAGAGATACTGGTTGATACTGATACCTCTAAGGAAAATGTAAGCCGTGCTGCAGAGAGTCAGGGGTGGAAAGTGGTAGATATACAGGCTGAAGCCCAGGAATATCGTATAATAATTGAAAAGGACTAAGGATTTGTGTCTATCTTAAAGTTTTTTAAAAAGAAAACAAAGAAGGATCAGGCATCTTTAAAGACAGATTTGGGGATTCTTGTATTTCACAACACAAGTGAGGTAATAAGGGCAGAGAATATTCTTAAAGAAAAAGGGTGGAAGGTCAGAGTGATGGGCCCCCCTCCTGAGATACGCTCAGGTTGTGATCTTGTGATAGAATTTCCTCTTATTGAAGAATTAAATATCCTAAGGATTCTTGAAGAAAAAGGGATAACTCCAATGGATGTAGTCCCTGAAAATAGCCCATTGCTAAAACCGGTTGACCTTTTTAATGTCAAGGACTATGGAAAATTCCTGATGGTGCGAGCTGCAAATATGAAACTTACTGTTGAAAAAGATACACTTATCATTGTTAATATATCAGGGGGAGGCTGCCCTGATGTGCCTTATCTTGCACAAAGGCTTATTGGAAAGTCAATAAAGGAGGTGCCAGAGCCAAGAGAGCTCGGGCACACCCTCTGCGGTTATGCTCTTCAGCTTGCCTTTGAGGAGATGAAAAGGCGATGTTTGCCATAGTGGGAACTGTGCCGGATAATAGATTTCCTCTTGTAGAAGGGAAGGTTAAATTAGAGCAGGATATGGTATTGATAGAAGGAAGGGAGGTGCCAGTTAACAGAGGGACACCTGCTCTCATTGCAGCTGCTTTAAAGGCATGTGAAATCTTGGATATATCAGGACCAACTGTGTTTTTGGTCGGAGATATCGGAACCGGCGAAGGGAGCAGAAGGCTCTATGAGTATATCAGCAATAATCTAAGACACCGAGAATTTAATAGCATCACTTTTCATTATCTTCAACCAGATGTTGACTGGCACAACAAGGTGCTCTTTTCCATTGAGGAAATGAGACATAGACCCCTTTTAATCGCTGATGCAGGGTTTATGTATGGGGCGAAAATGAGTGGACTTGCTAACTCTTATGATCTTTTTACACCTGATGCAGGAGAGCTCGCCTTCCTTGCAGATGAAGAGGCTCCTCATCCATTCTATACACGTGGATTTATCCTTCATGAACAAAATAGTGTTCCTGAGCTGATAGTTCGTGCATATAGGCATAAAAACGCATCCCGCATTCTTGTGGTAAAGGGTAAAAAGGATTATATCGCAGATGAGGAAGGAATTAAGGCAGAGATTGATTATCCTTATGAAGAGGCCTTAGAGGCCATTGGTGGCACAGGTGATACCTTGACTGGTATTGTATCCGCTCTATTAGCAGCAGGCTATGAGATATTACATGCAGCATTAATTGCATCTAAAGTAAATAGAGTTTCCGGTTTTCTTTCAAATCCTACCCCTGCAACCAAGATAACCGAAGTTATTCAATATATACCGATTGCTCTTAAGGAGATATTAGAATCTGAAAGGAGTTATTATGAATACAGATAATATTAATAATGATTGTCGCTCTATCACACCAGATATGACTGTTCTGGATGTGGTGTCCAGATACAGAGAGACAGAAAAGGTATTTAAAAAATTTGATAAAAGATTAGGTATATGCATATGCTGTGAAGCACTTTTTGAACCTCTTGAAAATGTCTCAAAGAGATATAATATTGACATTGAAGAACTTATCCATGATCTGAATCAGATTTTAAATAATAAAAAGGAGTAAGAAGTTCATGAAAGTTAAAGAAGGACTACGACTGACTGAAACGGTTAAAGGCTCAGGTTGAGCTTCAAAACTGCCTCCAGGGGATCTGGATAGAGCCCTCTGTGGAATGGAATTTCCCACTGACCCCAATCTGATCGTGGGTCTTGCACAAGCAGATGATGCAGGGGTATATAAGATAAATGATGAGCTTGCCATTATCCAGACCGTAGATTTTTTTACCCCCATTGTGGATGATCCATATTGGTTTGGAAAGATTGCTGCCGCCAATGCCTTGAGCGATATCTATGCAATGGGAGGAGTCCCCAAGACCGCCATGAATCTTGTTGCATTTCCAAGGGAAGATATGGATATCTCTGTCCTAAGGAAAATCCTACAGGGAGGGCTGGAGAAGATGAAAGAGGCTGAAGTGGTCCTTGTGGGAGGACACAGCGTGGAAGATAAAGAGCTTAAGTATGGCCTATCAGTTACCGGCTTTATACATCCAGAGCGGATAATGAGAAAGGATGGATTTAAACTGGGAGATAAACTGATCCTTACAAAGCCTCTTGGAACTGGAATAATTAACACTGCTATAAAAGGAGGGCTTGCAAGTCAATCCGTAATTGATTATGTAACTCAACTTATGGCCACTCTTAATAGAAAGGCCTCTGAGGTGATGCTCCGATTCCCGGTGACAGCCTGCACAGATATCACTGGATTTGGACTCTTAGGCCATATGTGTGAGATGGTTGAAGAGTCCAAATTGGGATTTAAGATCTACTTAGATAAATTGCCCATAATTCCTGAGGCAGTTGAATATGCCAAGATGGGACTGATCCCAGCAGGGACATACAGGAATCGCGAATTTCGCCAGTCAATGGTAGAGATTCAATCTGCAGTGGATACATCAATTGAAACAATTCTATTTGATCCACAGACATCAGGAGGCCTGCTCATATGTATAGCAGAAAGACATTCTCTTTCTTTGATCCAGGAACTAAAAAATAACGGGATACAGGATGCTACTATTGTAGGTGAAGTAGTTTCCGAACCAGCAGAAAAGATAGTCGTAGTTTAACATTATCTTAAATAGATAGGGTTTGAAAATATCCATGGCCTCCAGCCAAATATGGGGATGTGTTTATATACCTCCACTCTATAAACCCCTTCTTCAGTTACACGATGGATTCCTCCTATACCATATATTACTCTCACAACCCTTCCATTTCTAACAATTCTGATCTGCCCCACACTGGGAAGTTGGATAAGCAGATACCCCTCTTCAAAGGAGGATTCCTCTCCCATAAATAGGTCTGATCCCTTTAATGATACAAATTCAAATCTAAAATTTTTGGAAGGGCTAAGGCCATCGTGGGCAATAAATAGTCTTCCGTTTTTAATGGCGTCATAGATCAGCTCCTTGGCCTCTTTGAATTCTCTTGGAAGTGGAGAATTTAAAAATATATGGATATTTATGGAATTTAACAAGAACTTATAAGAGATGGGGGTAAATGAAAAAGGGCCGTATTTAAATATAGTTCCGTGTGCATCCGATCCTCCTATAGCCACCACCTTCCTGCTAAGGCATAATGTATCATAGAATTCCATAGTCTTTTTACTCGGACCCTTCAAAAATTCACGTTTAAAACAGAGCATCACAATTCCGTGTATGGGCGATTTAATTCTCTCCTTCCATCTTGACATAAAATTCCAGATGCAAATTCCTGTAAAACCTTTAACTCTTAGATCTCTCCATATATATGCCTTTGATCTTTCAAAAAATGGCATCCCCTTTTCAAAGGGATGGGCTAAAAAGCCAAAACCTCCCTGACTATGAACCTTATCAATAATCTCTTGAGGCCTTAAGTTTTCATACCGTATGAGCTCTTTAATGCCAAATGCAAGATAGTGATGATCATCTTTACCTATTTCAAGGCCGATCAGCACAGCTATATCTCCGTAAAATCCCTCTTTTTTTAGGGGCAGAGTAGTCTGGGTAAAATCATGATCAGTTATACAGATAAAATCAAGTCCAATATCTTGGGCGATATCTGCAATCTCTTCAATGTCTTTCCCCCCATCACTTCTGATTGTGTGTATATGAATGTTTCCTATATATTCATGAGCGAACATAATATCTGTCATAATCTTAGGTCTCCAATCTTTCAAGCCTTAAAATTGCTATCTTTAACGATCTATATGTTATAAAAAATGTCAAAAACAGAACAAAAGAAAATGAAAGGATTATATATATCCATTTTAAGATGCTTATGGACATATCTTTAAATTCGGAGATAAAAAGAATGTATACAGGGCCTGCCTCTATTGCCATTATAAGGGTGATAAATGCCACACTTATTATCATAAAGGTTAACCCACCTATACCAGTGGATATCTGTGCGATATTTTCATAACGAAAATTAGGATATTGAGCCCCTATTCTTAAGGCGATTGCTACTATTGAAAATGTGATAAAAAAAAGGGTTATTGAAGTGCTATACATTAATGTCTTGGATACATTTAGAATTATATTTGTGCTTATAATTAGTATCCCTCCTAAAATTAACATAAATGGGAGATAGATTAGATACTTACACCAGATAAACCTATGCATAGAAAATGGGGAAGAGCGAATTATCCAAAATGCCTCCCCTTCCGAACTGATAGACGGGTATATAAATCTCGTTGCAATAGCTGATACAACAAAACCAGATAGCCCCAAGTTCAAAAATGCAATCTCATTCTGTAGTATATCAATTCGTATATATGCCTTCTCTAAAGGTAACACCTTAAAATTATATAGATAGACTACAATTAAGGCTAAAAGCAATAAGAGCTGAGACCATTGGGTATTATCTCTAAAAAATGTTCTAATCTCTTTGTCTATCATTAGAACAAGGTCTTGTGACATAAAAGGGCTTAACAATTTCTTTATAATATTGTTTATAAAAGAGCCTGTAATAATCCTTCTCTTTGCCTCATGAGCCTTTGAATATCCCTTAAAATATATCCATCTGGAAAGCCATATGTTTATCACAGTAAGTGCTAAGGCAGTGCTCCATAACATCAGTATGTTAAATATAAAAGAAGATCCCTCTTCATCTGTTAAAAGAGACCATAAGATAGAGGTAATCCAAAAGGTAGGAAGATAGGGAGAATCGGTCTTTTTGAGTGCTCCCATATAGTGAATCATGGAAAAAAAGGAGTCAGGATCCACAAGCCTCTCTGGCCTAAGGAGTCTAAATAGCAGATATAGCGAGGCTATCATCATGACTGTCAATAACATAAGTATATCTTTTGTCCTTTGTGCGGGAAAAAGATTTGTAAGTATCATAGTAACCATTATTCCCAAATTGGCAGAGATAACCACAAATGCAAATATACAATGGAGCATATGAAAATAATATAGAGCCCCTGTCTTATATACCCAGCCAAAGGCAATAAGCACAGGGATACCAAAGACAGCTATCATCCAGGAGCTGTCAAGAAGGGTATAGAATGCCTTTGCCACATATATCTTATCTGAAGATACCGGCATTGAATGGAGTAATTCCAGGTCTCTGGATATATAGAGATTGGAAAGTGAGGTTATTATATTACTTATAATAAGGAGTGAAAAGAAGGTAAGGAGAATCATAGACAACAGTCTGTAATTTAGAAGATCTCCTATCACCTCAATTGACTTAAAATAAAAAAGCACTCTTATACCTGCATATGATATCCCTGCCCAGAGTATTATTCCTCCAATTACAACATAAACAATTTTGAATCTCTTCTCTATACGATTAACCCTATTTTTAAGGGCTAAGATTCTGGGACTGATGAGAATTAACAGATCTTCCATCAATCATTCATTTCCTCTTCTATGATCTTTAAAAATATCTCTTCAAGGGTTCCGTCTAAGCGTGCCCCCCTTTTTAAATCATCTAAGGTTCCTCGAGCCACGATCCTGCCTTTATGGATGATTGCAACCTCATTACACAACTCCTGTGCCACTTCTAATGAATGGGTGGATATAAATAGGGTCATCCCCTCCTGTGCCTTTTTTCTAAAGATCTCTTTAACAAGCCTCATGGCCTTTGGATCAAGCCCTACCATGGGTTCATCCACAATTAGTATCTTAGGGTCATGGATTAGGGCTGAGCACATAATTAGTCTCTGCTTCATTCCATGTGAATAACTTTCAATAAGCTCGTCTTTCCACTCGGCTATCTCAAATAGATTAAGAAGTCTTAAGATCTTCTTATCCAACTCCGTAGAGCCATTCATGCCATATAGAGCAGATATTAACTTTAAAAACTCCCAGCCTGTAAGTCTCTCATAAAGAAAAGGCCTATCAGGTATATATCCTACTATTTTCTTGGCTGAAACGGGGTCATTCATTAGATCAATTCCATCCAGAATGATCCTTCCACCTGTAGGGTTCATAACTCCTGCCATCATCTTAATAGTGGTTGTCTTTCCAGCGCCATTTGGCCCTAAGAAACCAAAGATCGTTCCATCCTCAATCCTCAGATTGATCTTATCTACCGCCTTTATATTCCTATAGCTCTTTGAAAGATTAACCAGTTCAATCATAACTAAAGTCCATAACATCTATCTTTATCTTTCCAATAAATGAGAGAATCCTGGCCTGTTTTTCAGGCCCACCTTCAATTAACTTTAAGTGTGTTACATCTGCAGGTATCTGATTCATGACAGAATCCAATGAGATCCATTCTCCCAAATAGGCCTCATTCCAGGCATGATAGTAAAAACATCTCCTATTGTATACCAGACCGATCACTACCTTGGCAGGAATACCAGCTGCCCTTAGAAGTGCCGCAGTCAAAACGGCATGCTCATTGCAGTCCCCTGCCTTTACCTTTAATACCTCCAATGCACTTGGAAAAGAGAGCATAGGTCGCTTTTCTAATGCCCTGTAAACCCAATTTACAATCTTTTTACACGCCCAAAAGGGGTTATCTGTGCCGCCAATTATCTCCTCTGCCTTTTCTTTAATAACTGGACTATCAGATTCAATGTTTATATCTGCCCTCAGATAGATTTCCATATCCTTTCCTTTAAAAGGCAACTTATAAGAGAATAAATTATGCAATACCCTCTCTTTACTTATAACGATAACATCTTTAATCCTTTTCTGTCTCCTTCCATCCCATATATTGGGATCAATGAGGGATAGGTCTATCCCTTTTAATCTCAATTTAAGGATCTTTAGTGATGGGATATCTGTCAATTTTCGCTCCACTTTAATTGCCACTATATCATATAGATCCTGTCCCGAAGATTCTTTAATCCCTGATAGTGCCGAAGCTGCATTAGATCTTATGGTGGTAAGGCCCAAAAAGCCTTCCTCTCTTAAGACCTCTCCATCATCAGATATCCATACCTTAAAATCTCTTCCCCAAAGCTTAGTCCTTAAAAGGTAGGAATCAAATGTAAGCCTTTTAATGCGGATCTTCTCCCTCTTTACCACCTCTATTCTCAGAGGCCTGACAGATAGGGTGGTGGGATCAAAGATGGGTATATGAAAACTCTGCCCAACCTTAAGCCTCTTAGCTATAAAAAAAGATTCAAGTGCACTACTTACCAAGGGCAGCTCTTTCAGCCTTATTCTCTGGATGCTCTTTCCATCTCCTCTTTCAATAATAAGCTCCTTTCCCACCACCCTCCCTTTCAGGTGAAAAACCATTAATCCAGACCTCATCCTGAAGTTAAACTCTCTGAGCTGAAATTTTTGATTTAATTTGCATTGAGTTATCACATTCATGGAATTTAGATATCCCATAATATCCATTCTTAAGTAGATCTCTTCTTGAAAGAAATACCCATCATCCTTAATGGGATTTAATATGGTAAGTGCATATCCTACCTTCTTATTCTTAAAGAATATCTCCTTCCATTCTCTTCTCTCTTGAGCCTTTATGTCAGTTGTGGAAGATATTCCATATATGGCTCTATTGCTTTTGTGGGTATTAATTACAAGCAGAGATATCATTATTAACCAAAACAGCACAACAGATATGGAAAAGAGGTTAAATAGGGTCTTCATTTTCATCTTTGAACTATAGGGAATAGCCTTTTTTCTTTAGCAAAAGGCGGGCATTTTCCATACATCGTCTAAAGCCATTACTATCTAATCCAGCACCTTTTACAATGGACCTGGCAAGATCTTCATCCATTATATCTGAGGGAGAGTGAGAATCAGAATTTAGAAGTAAAGATGCGCCCTTTTCCATAGCAAGCCTTGCCACATGTCCATTTGTAAGGCAATGACCCTTTCTTGCAGAAAGTTCTAAAAACACGCCTCTTTCCTTTGCCATCACCACATCTTCCATCTCAATCAATCCGGGGTGTGCAAGTATGTCTGCACCAGCCTCAATGGCTGCTCTGTTTGTCCCCTTCAACACTGGCTCCACAATACTTTCTCCATGCACCACCACAATCTCAGCACCCATCTTTCTGGCCCTATCTATTAGATCTCCAATTAACTTAGGATGCACATGTGTTATCTCTATCCCAGGTACAAACAATATGGAAGAATGGGATGATATCTCTTTCTTTAATCTTATTAGCTTGGAGAGGAGATCTTCCAGATTTGAATGATCACAATGATCAGTTATGGCAACTGCTCTGTAGCCTTTGGCCTCATATCTTCTTATAAGCTCTGAAGGGATTAACTCACCATCGCTGAGAAAAGAATGGGTGTGAAGATCAATCATCTCTACATCTTGTATTTCCCAAAATCATCGGGTTCAAGATCATCCAATATGTCTTGCCAATTCTTCTTCCCCTTTTTGGTCTTGCTCTGGGGTTCAGTTACTATCTCTATATTTTCAGATTGTCTTATTACATCTTCTGACACAAATATAGGGGCATTTACCCTCAAGGACAGTGCCAGTGCATCACTGGGGCGGGCATCAATGGCTATCTCTTTGCCATTGTGCAGAAGATGTATAAGGGCATAATAGGTATTGTCTCTGAGATCACATACCTCTACGCGGGTAACCTTTATATCTACCATTCCTAATATATTTTTAAGGAGATCATGGGTCATGGGTCTTGAAAACTTAATTCCTTCAAGCTCACTTGCAATGGCAGTGGCCTCCAGAACCCCTATCCAGATAGGAAGAGTTCTGTCCCCATTTATCTCTTTTAATATTACCACAGGGCTATTGGTTACAGGATCCATTGTAAGCCCTGATATTATCACAGGAGTTAACATGATCTCCTCCTTTTAAGATTTTTCTGTTATTGTGATAAATAGATGGTCTTTTGTCAATAGGATCTTAATCTTATTTTTGTTATTGATCTTATATAAAATATGCTTTAGTTATGCCTCATATGAAAAAGGATCCCATATCCCCATATCTCTTTGATCATAAGCCGGGCCTCTTCCTTACCTATGTGTTATTTAAGATGTTTAAAAAGATGGATATGGACCCTAAATGGAAGGAAAGGCTTAGAGAGCTCCACAGACAGGGAACCATTGTATATGCCGTTAAATATAGAGGTGCCCTTGATTATCTACTGTTTCATTATGGATTTAGAAGCAAACGCCTTCCATATCCCAGATATGCATTCGGTATGAAACCTATATGGATCTGTCCCTTAGCTCCTGCCTTAAGATATATGTGGCAAAATATAAGTAGATTATTTAGTAGAAAAAAAAGATTATCTGAGGAAAGCCTCTATAACCATATCCTTGAACACAAGATACCCTCTCTACTATTTCTTATAGATCCAAAGATCTTCAGACGACACTTTATGGGAAAGGAACCCGATTATCTTCAGTTTTTGATCCAGGCCCAATCACGGATCCCCCATCCTATCATTATTATTCCCCAATTTATCATATATCATCAGGCACCAGAGAAGGAAGAGGGCGAACTAAAAAAGATATTATTTGGCCTCAGAGACAGACCCGGTGCAATTATCAAGATGATTCTATTTTTTAGATTCCATGGGAAGGTATTTGTGGATTTTGGCTCACCTCTTAATCTCAGAGAATATCTAAAAGAATGCTCCTCAATGGCTTCAGTCCAGGAAATTGCCCGATCTTTAAGGGACAGATTAATTGAGGAGATAGACAGGCAAAAGCGGATAATACTTGGCCCCATTATGAAATCAAGGGATCAGATCATGGAGATGGTCCTCACTGACCCCCGAATAACCACTAAGATAGAAAAGATGGGCAAAGGAGATAAGAGAAAGATCAGATATTTCAAAAAAAAGGCAAAGGAATATTTTCAAGAAATTGCAGCAGATTACAGTATCACCTATGTCCAGATATTTACTCTGCTTTTAAAAAGGCTCTGGAAGAGGATGTTTGATGATATAGATATAAGATTAGATGAGATATCTACCCTACGAGAATGGGCAAGAAAGGGCACCTTGGTGTATGTCCCATCACATAAAAGCCATATGGATTATTTGGTATTAAACCATATGCTCTATCTTAATCATATGCATACACCCAGGATTGCTGCGGGCAGGAATCTGGCCTTTTGGCCTGTTGGGCACATATTTAGAAAATCTGGGGCATTTTTTATCCGCCGCACCTTCACCGGTGCAAAGCTATACTCTGAGGTCTTTAACAGATACATAAAGATATTGCTGAGCGAAGGATACCCCATAGAGTTCTTTATAGAGGGTGGAAGAAGCAGAAACGGAAAACTGGTTATCCCTAAGACAGGCTTTCTTTCCATACTCATTAAGGCATACAGAGAGGGGTGTTGTGAGGATATTATATTTGTTCCCTCTTCCATTATCTATGATCGCATTGTGGAGCAGGGATCGCTATTGAGGGAAATAACTGGTGCTGAAAAGCAGAGAGAAGATATATGGATGATCTTTAAGGCCAGAAATATCTTAAAAAGAAAGTATGGGAAGGTATATATAAGATTTAATAGGCCCATATCCTTGAGAGAATATATGGAAGGCAGAGAAGATCATGGAAAGGATGAATCCAGAGATCTTGCCCTTATCTTAATCAATGCCATTAATCAGGTTACTGTAATAACTCCAATTTCCATAATTTCAACAGCAATACTTTCAGCACACAGAAACGGTTTTCAAGCCTCATGGCTCAAGGATAGTGTAAGAAGGCTATATGAATTTTTACAGCACATAAAAGCCCCCTTTTCTGATAGCCTAAATGATATGGAAGATGCAGTGGATGAGACACTAAGGATGCTTACAGATAGAAAAGTGGTAGAAATCCTAAATCCAGAGATAGATGAAGAAGAGCCCTTTTTCTACGTGGAAGATAATAAAAAGTTTGAGCTTGACTATTATAAAAACTGTATTATCCACTATTTCTTAGAGCCCGGCCTCTTGTCCCTTATAGTTCTCAAAGGGAAGGAAAGGAAAAGGGAGCTCTCCTTTCTGTTTGATGAATTTCAATTCTTAAAAGAGATCTTAAGATATGAATTTGCGTTTTTGGAAAGTGAGATTAACTCTAAGATCCTGAATACCCTTAGATATTTTGACACCATGGGATATATAAGATTGGAAGATGACTCATTTTATCCCACACTTAAGGGGATTAAAGAGCTCCCTCTGTTTGGAAATATACTTAAGAGCTTCTTAGAGTCCTATTGGATCGCCTCAAGGGCTATGGAGGCAAGGCCCTCTAAGAAGGGTAAAGGCCTTTTAAAATATATGAGCTTCCTTGGTAAAAGATACCAAAAATTAAATATTATCAGTAACATAGAATCCTTAAGCCATCTCAATTTCAAAAATGCAATATCATCCTTAGATGATCTCATATCCGGAAAAGGCAATCTATTTCCAAAGGAATTGACCCGTTCTGAGATATTGTTAGAGATCAGTAAGAGACTTTATAAATATATACAGATCTGATCTAATTTCCCTTTACTAATTGGATAAAATCTATATTAATCTTTATAGATCTTCATATAAGGGGGGCGTATCAATTATGCCAATATATGAGTATGAATGTAAAAGGTGTGGTACTATCTTCCAGTATCTCATTTTAAAGCAAGGAGAGGAGAAAGAGATAAGATGCAGGGAGTGTGGTTCCTCAGATATAAGGAAGATAATATCCAGAGTTGTGTATCATATGTCAGAAAAGGATAGGCTTGAGGCATATGATCCAACAAGGCCAAAAGATGACTCTTTTTATAAAGATACCAGGAACATAGGGCTTCATGCCAAAAAGATGGCTCAAAAGATGGGGGTGGACTTGGGAGCCGGCTTTGAGGAAAAGCTGGACAAACTCAGAACAGATCCTGGTAGTGTCATCAGAGACAGTGAATGAGAGGGGTAATCTTATGGATTATAGAGATACAGATGTAGGTGATCTGGTCTTAATCTATCTTGAAAAAAAGCCTACTCTATATGCACGGATTGAATCTATTGAGCCAGATATAAAAAAGGACTGGTATCAGGTATCCCTGTTATTACTTACCATACCTCCTAAACCTATGGTATGGATATTAAGACGTGAATATATAAATGGGGTGGAATTTACCATGGGTGGTAATCCGATCAGACTTGAAAAGGTAAAATACCTGAAAGAGCAGGCCCAAACCGAGCAAAGCGAAACAGAGAAAGAGGCCGTAGATAAGAACCCCAAGGTGATTCCATTTAAAAAGAGAAGGGATAAAGACTAAATGCCTTCCATTAAGATCCTGTTTTTGAGACTCATAATCGCATTTTTGGTTTCTTTATTAATTGCCAAATTTTTCTTTTCACCTCCTACACTTTCAAAGATCTTCCTTTTATTTATCACACTGTTTGGTTTTGCATATCTTTTTGAATATACTAAAAAAAGAGATGAAGGAAAAAAATGTGATGAGTGACATTACGCATAAATATCAAATCTAAACCTTTTTCGGGTAGATCTAATTTATCTTCTGATATATCGGCAAAGGCAATTCTGGAAGATCTTTGATATCTCTTTTATCCGTGGTTTTCACCCCTAAAATGATTTCTAAATACAATGAACAAGGCAACTGAAATGATACTAACCATTGCACCATAGATAAAGGTTATAGTCGGATTAATCTGCCATAAAAAACCAGCTATTAAACTGCCTGGTAGTGCTGCTAAACCTATTGTGGTATGAAATGTTCCTAAAGCTGTAGCCCTTAATTGTTCTGAAGACAGATCAGAGACATAAGCCCTTTGATTACCATCTATTACAGCATAAACTATACCATAAAGAGCAAATAGAACTATAAGGAATTTTAATGATTTTAAAAAAGCGAATCCAAGAGAGGTTATCGAAAATAATAGATAACCAAAAGCAATTACTTTTTTCCTTCCTATCTTGTCAGAGAGTCTACCAAAGGGAAGAGAAAATACGGCATAAAAAATGTTAAAAAGAATATATAAAAGGATCGGTATTCCAATGGATAATTTACCTTTAAAGAGTTCTTGGGCTTTAAGAATAAAAAACATATAACTAAAATTTGCCAAAGCAAAGATACCAGAGATCAGGATAAATAACTTAAGGGGCAGGTGAAGATTTTTGAAACCAATTTTTAGGTTTATATCCTGCGGTTTTCTTTTTTTCTCTTTTACAAAATATAAGGGAATTAAAGAAAGAAAGGCTAAAATTGCAGCTATAAGTATGATGGAATTAAAATTAAATCTGAAATACCAAAATAAAAGAAAAACAGCAACTGACCCTGCAATTGCTCCTAAGGTATCCATTGCTCTATGAATTCCAAATCCTTCGCCCCTTTTTTCTGGCATAGAATCGGCAATAATTGCATCTCGTGGTGCAGTCCTTAATCCTTTACCAACCCGTTCCAGACTAACGAATAAAAAAACATGTGGCCATATCTTAGAAAACGCTAAAAGTAATTTGAAAAGTGCTGAGGTAAAGTAACCCAATAAAACAAGGACTTTCCTCTTTCCGTATTTATCGGACCAATAGCCAGCTAATACTTTTAAAATACTTGAAATACTATCTCGCAATCCTCCAATTAACCCAATAATAAAGCCACTACCTCCTAATGCTGTAATAAACATCGGCAAAATCGGCATTATCATCTCACTACTTAAGTCATTCAGGAAACTAACAATACCTAATAAAAGTATATTTACACTATCGCCTTTTAAATATCTATTCTTCATAAAGCCAATGGATCCCTTTTATCTAATTTCAATTATCTTCCCTACCCCATATTCAATAAAATCTTTCTTATACTCCTTTCTGAAAGCCTCTCTTACTAAATCACCTGTGCAATGAGATGGTGCAACCT
>CAYTXJ010000045.1:0-15437 GCA_964440775.1 uncultured Desulfobacteraceae bacterium | reverse complement strand
AAAACTAAATATATCTTATGCCTATCCGATATATATAATAGGAAAAATCCTTAAAAAGGTCGGGCATTATGGCAGAGACATATATTAGTGGAATTTCATCTGGAATTGACTGGAGAAATATACTGGATCAATTAGAAGAAGTGGAAAGAAGGCCTGTTGAACTCCTTCAACAGAGGATAGATACATATCAAGAAAAGATGAATGCCTGGGATGAGATAAGCTCTGCCCTCTCTTCCTTTATGAGCACTGTTGAAGATTTAAGAGAAAGTGATGATCTGAATATCTCTACAGTTAATCTTTCAACTGACACAAGCACAGATCCAGAAGATCTTATCTCTGTTACCACATCCTCAGATGCATCTCCTGGAACATATGATATAAAGATATTACAAAAGGCAACAGCTCAAAAGATTTCATCTACCACCTTTGCAAGTCAAACAACTGAGTTAAATATATCTGGTGATATAATTATAGGTGGTAAGACCGTATCCATCTCAACTTCTGATACATTGATAGGAATAAGGGATAAGATAAATGCGGTAAACAGTGGAACCAATCCATCAGGGGTTACAGCCTCTATTCTATATATTGAAAACGAAGGTTATAGACTGATACTTACCTCAGATGAAGAGGGATCAGAAGGGATTAGTATCTTAAATGGGGGAGCAAATAATGTATTAGGAAAACTGGGATTTGTGGATACCTCTTCAAAGACGATAAAGAATCAGATTCAGGGAGGCAATAAGAGTGACAGATTTAGCTCTTCAACGGATGCAATTGGTGATCTCTTAAATCTTTCAGAGCCTCAGAGCGGAACCGTAACCATTGTAATAAACGGAAATTCTCAAAGTGTGAGTATTGATCTCTCCACTGATTCATTAACCGATATAAGAGATGCCATAAATAGTGCATTTAGTGGACTCTTTTCAGGTGATCCTGCAAGTGTGATAACTGAGACTGTTGATGGAGCCACATATTATAGATTACTTATTGAAGGTGAGTCCATATCTTATACAGATTCCAATAACATTCTTGAAACACTGGGAATACTTGAACGCTCTGGCCTCTCAGATGAAAGGGGAATGACTGGAGATATATCCAATACATCTTCTGGCCAATATATTACCACCTCAACCAGATTTGACCAGATAGACGGATATATTGATTATGAAACCACAGATTATATTACTCTTTCTGGGACAGATACCAATGGAAATACTGTAAATGTCACATTCTATATCTATGATTCAGGCACCTCCTCTTATAAGACCATAGATGATCTTTTGACAGAGATAGAAAACAGCTATGGAAATGTGACTGCTACCATAACAGAAGATGGAAAGATCCGGGTAATTGATAATGAGATAGGTGATACAGATCTTCAGGTCGTAATCACACCCAATAAGAGCAGCCTTAAATTTGATCAAGATGGCGACCTTGGAACTATAACCACCATAAGAAAGCGTCAGATTCAGGCAGGGCAGGATGCTCAAATTGAAATTGACGGAGAGACCATTACCACATCATCAAATACCGTAGATGATATCATACCCGGTGTAACCCTTAATCTCTTAAATGCAGATACATCCACCACAATCACCCTTAATATAGGAAGAGATTATGATTCCATAAAAGAAAAGATCCAGGAGATGGTAGATAGCTATAATGAGGTTATGGATGCAATTGATTCCCAGCTTGACTATGACGAAGATAATCAGCAACCAGGTGGTCCTCTTTTTGGTGATTCCACCCTAAGGAATATAAGATCACAGCTGCGGGATATTATACTAAACAGGGTAGAGGGTGTAGATTCTGATCTCTCCACTCTGGCTCTTATTGGTATAAACCTTAACTCTTCAGGAAGGCTTACCATTGATGACGATACCCTTCAGGATGCCTTGGAGAATAATTTTGATGATGTAAGAAGGCTTATAACATTTAGCTGGAGCTCAACCAATAGCCATCTTACCTATGCATATCATACACTGGATACTGCATCTGGAACATATAATCTCTATATTGATACCGGTGGAAGTCCGGATGACTACTTTGAAAAAGACTCTGAGATATATGAGGCATCTGTAAGTGGGGAATATATAAGCTCTGATTCTGGGGATGCAAAAGGCTTGATGGTAAGATATTCTGGTTCTGATACAGGAAATGTGGGCTCTATTACACTTATCTATGGTGTTGCAGAACAATTCTATAGGGTGCTTTACAACCTCACTGACCCTTTAAATGGCAACATTCAGAGTGCTAAGGAGGCTATAAGTAACAATATTGATAACTTAGAAGACAGGATTGAAAGGCTTGAAGATCGCATTGAAAATAGACTTAAGAGACTCACCGACAGTTTCATAAAGATGGAGATGGCACTCTCTCAGATTCAAAATCAGAGCAATTGGTTAAGCGGGCAGATCTCCGCATCCTTGAACGGATGGGGATTAATATAAATTAAATTAATTTAGGAGGGATGAGTTATGATTAATGCCTACCTTGCAAAACACTATCAGATGACAGAGGTTAATACCGCGGATCAGAAGCGACTGATTCTTATGTGTTATGAAGGTGCAATTGAAAGGCTTCAGAAGGGAAAAGAGCGCATCTTAGATAATAGGCCTGATGAGAGGACAACACATCTTTCCAAGGCTCGTGAGATAATAACCGAGCTTCAGTGTGCCCTTAATTTTGAAAAGGGTGGACAGATAGCCAAAAATCTCAATGCGATATATACCTATATCTTAAAGAGGATATTTGAGGCAGATGTTAAAAATGATATATCAGCTATTGATGAAGTTCTTGTAATGTTAAGGGATCTTAAGAGCGCATGGGAGTATATATTTAAAAATGGTAAAGTTGATATACCTGAACCAGCGAGTTATCAAGAGCAGAGAAGTTATGTGAGCGCTTAGGGAGCCTATAATGGAAAAGACAGATATAATCAGGCTCTTGGAGGAAAAATTATCCTGTATAAAAGAGTATATGGAAAGAACCACTCTGCTTTTAAAAGAGATAGATAGGGAAGACTATGAAAAGATCTTGAGCAATCTATCCGAGCGGGAAAAGATAAGAAAGAGGGTTTCGCAGATTGATAATATAATCAGGCAGAGGGGTAAAAATCTTAATTTTAAAGAGGGCTTAGAAGATGGGATAAAGAGATTAATAGATTCCATAAGGCAAGGCATGGAGTCCATCTATAGGATGGACAGAGAATGTGTTGAGATCCTTGAAGAGAGGATTGATGATATAAAAGGGGATATCCTTTCCATACGCCAGAAAAGATCTGCAGCAGACAGCTATAATAATATCTTGGAAAGGGGATACATAAGGTTAATGAAGGAAATGGTATATTAAAGTATTTTTTAATTCAGACGATTAATAAAAGGGGTGATGTTACATGGAGGTAACACCTGTAAAAAATATTAACATGGAAGGGGTTGGAATAGAGAATCAGGTAATCAGCTCTACCGGAGACAAAAATGCGCCTCCTGATAGGATGAGGCAGAGAGAGGAGAGGTGGAAAGAAGATACAGATCCTAAACAGCTACAGGATCTTTTAAATGATATAAAGAGGGATCTTAAGATACTTCACAATATTGATATACGATTTAAAGTTCACGAAGCCACAGGTAAGACAATGGTTACAGTTATTGATTCTGAAACTGATAAGGTCATAAGAGAGATACCACCTTCTGAGATACTAAATCTTGCTGCCAAGATAGATCAGATGATGGGTATCCTCTTTGATAAAAAAGGTTAAGATGGAAGATGTAATAAGGATCCTTGTAATTGATGATGATTCTACAATAGCAGATATTTTAAAAGAATTTCTATCTACTGATGGAAGAGAGGTAACTGCCTGTTATAACGGCAAATCCGCTATTGATCTCCTTAAAAGAGAGCCATTTGACATAATAATAGTTGATCTTGTGATGCCTGATATAGGTGGGGAGGAGGTATTAAAATTTGCAAAGAGGAGATATCCTGATATCATCGTGATAATATTGACAGGGCATGCCTCAGTAGAATCTGCTATAATGGCGATAAAGGAGGGTGCATATGACTATATAAAAAAGCCCTGCAGATTGGATGAAATTGAGATTACAATACAGAATGTCATTGAAAAGATAAAGCTAAACAGAGAAAACAGGGGGCTTATTGAGAAGCTTAAAAAGTTATACAGAGAGCTAAATGATATAAGAAGGGAGCATGATCTCTATGAAGAAAGGGATAAAGATCTGATCTTTTTTCCATCCAATGTTCCCATACTTAGAGATACTGAAAAGAGTTTAGATGATTTCACACAAAGGCTCTTTATATTAAAGAAACTTAGGGAGATAGATATCCTCACAGAAAAGGAATTTATTACGCTAAGAGACAGGATACTTAAAAAGATGGGCTTAGAGGATGTCAGGCTATGAAAGATTCCCTAAATATACTTGTGGTAGATGATGAATATTTCATCAGGGAGCTTTTAAAGGAATACATTACAACTAATACCTCCCATAAGGTCTTTACTGCTCAAGATGGAAGAGAGGCCTTAGAGATAATTAAAAGAGAAGATATTGACTGCTGTTTTACTGATATATCTATGCCAGGGATGGACGGTATTGAGCTTTCAAAAAGGATACATGAATATGATAATACCATTCCCGTTGTGGTTATGACAGGTTATCCATCCGTTGAAAATCTATGTGCAACACTTAAACAGGGAATATCTGACTTTCTTATAAAGCCCATCAAATTGGAGGATATAATTCCAACTATTGAAAAGATTATCAAAGATAGAGAGCTACTTTTAGAAAATATGCTCTTGAAGAAAAGCTCGGAGAAGGCAGAGGAGCTCAAAGAGATAAATAGGGAGCTTGAAGAAAAGATTAAAAATCTGGAAAAGGTAAATCTTATTCTACAGAGGCTTAATAATATCACAAATAGCTCAGAGCTTTTTAATCAGCTCGTATATCTTACAAAGGAGATTATTCACGGAGATACAGCCAATTTTTATATTCTTGACTACAAAGATAAAGAACACACCCTGATTTCTACCACCGATAATATGCATGAATACCCGTCTTTAATTAGCAAACAGATAATTGAAAAGGTGTTGGAAGATAATCTTCCCATAATAAAAAAGGCAGAAGATCAGAACTGTTATATCGGAATTCCCATCAGGATAAGAGATAATACTTTTGGGGTTATTGTGGGAAATAAGAAGAATTCAAAGAAAAGCTTTGAAAGTAAGGATCTATATTTTTTAGATCTCATATCAAAACAGGCATCTTCAATGATTGAAAATATAGCACTATACGAGAATATATATGATAATCTGCTCTCCACTCTCTATGCCTTTGTAAGGCTCATAGAGGCAAGAGATCCCTATACCAAGAAACATTCCTCAAGGACCACTGCCTATGCAGTTAAGATATCCAAGGCGATGCAATTGAGCCGGGCAGAGATTGATTGCCTGAAAGTGGCTGGGTATCTACATGATATCGGAAAGATCGGGATTCCAGATTCAATTTTGCTCAAACCCGCATCCTTGACAAAAGAGGAATATGAGATGATTAAGATGCATCCTGTAATTGCCGATGATATCTTAAGCCACATAAGCATGTGGGAAAAAGAGAAGGGAATAATCAGAGCGCATCATGAAAGATGGGATGGAAAGGGATATCCGGATGGACTTGCAGGAACTGATATACCACTGCTGTCCAGGATATTATCGGTTGCAGATGTATATGATGCGCTGACATCTGATAGGGCATATCGTTCTAAGATGACCCATGAAGAGGCTGTAAAGATCATTACTGAAAACGCCGGCACACAATTTGATCCTGAAATAGTAGAGATATTCTTAAATGTATTTAGAGAGGGAGAATCTAAGAATCTATATGAAAATGAAGATGTTCTAACAGCCTTGTAAGATCTCCCTTCTTTAATCCCAATCTTTCTAATCTCGTAGAAAGATCTGTTGTGTTAATATGATCCAATTCCAAATGTGGATTTAGCCTATTTACCAGGAGATCTGAAAGATATACCAGATGAGCAAGATAGGAATCTACTCTTGCATTTTCAGGAAAGTGATGGTTTTCAATTACATCTATTATATTTGGGATCAGGTTCCATCTCTTAGCCAGGATCTTACCGGTCTCTGCATGATCTATACCAAAGATATCCTGCTCAATGGATAATAGATCGCCCTTTCTATTTTCAAGCTCCCTGTAGAATTGGGGTCTATACCTGCTCATGTATTGGTCCAGAACCACCTTTCCAATATCATGTAATAGGCCGGCTGTGTATGCCACATCGGCTCTTACAGATCCCAGAATATGGGATAATATCTCTGCTGCTTTTCCTGTCTTTATAGAGTGATGGAAAAGCCCTCCTTCACATAAGGAGTATCCATCATTTTTTTGCATAATGGGTTCAAGGGATGCCATAAGTATGACCTTGAGTAATAATCTTTCTCCAATTATTAAGATTGCCCTTTCAATGGAGTCAATCCTTCTGGGTATTCCCATATATGTTGAGTTACAAAACCTCAATACCCTTGCAACTAATACCTGATCCTGTCTTAGCTCTTCTGTTATCTGTTTAAGATCATATCTTTCATCATTTAGCATGTGTATGACCTTTAATGTAATCTGAGGGATCGATGATATCTCTTCAAGCCTTTTATAAATTTTATCTCCACTTAGATTTGGGGTATGATCTGTATCCATAAGATCCGAAGTCTTAGGAAAATCCGGCAGAGGAATTATCTCACTTTGAAGATCCCTCAATCTGAGAACTAACTTCCACCCGTTATATCCGCCGGTTTCTGAAAGTCTTATAGGTATTTTCATATCTCTTAGACAGGAAAATGCTATATCCTTACTCTTTTCCCCTAAGTTCAGTTCCAGGTCTTCCTCGGGATCTAACATGGCACCTCCTGCCACAGTTGCCTCCAGATTATGCCTCTTTGCTCCTTTTTGAAGCATCTCTTCAACAAACAGAGGGAGGCCCGTTGATACAAAATATTGCGGAGATAAGGAAGATCTGGATTCAGATGGGAAAGGAAGCAAAAAGTGTGATAATCCACCAATCCCCCTTTTTTTATCTACAAGGCTCACTCCCAGACAGACCCCAAGTAGGGCCTCTACCTGGGTATTGGTATCTCTTTCTTTGATTATAAATTGGCCTGTAGGAACAATTAGTTTCTTCATACTTTTTAGATATATTCTCCTCTCTTATACCTTCCAAGCTCAATGGTGCCCATTATTATAGCCTCACTAAGGATGGGATAGAGCCTATCATCTGAAGGGATCAGGTCTAAAAGATCGGTGAGCTCATCCACTCCCTTTTCCATCTTCTCTACTAATGGATGAAGATCCTTCATATTATACGAAGGATCACTTAATCTTGCCTGATACCTCTCTAAAATATCAATCAGCCCTTCAACCTTTGATACAATTTGCTCCTTAGGAGGTAGGAAATTTTTTCCCACCACAAGGGGAAGGGTTTGCCCAATTGAATAGGCCTTAGCGGCTGAAACTGTTTCTGCAGATCCAATTTTGCTTTTCAATATATCTTTAAAAGGGGTATCTACCTTTTTATCTTTCATGCCCCTTTGGAGCTCAACTATCTTTCCTATCCTTCCATACCCTTCTATACGCATGGCGTAGCCCCTTTAACCTAAAAATTTATAAATATAGAAAGCAAAATTTATGCCACAATCCATTTTATAATAATTGACTCAGTTCATAAATTTTAGTGGAATAGCCTTATAAAATTAGTATAATATAAAATTGGAAAAATTGAGGAGGAAAATTAATTGAATCAGATCTATAAAAATCTCTCCATATGGATTCTAATCTCCCTTATAATGCTTGTAATGTTTCAATTCTTTAGAGAACCTCAAAAGGGTAGAGCCAGAATAAGCTATAGCGAATTTTTGAATATGGTAGAGTCTGGTTCTGTGCTTGAGGTTACCATTAAGGGAGAATTTGTCTCTGGAAGTTCTGTAAATGGCCCTTTTAAGACCTATGTGCCACAGGATCCAGAGTTAATTAAATTGTTGAGGGAAAGAGGGGTTAAGATCACGGTAAGGCCAAAGGATGATTCATCCTGGTTTCAGGTATTTCTTTCCTGGGTTCCCATGTTAATTCTTATCGGTGTATGGATATTCTTTATGAGACAGATGCAGGTTGGAGGTGGTAAGGCACTCTCTTTTGGAAAGAGTAGGGCACGGCTTCTGTCAGAGTCATCCCCAAAGGTTACTTTTGAAGATGTGGCAGGTATTGATGAAGCAAAGGAAGAGCTGATGGAGATCATTGAGTTTTTAAAAGATCCAAAGAGATTTACCAGATTAGGCGGCAGAATACCAAAAGGGGTCTTGCTTGTGGGTGCTCCAGGGACAGGGAAGACCTTGCTTGCAAAGGCAATTGCGGGAGAGGCAGGGGTTCCGTTTTTTAGCATAAGTGGCTCTGATTTTGTTGAGATGTTTGTAGGTGTTGGAGCTGCAAGGGTAAGAGACCTGTTTAATCAGGGGAAAAAGAATGCACCATGCCTAATCTTTATTGATGAGATAGATGCGGTAGGAAGACATAGGGGGGCAGGGCTTGGAGGAGGTCATGATGAGAGGGAGCAGACACTGAATCAGCTCTTAGTTGAGATGGATGGGTTTGAGGCAAATGAAGGGGTAATACTTATTGCCGCCACCAATAGGCCTGATGTATTGGATCCAGCACTTCTTAGACCCGGTAGATTTGATAGACAGGTGGTTGTGCCTGTCCCTGATGTGAAGGGTAGGGAGGAGATCCTGAAGGTGCATGTAAAAAAGACAATCCTTGCAGATGATGTGGACATATCTGTGCTTGCAAGGGGAACTCCCGGCTTTACAGGTGCTGATCTTGAAAATATGGTAAATGAGGCAGCATTGATGGCTGCAAGAAGGAAAAAGGATAGGGTAGAGATGGTGGACTTTGAAGATGCAAAGGATAAGGTATTAATGGGAGCTGAACGAAGGAGTTTGATAATTAGTGATGAGGAAAAGAGGACAACTGCATATCATGAGGCAGGTCATGCCTTAGTTGCAAAGCTTCTTCCCCATTCAGATCCCATCCATAAGGTGACCATAATACCACGAGGCAGGGCACTGGGAGTAACCCAACAGCTTCCTATGGATGAAAGGCATACATATTCAAGGGAATATCTGTTTGATAACATTACCACTCTTTTGGGTGGAAGGGTGGCCGAAGAGCTTGTCCTGAATACCCAGACTACAGGTGCAGGAAACGATATTGAAAGGGTCTCTGAGCTTGCAAGAAAGATGGTATGCGACTATGGTATGAGCGAAGAGCTTGGGCCACTTACCTTTGGAAAGAAGGAAGAGCAGATATTTCTTGGAAGAGAGATAGCTCAGCACAGAGACTATAGTGAGAGGACCGCTCAGAGGATAGATGAAGAGGTAAAGAGGATAGTAATGGATGCATATAACAGGGCAAAAAGGCTTTTAGAAGAGAATATTAATGCCCTAAATATGCTTGCAAAGACCCTGCTTGAAAAAGAGACCTTAGATGGAGCAGAGATAGACAAGATCTTAAAAGATGCAGGTATTGATATTAAAGGAGAGAAGGAAGGAGAAGAAAAGGTGGCCATTTCATGAGATATGTAATAGAGGCAGATGGACATCATTTAGATCTTTTAAGTAGAACCCATATCATGGGTATCTTAAATATAACTCCAGATTCATTCTCTGACGGGGGCCTTTATCTGGATACAGAAAAGGCAGTGGAACATGCACTTAGATTGGCAGATGATGGTGCCGATATTATTGATGTGGGCGGAGAATCCACAAGACCATACTCTCAAAGAGTTCCCTTGGAAGAGGAGCTTAAAAGGGTTATACCTGTAATAGAGGGCATCAGAAGATACTCAGATATTCCAATCAGTATTGATACCTACAAGGCTGAGGTGGCAAAAAGGGCCATAGATGCGGGAGCCAGTATTGTAAATGATATTACCGCTCTTAGGGGGGATCCTAAGATAGCAGAAGTTGTAAGGGATAGACAGGTTCCTTTGGTGCTTATGCATATGAAGGGTGATCCATCCAATATGCAGGACAATCCCACATATGATAATCTGATGGAGGAGATATCCCTATTTTTAAAAGAACGGGCTCAATATGCCATATCCAGGGGTATAAGTGAGGAAAAGGTTATTGTTGATCCTGGAATTGGTTTTGGAAAGACTTTTGAACATAATCTGGAGATAATAAACAGATTGGGCATCTTACAGGAGCTCGGATATCCCATTCTTATCGGAACCTCCAGAAAGAGGTTTTTAGGTGAGATATTAGATAAAGAGCCTATGGAAAGAGATATAGGAACTATGGCTACAGTGACCGCTGCCATCTTAAACGGGGCAAATATTGTAAGGGTCCACAATGTTAAGATGGCAAAGGATGTGGTAAAGGTAGCAGATGCACTAAAGAAGAGCCTTTCTAAATAGGACAAAAATAGATGCTTCTCTGCATAGATATAGGTAATACCAATATTGTAATTGGTGTCTCCGACTATAAAGGAATCTTATATCATTGGAGAATCAGAACAGATAGGGATATTACAGCCGATGAGATAGGTATAGTGGTAAAGAATCTGTTTGATTCAAATGGACTATCTCTTGAAAGTATAAAAGATGTCATAATATCCTGCGTAGTTCCTCCTCTGCTTAATAGCTTTGAGGAGTTTTCCAAAAGATATCTTCATTCTTCCCCCTTAGTTGTTGGGCCAGGAATCAGGACAGGAATGCCCATATATTATGAAAATCCTAAAGAGATAGGTGCCGATAGAATAGTAAATGCGGTGGCGGCATATGAAAAATATAGGTCTTCATTGATAGTGGTTGATTTTGGAACGGCCACCACCTTTGACTGTGTTACTTCAGAAGGGGCATATATTGGTGGGGTGATTGCACCTGGAATCATAATATCCTGTGAGGCATTGTTTCAGAAGGCATCCAAACTTCCCAGGGTTGAGATATTTGCAAGACCTGAAAAGGTGGTAGCAAAAGATACGATCGGGGCCATGAACGCCGGTATTATATATGGATACGCGGGGTTGGTGGATGGGATTGTAAGAAGGATTCAGGCTGAGTTGGGGGACGATATGACCGTGATCGCAACAGGGGGGCTTGCACACATAATAAAGGAAGAGTCTGAGACCATTCAATACGTTGAAGATCTCCTGACCCTTGAAGGTCTATTGATACTCTTTAGACGCAACAAAAGGATATAGATGCCCTCTTCCTCTTTGAGAATACCTTCCCTTTTAAAGAAAGGCGATAAAATTGGGATAATCGCACCTGCTGGGCCTGTAAGGGAAGAAGAGATCCATGATTCATTGGAATTTTTGAAAGGGAATTTTAATATAGTTTTAGGGGATAGCCTATTTTCCACTTTTAAGGGATACCTATCTGCCCCCGACTCTATCAGGGTAGAGGAGATTCATTATATGTTTTTGAGAAAGGATATTAAAGCGGTTCTTTGCGCAAGAGGGGGATATGGGAGTCTGAGGATTATTGATAAGATTGATTTTTCAATAATTAGGGATAATCCTAAGATATTTATGGGCCATAGCGATATAACAGTATTGCTCATCTCTTTCATAAATTGCGCCCATATTGTTACCTTTCATGGCCCCATGTTAAAAGAGGCAGGTAGGGAGAATCTATCCCATTCTTTTGAAATGTTTATGAAAGGTAATAGATATATTATAGACATCTCCCACTGTAACATACTTAGAAATGGCAGAATTGAAGGAGAGATAATAGGTGGGAATCTCAGCATGATACTTTCTCTTTTAGGAACCCCCTATCTTCCTTCTTTTAAGGGAAAGGTCCTCTTTATCGAGGAAAAAGACGAGCCCCTATATCGTATAGATAGAATGTTTACCCAGTTAAGGCTTTCAGGGATATTTAGCCAGATATCCGGGCTTATTCTGGGTGACTTTATAGGATGTGGTAATTATGAGCAGATAGAAGATCTGATCATGGATATATCTGATAGCCAAGATATTGGAATAATAAGTGGTTTTCCAGCAGGGCATGGAAAAAAGAATATACCCTTTCCTTTGGGGGTAAAGATCAGGGTGGACTTTGAGCAGAAGAGATTGCTCTTTTTAGATAAGTTTATAGGGGAGGAGATCTAAGTTATGGATATTATTGAAAGTCTTAAAAACAGGGCAAAAGATGAACCATTTTGTAAGCTATTGGGTTTTAAGATAAAAGAGATAGGAATGGGGTATGCAAGGGTTGAGGGTGTGATTGATGAAAGGATGTTAAATATTCATGGAATAACCCATGGAGGAGCCCTTTTTGCTCTTTTAGATGAGGCATTTGAGCTTGCATCCAACTCTCATGGGACTATTGCAGTTGCACTAAATATGAATGTGACCTTTCATTCAGCTACCACAAAGGGAGATATATTGATATCTGAGGCTAAGGAGATCCATAAGACCAAACGCACAGCCACCTATTTGATAAGTGTTAAAAAAGAGGATGGCACCTTAGTTGCCTCATGCCAGGCACTTGTATATAGAAAGGGAGAAAAATTAAAAGATTGATCTATCTTTTGCATTCTGTTTATAAATATGGATAACCATTTTCTGGAGGAAAGTAATGGGAGATCTTCTCATAGTAGTTATGGGTGGAGCAATCGCCCGATTTTTTGATCTTAAAGAGGTGGAGTTTCCTGAATTAGAATCTGGTCCCAATCTTATGGAAATCCACAAGATTGGAAACCCAGAGAAAGGATTGAGGGGACGTGAGCTCTATACAGATCTAAAGGCCGGCAGGGGAAGGGCTCCAGTGGGAGGTCCATCTCACGGATATGATGATCACAGGGATCAGCATCATGATGAATCAGATAGAAGATTTGTTAAGAGGATTTCAGATGAGATAAGAGCGCTCTTTAAAAAGATGAATCCTAAAAAGATGATCTTAGTATCCCCTCCCAAAATGCTTGGCTTTTTAAGGGAGGAGCTGGAATATACTAAAATGAAGGGATTAGCCATTGTAGAAGTTCAAAAAGATATGAGTAAATTCAGTCCCTTGCAGATACAGAGCCAGCTCTCTAAGGAAGGCCTCATCCCTGCCAGAAAAAGACCAAAAGAGTAGTTAAAAATTATGGGGAAGAGTAATAAAAACTCTCCCCCATAATTTTATTGCTTTATTAAACTAATATCGCCTGAATATATATTTCCATCAGAATCTTCTGCCTCAAATTGACCAATCTTTTCTCCATCTTCAAGATTGATGAAACCCCAGCCAGATATCTTTTCACCCTGACTCTCTTTATCATAGAACCAGAAGGTAAGGTAATCGTATGTGATATCGTCGAAATTACCTTCAAAGATAACATCTTCACCCTTAAAGACAAATTCAAATGTCACATATGTCTCATCCTGAGTAAGCTCGATACTCTGATCATCCTGTTCATATTCAAATTCCTCTCCTATTGTATCATAATAACTGATATTGCTAAGTGATAAAGTATATGTGCCAGCCCAACTCTCACCCTCTTCAAGTTCCTCAAAATGGAGATCACTAAAGTAGCCAAATTCAGGCGTCTTCAATTCAAATGGAATCTCAGATTCCTTATTTATAATGCTTAGATCATCTATTGCCCATCCTCTAAAGAGATTTCCTTTGTTATTTATAAAACTGAACTTGAATCTCAATCTGATCTTATGGCCACCCAATGGATTGAGATTAAATTCATATGGCATCCATTGCACTGGATTAAATTCGCCACCAGAGGTCAAGGGGATAGCCTGACTCACTTCTTCACCTTCAAATTCTCCATCAGGCTCTGTTCCTTCCCCCTCCGGCTGATCAGCAACGCATGGATCTGTGCCATTCTGATATTCTTCTAAATTGGAAAATCCATCCTGATCCAGGTCTTCATTGGGTTCCAGATCTCCATCAAGATCACAATCTGTCCATTGCTCCTCCCAAGAATCATCCATTCCGTCACTGTCCTCATCCACTATCTCCTGTTGATATAGTGAACCTATCTTTTCAAGGGGAGCTGCTCCGAGCTCTTCAGATCCAAATGCGCCCACATTTAGTATTGCATAGGGGTTAAATTGAAATAACGGGAGAAACTGCCCTTTTTTAACTGTGATCTCCCCCTCCTCTGTCTCAATTGTAACAGATTCTCCATCTTCAAGCTCATCATCAAATATAGCTACTTCAAGTGCCATACTGGCATAGCTCTCTGCATTTACCTCAAACCATGTATGTAGATTAAGAGTTGGGTAAGAAAAGTCTGTAAGGTCTATCAGAGGAGATATCAGCATAGCATTAACTATCTTATTGCCGGTCTTAAGATTGGGGTCATAATAGGTTCCATTGTATTTTGATGAATTAGACAGATTCCCCACCCAGAAGACATGAGACTCAGAGAATGCAGGGAGCAGAGTTATCTGTTCGCTTTCAGAGACTCCCTGATATGCGACCATGATGGTGTCACCCTCTTTAAGATTCATGGACCAAGATTCCTCAGCCCCCAGATTGGAGTAGTCATACCAGAGATCGTAGTCTAATTTATCCTCTTCATTTTCAAGTTCAATAAAGTCATAGAGACCGTCTTTATCATAGTCATAGAGGATAACATTTAGGCTCTTTTCCTCACCATTCTGTGTAAAAGTGACCTGAGATTTACCGACTGTCTGAAATTCATCACTCAATTCCTCATCAACCGTGATCGATCCAATAGTCCCTTCAGTATCCACCCAGCCTACATCTGAAAATACCGCATTTGTAAGAATAGTGCTTGTTAGTTTCACATTTTCAGGCTCAGATAGAAGGTGCCAACCAATGGTGGTTTCAGTTATCTCTTTGCCCTCTGATAATACTACAGCATTCCATTTGTTAGCGGTATCGGTTTCAAATGTCTCAGAATAGGGTTTGGGTTCAGGTTGCTCTTGAAGTAGAAGATCTTTGGTTATGGTATTACCCTGCAATTGACCAAGAAATTCAAATGGATATGGTTTATATCCATAGTCCTTTGCAGATATCTTTAAAAAGGGAAGTATGCCTTTGTCAATTCCATAGAATTCATATTTTCCGGTTTTATCACTCCAGGCCTCAAAGTATGAGAAATTGGTAAAGTCAGGCACAAGATCCAGATATACCTCGGCTTCTTCTCCGATTTTGTAGTAATATATGGAGCCTGAGGCAGATTCCTTGAAGTTCAATTTTTTATCTGCACTTATATGGGTTACTTCAAGCTCAATAATGAAATTCTTTTCCTCGGTATCGGCAGTTATCAACCCTTTAAAATCGTCTCTGTTTAGAAAATTCTTTCCTTTTGCCTCAATTACCTTTACAACCTTTAGTGGATTTTCAACAGACTCTGTCTCCTCCATAATGGTCCATCTATAGAGAGATGATGG
>CAYTXJ010000044.1:1324-15546 GCA_964440775.1 uncultured Desulfobacteraceae bacterium | reverse complement strand
TTTCAAGAGCAGGACTAAAAAAGATTAAAAGAAACATAAATGAGATGCTGAAATACATCAATTAAGGTCACCTCTGCAATCTGATGGCCTGTCAATGACTGATTTAAACCCTTTTTGATACTCTTTAAACAAGTCTCTTAAGCTTTTTTGAAGCATCTTATTAAGCCATGATCCGGAGTTGACAAATGTAACTACATTTTCTAATTTTGTAGTATCTTAGTGGAGGGAGAGTTATGAAGAGAGTTGGAATAAGGGAACTAAGGCTTAAGCTGAGTAGCTACCTGAAGGAAGTGAAAAAGGGGGAACATGTCGTAGTTACTGAGCGAGGGCAGATTATAGCAAGACTGATCCCTGCCAGGCAGGAAAATGAAGAGACCAAAAAGAAGCTTCTAAAGATGGCTGCTGATGGGCTTGTGCTACTTCCCCAACAATGGAGTAAGCCTTCTGGTGTGCCCAAACGAAAGAAGGTTAAAGGAGCACCTTTCGCTGAGGCGGTTTTGGAGGGACGCAGGTGATTCTGTTTTTGGACAGTTCAGCCCTTGTTAAGCGTTATGTGGAGGAGGAAGGAACAAAGCTGGTTGATGAACTTTGGGAAAAAGCAGAGGAAGTGGCCACCTCTGTGGTGGCCTTTGCAGAAGTAATTTCTGCATTTTCCAGAAAAAGCCGGGAAGGAATTTTGACCCAAAAGGAGTTAATGGAAATAATTTATGAATTTAAAGAGGACTACTCAAGGATGATTCATGTCCCTATTACTTTAGAGCTTAACAAAATCATAGAGAGGCTCCTTGTTACTTATTCTTTGAAAGGTTTTGATGCTATTCACCTGGCTTCTGCTCTTATTTTGAAGGTGGAGTTTCCTGAAACCGTATTCCTCTGTTTTGATAATGCTCTTAATAAGACTGCCCGAAAGGAAAATTTGAAGCTTCCCTAAGCAAACTGTAAACTTTCCCTTCCTGCTTCTACTGCTTCCTCTGTCTCTGTCACCTGTAGATCGTGGTATGTTAGTTTCTAAAAGACATCTATTTGTAATTTTGCATACAAAAAATAAATGTTGAAAATTTTCAAAGAGCTGCTAATTTAATTTATGGAGGTAAAGCGAGATGCGATCAATTAGCGTAAAAATTTCTAAAAGAGGTTATATAGTATTGCCAGCAAGGCTCAGAAAAGAGATGAACCTTAAAAGTGGCACCTATCTCCTTTTGAGCAGGGAAGGGGAGAAGATCATTCTTAAGCCTATTTTTTCCTTCACAGACAAGTTAGCAGGGTTAACCGGTGGGTGTTTTGGGAAAACAGCACAGGAGGTCCAAGACTTTATAGATGAAGAGCGAAAAGAGCGGTAAAAAGAGTCTCCTTCGTCCTTCTGATTTAGAAAATCTCATCTTGGGTAAAAGGATTCTCATTGATACCAATATAATTATCTATCTGACGGATAGAGTTTGGCCTTATGAAGAGCTGTCAAGGTTACTTTTCTCTATGATTGAGGAAGGTCGGGCAGAAGGGGTTATTTCAGTGGTCTCTGTGGCTGAGGTCATGCAGGGACCATTGAAGATGGGTATGCAAGATAAGGCACTGAAGGTAAGGGAGTATCTCTTGAACTTTCCTCATATCTTGATCCAAGAAGTGGATAAAGAGGTTTTAAATTATATTGGCACTGATAAAAGGGTTGATTGGTCAAGCCTTAGGGTGATGGATGCTCTCATAATTGCCTCAGGACTAAAGGCAAATGCTGAAAGGATTGTCTCAAATGATCTTCGTTTTAGAAAAGCTATAGCAAAAGATCTGCTTATCAGCTTTGATCTTGATTAACACTTATTCCATCTATATGGAAGTGTTTTTCTCCTTAGCCTTTTGTCTCAGCCATTCCATCTGCTCCTCTTTTAATTGGATCTGAGTTTTGATCATGATTTATGCCTTTCATTTAGTGATGTAATAAATATAATCCCAGATTATGCACAAAATGAAAGATTTTTAAAGGAAAGTGCCTCCAAATGTAGTATGATATGGACATACAAAAAAACAATAAGACTACAAAGGAGGCACTTAAAAGGTAAAAATTAGAATATCCCAGAAGTCCACAAAAAGCAATGAAAAAATTGGTAAGATAAGGGAAGAATTCAGTGGCAGAAATTTGACCTGTTTTGGTGGAGCTGGTCTGATCAGACGATTTTTCCATCGTCACAAGATTGAGCAGATGCTGGAAAAAGTGTTAGACTTTTTTGGGCAGTTACTGGAGGCAGAGGGGATCAAAAGCCTTGTCAACACTGGATCACTACTTGAAAAATGTCAAAAAGGTAGTGCCAAAAACTTTTTGACTATGTTATTTGCTTGATATCACTAAATTATTTTTTGCAACTTTCCAAGATCAGTTAAGCTTGAGCAGGGGAATCAGTCAGGTTGAAAAAGACCCTGAGATCAATTGACAATAGTGAAAGGAAGATGTTATTTAAAATTAATTATGAATATTTTAGAGAAGATATGGGAAAGGATAAGGGGTCAGGCTCCTTCTATTGATGAATCCTTCAGAGGAAATGGTCCAGATTCAGTTAAGGATGAGGAGGAGCTCCTAAGAGAATATTCTAAAAGTCTCAATATCCCAATAAAGAGAGATCTTATAAAGGATCTGGATATCAAGATCCCTGAAGATATATCCGTTCAGTATTTCAAGAGGATGGGATTTCTCCCCTTAAATATTCAGGATGGTCGTCTTGTGGTTGCAATAAGTGATCCCCTAAATTTTCATGCAGCAGATGATATGCTTAAATTTTTTAACTGCTCCTCCATCAGCTATGTGCTCTGTCCAAGAGCTGAGATTGAAAGTGCCGTAAATCTTCTCTATGACCATGGGGGGGAAGATGCCGAGAAGATGGTTAAGGATCTTGCCGATTATGAGACAGATATGGACACATTCAGAGAGCTTCATGAGCTTGAAGACCTCATGGAGGTAACCCATGAGGCACCCATAATCAGGCTTGTAAATATGATCCTTACCCAGGCACTTAGAAAAAATGCAAGTGATATACACATTGAGCCTTATGAAAAGGAGATAAAGGTAAGATTCAGGATTGATGGTGTTCTCTATGAGATGTTTTCCATTCCAAAGAGATTTCAGGCGCATATTGTATCAAGACTCAAGGTGATGGCAAACTTAGATATTGCTGAAAAGCGGATTCCTCAGGATGGAAGGATAAAGATAAAGGTAGCAAACAGGACGGTAGATATAAGGGTATCCATAATTCCTATGGCATATGGAGAGAGGATAGTCTTAAGGCTTTTAGACAAATCCGTATCCCTGCTTGGCCTTACAGATATGGGAATGTCTGAGGAAAGACTCAAGATATATGAGAATCTCATAAGAAAGAGTAATGGAATCATTCTGGTTACAGGTCCCACAGGTTCAGGTAAGACCACCACACTCTATGCCTCTTTGAGCAGGCTTAACTCCACAGAGAAGAACATTATTACCATTGAAGATCCCATTGAGTATGAGCTAAAAGGGGTTGGTCAGATACAGGTAAATCCAAAGACAGAGCTTACCTTTGCAAGAGGGCTTAGATCTATCCTAAGGCACGACCCTGATATCATTATGGTAGGAGAGATAAGGGATGTTGAAACTGCAGAAATCGCTATCCAGGCCTCTCTTACCGGGCATCTTGTATTTAGCACCCTCCATACAAATGATGCAGCAGGTGCAATTACCAGGCTTATAGATATGGGAGTTGAGCCATTCCTCATTGCATCCTCTCTGATTGCCGTGCTTGCACAGAGACTGGTCAGAAAGGTATGCCCTGAGTGTAAAGAGGAATACCGTTCTGACTCTCCTTTAGAGCAGCAATTGGGTATCGAGCCAGGATCTGTTCTTTACAAGGGAAGGGGATGCACATCCTGTATGCATAGTGGCTATAGGGGAAGAACAGGTATATTTGAGCTACTGGTGGTAAGCAATGAAATAAGAAGACTGATAACTTCACGGGCAGATTCAGTAAGAATAAAAGGAGCGGCTATCGGTGAAGGGATGCAGACACTTCTTCAAGATGGAATTGAAAAGGCCAAAAAGGGGGTTACAACAATATCTGAGGTATTGAGAGTTACTCAGGAATAGATCTATCATGCCCGTTTATCAATACATAGCCTTTAACAGAAAAGGCAAAAAGGTAAAAGGCATAATAACAGCAGATGGACCTGTCTCTGCCAGGATGAGACTTTCTCAGGAAAGTATCTATCCCTTAGAGTTAAAGGAACTCAGCAGAGTTGAAAAGTCAAAGAGGAGATCATGGGGAATATCCATATTTCAGAGGATTGATCCCCAGGAGATTACCACTGCCTTAAGACAGCTTTCCACACTGGTCTCCTCTGGTCTTCCCCTGATTGACTGTCTAAATGGATTGATTGAGCAGATAGAGAATCAGAGACTTAAGACCATATTCACTCAGATACGAGAGAAGGTGGTTGAAGGAAATTCTCTCAGTCAGGCCATATCCTATCATCCCCATATCTTTGGTGAGATCTATGTGAATATGATAAGGGCAGGGGAGAATTCAGGTGCACTGGATATCATACTTGAAAGATTAGCCGATTTTTCTGAAAGGAGGATGAAGCTAAAGAGAAGGATAGAGTCATCCCTTGCATATCCTCTGTTTCTGATCTTTATAAGCACAGTGATAGTTATATTCCTTATGTCCTTTGTTATGCCTAAGGTTATTAGTATCTTTGAAGGGATGAAGCTGGCACTACCCCTTTCAACCAGAATCCTCATATTCTTTACCCATTTTATGCGATCTTATTGGCCATTGGTGATATTAGGTATTATCTTAGCCATATCTATCCCCTATATCTATATAAGAACAGAGAAGGGAAGAGTTTTATGGGACACGTTAAGGCTAAGGATTCCCTTACTTGGTAAGTTACACCAGAAGGCCTCTATAGCCAGATTTACTCGCACCCTCTCTTTGTTGCTTCAGAGTGGCATTCCCTTGGTGGATGCCCTTGAGATTTCAAGACATTCAGCAGGAAACAGGATAATTGAAAGGGGGATTGAGGAGGTAATAAGGCAGGTGGGCGAAGGGAAGGATCTGGCCACCCCCCTAAAAAATACAGGGAGATTCCCGCCGGTTGTGATTCAGCTTATAAGGGCAGGGGAGCAGAGTGGTGAGCTTGAAAAGATGCTTTCAAAGGCAGCAGATCTCTATGAAGATGAGGTAGATACCACCGTGCAATATCTTACAAGGGTGCTTGAGCCAGGGGTGATACTTTTTATGGGAGTTGTGGTGGGATTCATTGTAATGGCCATATTGCTTCCCATATTTGACATATCTGGAGGAATAAAATAATCTTTTTTAGGATAAGATCTTTTCAAAAGGGGTGATTGGGGATGAAAAGGATAGATAATCGGGGTTTTACCCTGCTTGAGATACTTATAGTGATTACCATTTTGGGAATACTTGCAAGCCTTGTGGCGGTTCGTATTATGGACAGACCCGGTGAGGCAAGGATTACCAAGGCAAAGCTGGATATAAAGGCCTTAGAGAATGCACTTAAGCTCTTCAAACTTGACAATGCCTTCTATCCTTCCACAGAACAGGGCCTAAAGGCATTGGTTCAGAAGCCCGCTGTGGGCAGGATACCCCAGAACTGGAGAGAGGGAGGGTATCTGGAAAAGGGTGAGGTGCCTAAGGACCCTTGGGGTAGAGAATACTATTATATGAGCCCAGGAGTTCACAATAAAGACTTTGATATCTGGACATATGGGGCTGATGGTGAGGAGGGTGGAGAGGGAGAAGACGCAGATATCGGAAATTGGAATATTGATTAGAAGAGGATTTACCCTCCTTGAACTCTTTGTGGTGCTCCTGATCATCAGCACCTTTATAACACTGGTAACAGTTCGGATAGAGAAGACAATCTCAAGGGGTGATCTCTCTGAAGGGGTGAGGATACTTGTAAGAGAGATACAGGGTTCAAGATCAAGGGCACTTTTTAGCAGAGAAAAGCAGTATCTGTATCTGAAGATAGAGAGTGGAGAATATCTTATAAGAGGAGAATCACAAAAGCAGCCTTATAAGGGGTCACTTCCAGACGGCGTTATAATTCAAGATGTGCTCTTTCCACTTAAGGGAAAGGTTATGGAGGGGGAGGCAGAGATAGTCTTTTTACCTAATGGATGCACAGAGAGGGTCTTAATTCATCTGGAAAATTCAGAGGGCAATAACCTTACCTTAAAGGTGGACCCCTTTACAGCAGATGTAAAAGTTCAGGAGGGATATATTGAAGAGGCAGTATTATAGGGCAGATATAATACATACAGGAGAGCTTTGAATTTTTCAAAGCTCTCAGAAAGAAGCTGTAATTATGGGTTATTTTAAGTTAATTTTTGGGGGTCTGGGGGTATAACCCCCAGTGTAAAAAGGGGTTATGCAAAGCTCTCATAGAGGTTTTACACTCCTTGAGGTGATGGTATCCCTTGCGCTTATCTCCATAGCCCTGATTACCATATTCAGTTTGCAGGCACAGAATCTAAATCTATTATGTGATGCAGATTTTAATACAAGGTCAGTGGAGCTTTTAAGAGAGAGGCTATCTCAGCTCAGAGCCCAGAAAGAGTTAGACTTAGGGGAGAGTTCAGGTGAATTTGAGGATCATCCCGGATATGGATATGTGGAAAAGGTGGAAGAGATATCAGAGATAAAAGGGATCTATAGGGTTGAAGAGACAGTATTTTATGAGACAGATACGGGTAGAAGGACGATTTCAATAATCTCATTTATATATGGTAGGAGATGAAGGGATTTACACTTTTTGAGGTCTTGGTATCGGTATCTATCATAGCAATTCTGTTAGGAGCTGTCTATGGTGCATATGTTACCAACTTAGAGGGAATGAGACATGCTCAGCTTAGCTCTGATATATCTCAAAAAGCAAGGATGATTTTTAAGATTATGGAAAGGGATCTGAGCTCTGCAATAATAATTAAAGATGGGGGAAGATCTTATGGGATGTTTAAAGGTATAGATGGAAAGATAGATGATTCAGACGCAGATAGTATTAGGTTTTCCTCACTCTCCTTTATGAATATATCAGAAGATCAACCCAAGACAGATCTATCTATTATAGAATATATCCTAAAGGAGGGAGAAGAGGGGAATTTAGCTCTTTTTAGGACACAGAGGATAGGACTTTCAGAAGATTCTCAACCCATGGAATTTTGGCTTACTGATAATGTATCTTCCCTTAATTTCACCTACATTAATGCAAAAGGGGAAGAGATGGAAGAATGGAATACGGACGAGGATGAATTAAAGGGAAAGATACCGGTCTTTATAAAGGTTACTTTGACATTGGTTGACAGGAATAATGAAAAACACTCCTTTTATCTCATGATACATCCAGAAATATCTAATAAGAGCTGATCGGGATGAAGATAAACAGAAGAGACGGTGTTGCACTTATACTTACAATCTTTGTTATATCGGTGTTAAGTGCGGTGGTATTGGAATTTTCTGATGAATCCATGCAGGAGGCCACACTTTCTGCTTACAGCAGAGACTCTGCATTAACCCTTGAGATATGCAGATCCTTGATAGATATTGAAAGGGCAAGACTTGAAGATGATGAAAATCGCAATATGGATAGCTTTAAGGAAGAATGGGCAGAGATGGAGATACTTGATGAGCTAATGGAGCTTCCAGAGGGCTGCTCCATGACCATGACTGTTCAGGATGAGCAGGGCAAACTGAATATAAATATGCTATTGGATCCTCATGGGAAGGACAATAAGGAGAGAATTGAACAATTCTCAAGGCTTATGGATATACTAAAATTAGACAAGAAGCTCTTAAACACCCTCTTAGATTGGCTTGACCCTGATGACATTGAAAGGCTTGATGGGGCAGAGGACTTTTATTATAGTTCTCTTCCCATACCATATAGCTGTGGAAACCAGAGATTTCTTACCCCCTTTCAGATATTTCTGGTAAAGGGATTTGAAAAGCTGTATGAGAATCTATTAGATTATATTACCATATATTCAGACGGAAAGATAAATATTAACACCGCACCAAAAGAGGTCTTGATGAGCCTAAGTGATAGGATTGATGAATCTATCGCAAAAAATATCCTTGAATACAGAGAAGATAAGGAATTTGAAGACATCAACGAGCTAAAGGAGGTTCCTGGAATTGATAGCTCCCTCTTTTCTGAGATAAGACCCTATATAACAGTCAAGAGCAATACTTTCTCTTTGATTGCCAAATCCAGATGTAAAGATACTGAAAATATCATTAGGGCAGTTTTAAAGAGGAAGAATAAGGGCTCTGATATCCTCTATTGGAGGGTAATGTAAGGAATATGTTTGATTTTCTGAAGACCCTATTTAGTCCTGGCCCTTCTTTGGGTATTCAGATTGAAAATTCTAAGATAAAGATTGTTCAATCCCAGATAGGCTCAAGAGGAATTGAAGTCCATAGCGCCATATCTGAACCCCTGAGTAAAGAGCACGATATCTTTCAGAGGATCAGAGATATCATTGAAAGGGAAAAATTGATAAAAGATGAAATCATAGGATGTGTATCTTCAAGGCAGGTCTGCATAAGGGAGATAGAGCTTCCCATAGGGAATATAAAAAAGGTGGAAAAGATAATAAAGTATCAGGTGGAGCCCTATATTCCCTATTCAGTAGAGGAAATGGTAGTTGACTTTATCCCGTTAAAGAATAATAGATACTTTACCTTCTCCCTTTCCAAAGAGGAGCTCGGAAGATACCTTGAAGGCCTTAAAGAGGCAGGTATTGAACCTCGCATAATCACCATTGATGATATATCCATATTCTATCTCTACAACCTTATATACGGAAACAGCTCAGAGGGAGCAACTGTGCTGGTTCATCTCAGAGAAGATGCCATGAGTGTGGAGATCATCAGCGGGGGGGAGCTTTCCTTTATAAGGGTGATTCCCTATCCAGAAGATGGACTTAACACACTGATAGAAAGCATTAATCTTTTCAAGTTGAGATACCCGGAGCTTTCCGTTTCAGAGATATTGATATGTGGAGATATTGAAGAAAATGATCCTCTGCTAAATTCCATCTTAGAAGATTCTCCTTTTCAAAGCTCCATATGGAGGCCCTTTGACGCTATTTATCATAATCTGGGTGAACTTGACCCTTTCAGCCAGGCACGCCTCACTGTTCCCCTTTCCCTCTCTATTCTTTCAGGGGTTCATAAGGTAAAGATTCCAGATTTTAGAAAGGAAGAGTTTACACTTGAGCCCATGGTAAATGTATGGGTTAAGAGATTAAGGCCCATCATATATATCTTTATTGCGGTATTGTTCCTCTATGCAGTGGGTATTAACTATAAGCTATTCCTATATGAAAGGGAATATGAGAGTGTAAATCAGGAGATTAAGAGATTCTTTAAGGAGTCCTTCCCCCAGATAGGACATATTATTAAAGGCAGGGAGCTTGAACAGGTTAAACAGAAGATTGCAGAACTCACCGATAGATATAAGGGAGTGGTAGGGGTTAAGAATGAATATAAGATCTTGAGCGTGCTTTTAAAGATTAGCAATGTGATGAGGGAGCTTTCTGATACAGAGGTTGAAAATCTGATAATTGAAGAGCGGAGTATTCGGATTGATGGATATGGAGGAAGTTTTGAATCCATTGATAGGCTTGAGCGGATGTTAAAGGATATGAAGGAATTTGGCACTGTAAAACTGGTGAGTGCAAAGATAGATCCTAAAAAGAAGATGGTCCGCTTTAGCTTTGCCATGAAAAAGGAGGAATAGGTTTGAGAAGGAGAGAGAGGCTGATACTGTCCCTTTCAATTATTGTAGTCCTATTGATGTCCTATTACCTATTTCTGATTTCTCCTGCCAAAAAGAAGATGGCATATCTTGAAAGGAGAATTGAGCTTAGAAAGAGAGACCTTGAAGAGATGAAGAGACTCAAAGCAAGATGGGATCAATATCTTTTAGATCAGCAGCAGATTGAAAAGATGATCTCTTCAAGGGGAAAGGGATTTACAATCCTTTCATTCTTAGAAAAGCTATCAAGAGAGATCGGTCTGCATGAAAGATTGCGTTATATGAAACCGATAAATTATAGTCAGCCTGCTATAAGTGAGTTTAAAAGGACTGGTATGGAGATAAAGCTTGAAAGTTTAGATACTGAGGAATTGGTGAAACTCCTCTACAATATTGAATATTCCGGAAAGATCTTAAACATCAGAAGAATAAAGATTCAGACCTTTGAAAAGAGAGATCAGAGGCTTATGAAGGTAATTATGGATATAGATACCTTCATTGGGCAGGGTGGGTAATGTCAAAGGGAAAGGTTATAGGATATCTATTCTACACAATCATTATCACAGGCCTATTTTTGTATATCCAGTTCCCAGAAGAGCTTATCTTAAAAGGGATTGAAAGATTCGTAAATAGTGCTCCCTTGGGAGTGCGGGTCAAGGTAGATAAGGCAGGGTTGGGCTTTCCAGATACGCTCTGCCTTAAAGATACAGAGATATCCTATAAAGAGACAGGATCAATTATAAGGGGGGATATATACCTTAGGCCCAAATTAAGGGAGATATTAAAGGGAAGATATGGGGCAAGATACAGGATAAGATTTTCAAAGGGAGAGGTGGAAGGCGAGATAAGCACAGAGAGATCAAATAAGAGCGAAGTGGATCTTTTACTTAACATATCTGATTTTAACCTCTCCCAATTAAAAGAGATGATAGGGAAGCTTGGAAGGGAGTTAGATGGATCTATGGATGGAAAGATCCACTTATTGTTTCCTTTTAAAAACCCCATAGATGGAAGGGGGAGCGGGGATCTGGTGGTAAGGGATATGGCCTTTAAGGTATTTTCCCCTTTTCCGCTCTCCTTTTTGGGTATGGACAGGGTGGAGCTGGATTTCGTTGAGGGAAGATTTGAGCTAAGGAATAGGGCCATAAGATTTAGAATTTTAAGATTGAGTTCCTCAAAGTTTAAGGGGGAATTTAGAGGAGATATCCACTTAAAAAAGATGCTATTTAGAAGCAGATTGAGACTAACTGGAAGGCTCTCTCTTAACGCTTCATTTATAAAGGAGTTATCCAAGAGCACCCTGATACAGAAAGGATTTAGAAGATATTTGAACTCAAAGGGTGGAATCCCTGTGGTGATATATGGAACAATTGAAAGCCCCAGATTCAGGATAGAACGTATATGATAACAGATAGGGCATATAGACCCATTGGTATTATGCTGAACCTTATAGGGATTGCTCTTATTGTCCACCTATCTGTGGATATATTCTATACGGCCTTAAGGCAGAGATTTTCATATTCTCATGTAAAAAAACCCCCTTTATATTTAAAAGAGCACGTCGCAGAACGGAGCTCCCCCTCCCTTAAAGACTTCAACCTGATCGTGGAAAGGGATATCTTTAAGACCAAGAGAGTTATAAAGAAAGTGGAGCCGGAGCCAGTGGAAGACATTGATGCCTTAAAGGAGGCGACTCTGGATGTGGCTCTCATTGGAACAGTGGTAGGTGCTCCTTCCGATACCTACGCAATCATAAGGGAAAAGAAGGGGAAAAAGGAGCAGAATCTATACAGGGTAGGAGATTCCATAAAAGGAGCAGTAATTAAAAAGATCCTTAGAGGCAAGGTTATCCTCAGGGTAGGGTCACAGGATCAGGTATTGTCTATGGAAGAGGTTACAAGATCATCCGCTGTTTCAAGCTCTTCTTCCCCTATCTCTAAAGGCTCCATAAAGACCATCTCCAGAGCACAGATAAGGGATTCCATGAGGAATCTTAACAGACTAATGAGTCAGATACATGTAAGGCCCTATTTTAGCAAAGGCAGACAGGGAGGTTTTGTTATTACCAGCCTGAGGAGGGGTTCCATATTTGAAAGGCTTGGATTTAGAAGAGGAGATGTGGTGCGTGCTGTGGATGGGAATCCCATAAGGAGGCCAGATGATGTAATAAACCTTTATGAAAAGCTGAGATCAGCCTCTGAGGTGAGCATTCAGGTCCTTAGAGGCGGAAGAGAGCAAGAATTAAGATTTAGAATAGATTAGATACTATGTATAAGAGATACTTTGGATTTAAAGAGGAGCCTTTTAGCCTGAGTCCAGACCCCCGTTTCTTCTATCTCAGCAGACAACACAGGGAGGCACTTGAGCATCTGCTCTATGGCATTGAGGAGAGAAAGGGTTTTATCCTGATAACCGGTGGGGTGGGAACAGGCAAGACCACTTTGTGTAGGGCGCTTTTAGAGAGACTGGATGAATCCATTGACACCGCTTTGATATTTAACTCCTTTATCTCAGATATGGAACTCCTTGAGATCCTTATAGATGAATTTTCCATATCCACGGATTCCCAGCCCCGCACAAAGAGGCTCTTTATGGATGCCCTAAACAGGTTCTTTCTGAAAAACTACAGCCGCAGGCGAAACTCTGTGATCCTTATAGATGAGGCGCAGAATCTATCACACAGTGTGCTTGAGCAGATAAGGATGCTCTCTAACCTGGAAACTGACAGAGAAAAGCTTGTTCAGATAGTCTTTTTTGCACAGAGAGAATTTAACGATATCCTTTCTTCTCCATCATTAAGACAGCTCAGTGATCGCATACTTGTTAGATATGACCTTCCCCCCTTAGATAAAAGGGATACCAAGAACTACATACAGCATAGGATCTCCATTGCAGGTGGAAATATCAGGTTTACATCATCTGCCCTAAACCTGATACATAAGGCATCTGAAGGAAATCCCCGAAAGATAAATGCTATATGTGACAGGGCCCTGCTTGTCGCCTTTGCAAGTGGAAAGGAGACCATCGGAAAAGGCATGGTAAAGGAGGCTATAAGAGAGATAATGCCCCAAAAGGGGGTTAAGATTCGTAGACAGAGATCTGGCCCTTCAATCCTCTTTATAATAACTGTAATTGCACTTGCCTTCTTTTCAGGATGGGCATTAAATAACAATATCTTTTTTAAGGCACAAAAACTCTTTAAACCAAAAGTATCCATAAACGTGGTCCATGAATCTACCGCACACAGGGTTGATCCCTTTAAGAGGGTCTCTTTAACTGATAAAAAGAGCATGGAGCTGCTATTAAGCCTAAGCTATGATCAGTTTAGCAATAGCAGTAAGGACTTCAGAGTCTTTTCTCATAGCTTTGATCCCCAATATATTCTTAAGATAAAGAGGCCCATAAGGGTAGGTATCAGAGATTCGGATAGATTTATGGTGATTAAGGCTATTTCTAAGGAACATATACTTCTTGTGGATTCAAAGGGAAGGGAGTTCCAATTTAACACCTTATCCATATTACCCAAGATGGGATCTGAGATATGCTGGATTATCCCTTTGGAAGACTCCCCTTTTATAAGGAGGGGGATAAGAGGAGGCATTGTGTATGAGATCCAGAAGTTTTTAAAAAGATTTGGTTATGCAGTGGAAGTAAGTGGCATCTATGATTCTGTTACTCAGAGGATGGTAATGAGATTTCAAAGGGATATGGGAATTGAACCAGATGGTGTCATAGGCCCTGATACGTGGGCAATAATATATCTTTTTAATGGTAAGCTATGAGCACCATACATAAGGCCATAAGAAGGGCAGAGAGGGAGAGAAAAGAGAGTAGGCCTTCAGGAATCAGGATATATCTTAGACCTATAATTAAGAGGGAAAGAGAAGACAAAAACTATAGACTCCTTTTACTCTTTCTGATTCCTATCTGCTTGGTTATTTTTCTCTATAGCTATATCAATATGAGACCTAAGGGGATTGAGGCCAACTCCATCTTAGATAGCTCAATTAGGGAGAAGAGCCCACAAAAAGATCCTTTAAAGGATGAACTTAAAAGGGAGTTTAGAGAGGCCCTAAGATTACAAGAATCCCACAGACTGGAAGATGCCATAAGGATTTACACTGATATAATAGAAAAAGATCCAACCCAGTATGAGGCACTTAATAATCTGGGGGTTATATATATAGAGAAAGGGATGTTAGACAGTGCAGAGCAATGTTTTAGAAAGGCTATTGTAGTTAAGGAAGACTATGTGGATCCATATTACAATCTTGCATGTCTTATGGTGCAAAAAGGAGAAGAGGAAGATGCCATAAGATACCTTAATAAGGCCTTTTCTCTGGACAAAGGGGTTTCCAAGTGGATAAAACAGGATCATGACCTTGACCCTATAAAGGATAGATTGAAGGCTATGGGTATCCTTT
>CAYTXJ010000044.1:0-1224 GCA_964440775.1 uncultured Desulfobacteraceae bacterium | reverse complement strand
TATGAGGGGGTAATTATCTTAGATGAAAAAGACCCATACTGTTTTGGCATATATCATACCGATTCTTATCTGGGCTTTACTCCTTAGCCTATCTTCAGCTGAGGCAGTAAGGATTACAGGGAAGGAGGGGGTAAAATCAATTAAAGAGAAGGCGAAATCACAGAAGCTGGCACAGAGGAGTTCTAAAAAAGTAGAGGTAGATTCTGAGAAAAAAGAGGGATCAGAGGAGAGATATGTAACCATTGATTTTGATAATGTGGATATAAGGCTTTTTATAAAATTTATTAGTGAACTTACTGGAAAGAACTTTGTAATTGATAGCGCTGTTAAAGGAAATGTTACGGTAATTTCTCCCACTAAGATCACCGTGGAGGAGGCATACAAGGTATTTGAATCTGTGCTCGAGGTTCATGGATATACCACCGTGCCTTCAGGAAAGGTGATAAAGATTGTTCCATCTGTTAAGGCCAGAGGCAAAAGCATTGAGACCAGGCTAAAAGAGAGTGCCATTAGCCCTGAAGATAAGGTGGTAACACGTATAATTCCCCTCAAATACGCTGATCCCAATGAGCTTAGGCGTCTCTTTTCACCACTTATCTCAAAGAGCAGTGTTATTGTCTCATACCCTCCAACAAGGATGCTTATTGTGACAGATGTCCAATCTAATATCAAAAGGTTACTTAAGATTGTGGATGCTGTTGATGTGGAGGGGGTGGGAGCAGAGATCTCTGTTATTCCACTTAAATATGCCACAGCCACTAATCTATCAAGATCCCTTTTGCAGGTATTCAAGACACCTACTTTAAAAAAGAGGGTAAAGGGATTGGTCCCCACTCCCATAAATATTGTTCCTGATGAGAGGACAAACAGCCTGATTGTGCTTGCTTCAGAAGATGATACAAAAAAGATAAAAAAGCTTATAGAGCTTCTGGACAGGCAGGTTCCTCCAGGAGAGGGGGATATAAGGGTCTATTATCTTCAGAATGCAGATGCTGAAGAGCTTGCAAAGGTGCTCATGGCCTTGCCCACAAAGCAGGCAGCCAAGACAAAAAAGGGTAAGGCCCCTCTTATATCCAAGGATATTCAGATCGTGCCAGACAAGGCGACCAACTCCTTGGTGATTATGGCAAAGAAGGAGGACTATAAGATCCTTGAAGATGTGATCAAGAAGCTGGATATCAGAAGACCCATGGTCTATATAGAGGCATTGATAATGGAGGTGAG
>CAYTXJ010000043.1:0-16119 GCA_964440775.1 uncultured Desulfobacteraceae bacterium | reverse complement strand
CATATTTTTAAGAGCTTCTGGATTCAATTATTTATTATTATTCCTTTAATCCTAAGGACTTCAGTAAAGATAATTGAGATTGCTTCGCTTCGCTCGCAATGAAGGGGCCTGGTCTCCGATGCGGTGGGGGCGCTGTGTAAATCAGGGTTATGCAAAGGTTTTAAGATTAACTGCCTCATCTATCTTTAGTATTTCACATCTGTGTAAGTCTTGGTCTCTTAGCTTAAATATCTTTTTAAGTGTCTCCTGAATGTTAAGTTTAGGCCCTTGAATATTCTTTAAAGTGACGACAAGCTCATTTTCAGATATCCATCTGATCTCTTTTATTTGAGCTTTTAGATCAACTCTTCTTCCGTTCCACTTAATCACATGAAATTCCCTTTGAGATAGAAAATCTTTAAGATTTTTATACTTAAAGATTCTATCCTTTGTCTTAACACTATATACTACCTGATCCACGCAAAAATTGATCTTGGATGAAGGAAGCTCTTCTATATGTAAGATCCTTACACCCTCAAAGAGTGCCTTATTTATCCTCTCTTTTAAGGATTCCTTTTCCATATCCGTATCTCTTATCTCTATTATCATTGTCTCATGCAAAGATCCTATCCCCACTGGAAGTGCAGATAGGAAAGATACCTTTGGCATTGGGTGAAATCCCTTAGAATATTCCATATTGATTCCGGCTCTACGAAGTGCTCGGATCATCATATTCTGAAATTCAAGATGGCTTAAAAAGATGGAAGGCCCTTTTTTTGAATATACCAAGATGAATCTTTTTGTAGATGATCTCTTATCCTTTGCTTTGAATGGACTAAGTTCAATTACCCCTATATCTTTAAATATTTTTGGTCCTATATCTTTGCTATCGCATACACCACAATTACTGCACTTTGATCTACAATCAGGGGTTATCTTTCCTTCCTTGGCCCTTTCCCATTCCTTAAACATATAGGATTTTTCAACCCCGCATCTGAGGTGTTCCCATGGAAAGAGCTCATCCCTATCTCTGCCTCTAAGATAGATCTCTGGGTCAATACCATGCTCCTTTAATGCCTCATCCCATATCTCCTTTGAGAAGCTCTCTGACCAGGAGTCAAATAGTGCCCCCCTTCTGTATGCAGAAAGGATCACCGCAAAGAGTCTTCTATCCCCTCTGGATATAATTCCTTCAAGCCAGCTCATCTCAGGGGGGTTAAATTTTAATCTTATACAGGGTCTATGAAAACTTCTTTTAAGCATCTTTATAATCTTCCATGCCTTGTCAGGATACATCTGGGATTCCCACATAAAGGGGGTATGTGCCTTGGGGACAAAGACTGATAGACTTACATTTACTGCATATCTTCTAAAAATCCCCCCCTTTTGCCTTGATACCTGGCTTGATAGTGTATAGATGCCTTCAATATCTTCCCACTTTTCATGGGGAAGCCCTATCATGAAATATAGCTTTATAAGATTCCAACCTGAGGCAAATATTCTGGATGAGATATCTATGATCTCTTCATCCCTAATAGGCTTATTTATTATGGCCCTTAGCCTCTCAGTTCCCACCTCTGGTGCTAAGGTAAAGCCTGTCTTTCTTACTCTCTTAATCTGCCTTAGCCATTCAGGATCAAAGCTATCCACCCTTAGAGATGGAAGGCTGATCGCAACCTTTTTATCTGAAACCCTATCCATTAACACACCTAAAAGCTCCCTTATACAGGAATAATCACCAGAGCTTAAAGATAGAAGAGAGAGTTCCTCATATCCTGTATTTTTAAGTGCCTCTTCCGCATATGATATTATGGAATGTGGGGATCTCTCCCTTACAGGTCTATAGATCATGCCTGCCTGGCAGAATCTGCATCCCCTTCCACACCCTCTGCTTATCTCCACACTTAGTCTTTCATGCACAGAGATGGTATTGGGGATTATGGGACTTTCAGGCAGTGGATACTGATTAAGATCCGGGATTATGGCCTTTTCTATAAAATTCTTTGTTCCCATTCTGTTTTCAATGGATCTAACTGATTCTCTATCATATTCCACCTCAAAGAAAGAGGGGATATATACTCCATCTATATGTGAAAGCTCTATAAGGAGTGCATCTCTGTCTTTAAATCTTCTCTTTTTAAATTTTCTAACCACCTTACATATCTCCACAGAGGCCCTTTCTCCATCTCCGATCAGAATGGCATCAAATATGGGTGAAAAGGGCTCTGGGTTGAAACATCCAGGGCCTCCTGCAATTATAAGAGGAAAGGGGTCTTTTCTTTCATCTGATCTTAGTGGAATCCCTGATAGTTCCAGCATGTAAAGAACATTTGTAAGACATAATTCATGTTGAATGCTAAAACCCACCAGATCAAATTTAGATACCGAAGTGCATGATTCAAGACTCATAAGGGGAATACCCCTCTCTTTTAAGGCATCCCCAAGATCCTTAGCTGGGCAAAACACCCTCTCTGCCCTTATCCATGATCTGCCATTTAAGATGTGATATAGGATCTTGATTCCCAGATGTGACATTCCGATCTCATATAGATCTGGAAATGCCAGACAGATAGATACATCAATTTTGCCATTTCCCTTTTTTATGGAATTTATCTCCCCACCTATATACCTGCTCGGTCTTTTAATAGCTTTGAACCAGGGTTCCTGAATAATATTCATCTTAGGCCTTTTTAAAAGAATTGAGAGACCTTTGCATAGCCCCTTTTTACACTGGGGGTTACACCCCAAATTAACTTAAAATAGCCCATAATTACAGCTTTTTTATGAGAGCTTTGAAAAATTCAAAGCTCTTTGATGCTTATAGGAAGGCATACCCTTACATAGGCACCACCACCGGGACGATTCCCCCCTTCAATTGTCCCTTTCAGGTTTGTTACAATCCTTTTTACTATTGCAAGTCCAAGCCCACTTCCCCCCTTCTTTGTTGTAAAAAATGGGACAAAGAGGTTGGAGAGGGCCTTATCACTAAAACCCTTTCCTGTATCTTTTATCTCTATCTGGACCATTGGTAAAGGTCCTGAATTTAATCTCCGAATGCTGATAGTAAGTGACCCTCCATCAGGCATGGCATCTGATGCATTTAAAAACAGATTCCAAAATATCTGTTTTATCTGATCAGGGTCAGATTCCATTAAGATATCCTGATCCATTTCTTTCCTGATTTTTATATCTTGATTCCATCTATCGCTACTTTTAAAGAGAGAGACAGCCTCTTCAATAAGCTCATTTAGGTAAAATTTTTTTATTCTCAATCTCTTTGGTCTTGAAAAGATCAGAAAGTCCTCTATCATGCTGTTTAATCTCTTTATTTCTCGTAGGATGATAGACATCAGCCTCTTTTGAATATCTGAGTCTCTAATATGTCTGTTTAACATCTGAATCGATCCACTTATGGATGCAAGGGGGTTTCTTATCTCATGTGCGATTCCTGCAGCAAGCTCACCAATAATGGCGAGTTCCCTGACCTTTTTTAGATCCTCTTCTATCCTTTTCTGCCCTGTAATATCCTGGATAAAAAGCACCTTTCCCATTTCATATGGGTGGGGAAGATTAAGCTGAGAGCTATAGAATCTCAGATATCTTTTTATTCCTCCTTTCCCATTAAATATTATATCCCTATATCTTATATCAGAACGGGATTCGTCCGATAGCTTTTTAGATAGAATCTCCCATAGAGAAGGTATGGCAATAGATAGGTTTTTGCCTACAATATCCTTGGCTTTTACCTTAAATATCCGCTCTGCTTCAGGGTTAAATAGTAGTATTCTGTCTTTCTTATCAATGCTTATTATTCCAAAAGAGACATTATTAATAATAATCTTATTAAGTGCATCAAGCCTTATCAGATCCTCTTCCTTATCTTTTAGCTCCTTACTCCTCTTTCTGCTCTGCTCCACCGGGTAGGCTGTAAGTAAGCCTATGAGAAAAAATGCACATATGTTTACTGTAATCATATAAAAAAAGGTATTTGAACTTTGATAATCAATAGGATATTTCAGACTGGTCTCTAAGGGGTGGAGTATTCCATAGTAGTGAAGATCCATTAATATACCATAGAGTATTCCAGAGAGTGAGGCAATCACCATTCCTCCTTTTCTGTAAAGGACAAGGGTGGCTCCAATAATATTTATTGGGTAAAGACAGGTAAATATACTTTCAATTCCACCAGTTATAAATATCAGGATGGTAATTAGCACAGTGTCTATGATTAGCTGTATATAGGCTATAAGATACAGTCTCTTGCTGTATTTTAGGCTGAGTGCATATATGAACGTGAGGACAAATATGGCTGATATAAGGCCATATTGATAGAGTTGAACCGGTTCAAAGAAGCTTTTACTTTCCTTTATACGTAGAGATATAAATGCACCCATAAACAGACAGGCAATAATAACCCTAAAGAGCATCAGTCTCTGAAGTCTTAATAGGAATTCCTTTTCAGAAGATTGAAATAGATCTTTCATAAAATTGGGCACTTAACCTCCAATGGCACCTGCCATCTGGAAGATGGGAAGATACATAGAGATTACCAACCCTCCGATAGTTCCTCCCAAAAACAGAAGCATCAACGGTTCAAGCATGGATGTCAAGGCTTCAACTGCCGCATCCACCTCATCATCATAAAAGTCAGCTATCTTCTCCAACATGGTATCCAATGCTCCTGTTGCCTCTCCCACCGAGATCATCTGAACCACCATACCAGGGAATATATCTGTTTCACTCAGAGGGTCTGCAATGGATTGCCCCTCTGCAATACTTGCTCTCACTTCATATATAATCTCTTCAATAATTACATTTCCGCTTGTCTTAGCCACTATCTCTAATGCATCTAAGATAGGAACACCACTCTGAATCATTGTTCCCAATGTCCTGGTAAATCTTGCAATGGCAACTTTTTTGAGCAGTTCACCAAAGATTGGCATCTTTAAGAATAGATCGTCAGTTATTCTTCTTCCCTTTTTGCTATTCCTAAACGCCTTAAATGCGTAGATTACGGTTCCTAACCCCAGAATAGACCAGTGGATATTTTTCTTTGTAAAATTACTAAGATTTACCACAAACTGTGTTGGAGCTGGAAGTGCCTTTCCAAAACTTGCAAACATCTCTTGAAATACCGGTATTACAAAGATAAGAATTACTGCAATCACAATAATTGCAATCCCAACTACAACTATTGGATAAGTCATTGCCCCTTTTATCTTGGCCTTCAACTTAGCAGCCTTTTCCAAGTATGAAGAGAGCCTCCTGAGGATGACGTCTAAGATTCCCCCTGTCTCCCCAGCGGCTACCAGATTGACAAATAGCTCATCAAAAATTTTGGGGTGCTTTCTAAGTGAATCTGCAAGGGTGGCTCCTCCTTCCACATCTCTGGCTATCTCTTTTAGGATCTTTTTGAGTGCAGGATTTTCTGATTGATCCGCCAATATATTTAACCCCTGAATAATGGGAAGACCTGCATCAATCATGGTGGAAAACTGTCTTGCAAATATAACCAGATCCTTTGTCTTGACCTTGGGTTGAAGAAATGGAATGGATTCAAATAGATCTTTTGGCTTTGGCTTTAGTCTTAATATCTCAAAATTTTTTCTTTTTAGCTGAGTTATTGCGGCCTTTTCATCAACAGTCTCTATCTCCCCCTTTATCTTTCTACCTCTCTTGGTCTTTACAGTATAGATATATACAGGCATATCCAATTTCCTAAGATTTAAATAGAATTTAATATATTTTAGAAAAGCTATGTATGTCAAGAAATGTATAGAAATCTATTATTATGCTTGACATAGGGGAAACTATAAATATTATTAGAGATCTTTTTATTTCAATTTCACTATAAAAATTTAATGAAGGAGGTAGGTAAAGTGGGTGAGATTGTGGCTCCTATGCCTGGTAAGATCCTTGAGGTCAAGGTAAATGTGGGTGATACAGTTAATGAAAATGATGAGGTAATAATCTTAGAGGCCATGAAGATGGAACTTCCAATAGCCGCTTCCTCATCTGGTGTAGTTAAAGAGATAAAATGTAACAAGGGCGATTCAGTAGAAGCAGATGATGTATTAATTGTCTTAGAATAAGGACTTTCTGATCTCTAATGTGTGATATTTTACACACTCTAATGTGTGATATTTTACACGCAAGGAAGAGGGTTTAAATATCGTAGATGCTTATCTGTCTTAAGTAGACATAATTATTTCAATAGGATAAGAGGAAGTCCTCTGTTTGGCACATATCTTGAAAAAAGTAGATGGAAAAGAGTGTAGAGGGAGCAAATTGAATATAGGACAGAGGACTTTAAAGAGGGAGGTTGAGTGTATAGGTATTGGTCTTCATTCGGGAAGAGAGGTAAGTATCAAGATAAGACCTGCACCATGCAATTTTGGAATCTGTTTTGTAAGGGAGGATATTGACCCTTCTTTTTATATTAAGGCAGACTTTAAAAATGTCATAGATACGAAGCTCTCAACCACTATTGGATCTAATGGGTGTAGGGTGGGCACTATTGAACATCTAATGGCTGCATTCTATGGCCTGGGTATAGACAATGCCACTGTGTATGTAAATGGCCCCGAGCTTCCAGCTATGGATGGAAGCTCAGCTCCCTATGTATTGATGTTAAAAGAGGCGGGGATAAAGGAGCAGGAAGAGCCTAAGAGGTTTATTGTGATAAAAAAGGGTATTAAGGCAAAGGATGGGGATAGATCTGTGGAGATAAGGCCCTGCAAAGAGCTTCGTATATTATATGAGATTGAGTTTGATCATCCCCTTATAAGAAGACAGAGGCTGGAGTTCTGTTTTTCAGGTAATGATTTTATTCAAGAGATAAGCAGGGCACGAACTTTTGGGTTTCTCTCTGAAGTGGAGGAGATGTGGAGAAATGGTCTTGCAAGAGGGGGATCTCTGGATAATGCGGTGGTTATTGATGAATTTAGAATCCTCAATGAGGATGGACTAAGATATAGGGATGAATTTGTAAGGCATAAGATACTTGATTTTATTGGTGATCTTGCATTGATAGGAGCCCCTATAATTGGAAGATTCATAGTAAAAAAATCTGGACACTACTTAAATCATCTGATGCTTAAAAGATTGATGAACAATAGGAGATGTTGGAAGTATCTTGAGCTGAATAACTTAAAAGAGACAAAAAGAGGTATAGCAGAGATTCCATCAATTGGGAAACTGGAACCTTTCTATATTTAGAAAATATTCCCCAATAGATTGATGAGAGTTTTGCATAACCCTTTTTACACTGAGGGTTATACCCCCTTCAGGGTCGGATGACCCTCCGGGTCGGAGACCAGACCCCTGTCATTGCGAGCGAAGCGAAGCAATCTCATCCCCCTTCTCCCCCCGAACCAAGAACCCCGAACCAAGAACCATTCTCAGATTGCTTCAGATCTTTTAAGATCCTTGCAATAACAGATTCCATTTACAGCTTTTTTCTGAGAGCATTGAAAAATTCAAAGCTCTCATTGATATCCTTTAAATCTTGCCCATATCTTTAAATTTGTTTATCATTACTGTATGGATATTAGCCCTGAAAGAGCGGATGAGCTCAAAAGAAGAAGACGTGAGAGATATCTTATCGGTATCCTTCTAATAGTTATATCTGTGCTTTCATATATAGGAACTAAGATATTTTATAGTGGTCTGGAACTCCCTTTTTCCAGTACCATTCTGGTCTTTTCCCTTATAAATATAAACATCATCCTGTTACTATTACTCCTATATCTTACGGTCAGGAATCTGGTAAAGCTCTTCTTTGAAAGAAAGAAGAGGATAATGGGTGCAAGGCTAAGAGCCAAGCTTGTGCTTGCATTTATAATACTTTCGCTTCTCCCTACCATAATTCTTTTCTTTGTATCTGTTCAATTTATATCTGTCTCTCTGGAATATTGGTACAGGATCCCGGTTGAACGGACTCTTCGCACCTCTGCAGAGGTGTGTCAGGAATATTACAAAAATATTCAGGAAGAGATATCCTCATATGGAAATATCATGAGTCGACTTATTACCTATCATGGCTATCTGTTGAGGAGTAAAAAGGAAGAGCTGGATAAATTCATAAAAGAGAAGAGGATGGAATATAGGCTTGCATCCATTATGGTATTTTCACAAAAGATGAAACTTCATAGCCAAAGTCTGGATGAAAGGGTTGACCCACATCTGTTTCCAAGCCCATCTAAGGACAGATTAAAGAAGTGTCTTGATACAGGGACAGATATAAAAGGGATCCGCCCTTCAATAACAGGAGATATAATAAGGACAATTGTTCCCATATTTTCAAGGACAGAGTCAAAGGCTGTTGTAGGGCTCTTGGTGCTCTCCAGATTTGTGCCTAAGACGTTTGTTAACAGATTGAAAAAGATATCTAAAGGATATGAAGAATATAAGCAATTTAAGACCCTGAAAGGCCCCATAAAATTAAGCCATATGATTACGCTTTCCATTGTCACCCTTCTTATAATCTTTTCCTCAATATGGTTTGGATTCTTCCTATCTAAGGAGATAACTGTACCCATTCAGAAGGTAGCCGAAGGGACCAAAAGAGTTGCATCTGGAGATTATGACTTTTTTATAGATATGGAATCTGAAGATGAAATAGGTATACTTGTAAACTCATTCAATAAGATGACATCTGATCTTAAAAACAGTAAACGTCAGTTAGAGGAGGCCTACAAAAAGGTAATTGAAAGTAATAAAGAGCTTGAAAATAGAAAGATATACATTGAGACCATACTCTCAAATGTGGCAGCAGGGGTTATATCCTTGGATAAAGAGGGCAGGGTCTTAACAATAAATAGATCTGCTGAGATGCTCCTTTCAGTGAGAGCTACAAAGGTAATAGGTAAGAGATACCAGGAGGTAATGGCCGATGAATATATCAGGGTGATAGATGAATTTTTAAATGATCAAAAGCAGCTTCAAAGAGGGGCTATGGAAAGGCAGATAAGTGTAAACATTCAAGATAGATACCTTACATTTGTGGTATACCTAAATGTGCTCAGGGATGAAAAGGGAGACTATGCTGGTCTGGTGGTAGTATTTGAGGATATTACAGAGATTGAAAAGGCTCAGAGGATGTCTGCCTGGAGAGAGATTGCAAGGAGGATTGCCCATGAGGTCAAAAATCCCCTAACTCCTATACAGTTATCAGCACAGCGGATTAAGAAGAGGTATGGGAATAAGTTAAGCGGTGAAGATGGTCAGATACTCAAGGAATGCACTGATCTGATTATTACACAGGTAGAGGAGTTGAGAAGGCTTGTAAATGAATTCGCTCAGTTTTCAAGAATGCCAGTTTCAAGGCCTGTTCCAGGAGATGTCATTGAGGTCATTGATGAATCCATTAAGCTTTTTAAAGAGGTGCCTAAGGGGGTGGAGATAAGATTTAGCAGGGATTCGGAAATTCCACTCATTCCCATTGATAAGGATCAGATGAAAAGGGCATTGGTAAATATTATTGATAATGCCATAGATGCAATTGATGGAGCAGGAAAGATAGAGATAAACCTCAGATTTGACCGCTCAAGTGATAGGGTGATAATTGAAGTGGTTGATAATGGAAGGGGTATTCCTCCTGAATATAAGGGTAGGGTATTTGAGCCATATTTTTCTACAAAAAAGCATGGAACAGGTCTGGGACTTACCATTGTAAATACCATCATAAAGGATCATAATGGCGATATACGTATTGAAGATAACCATCCACACGGTTCAAGATGTATCATAGAACTTCCCCTGAGGGTTTGAAAAGTCTGATATGGATCCATTAATCTTTCTATATGACATCTCTTTTAATCTCTTTTGGACATGTGCCATTCCCTTTATAAATTTTAAAAAGAGTCCATATCTGAGACATAGGTGGGGTTTGAGCTCCTTGCCTGCGTTGAAATCCACAGGTTCTTGTGTCTGGATACATACCCTTTCAGTCGGAGAACTTTTATCTGCCTTACCGTTTTTAAAGAGGATGAAGGTAGAGTTTCCTGAAAAACAGATAATACTTACTGTGAGTACCAGCGCAGGATTTGGGCTATCTAATAGCAATACCGATATAAGGAGATTTACAGATAAGAGGCTTATTATGCCAGTGGATCTTCCTCATCTACGAAAAAGGCTTGTTAAGATGATCTCACCGTCCCTGTTTATCCTTGTAGAGACCGATATCTGGCCAGGGCTTTTATACCAATTAAAGAAGAGTAGAGTAAAGTGTGTCCTTTTAAATGGAAGGATATCCCCAAGAACCTATAAGAGGTATTCCAGATTTTCCTCTATAGTTAAGAGATTTATAGACATGTTTGATCTTCTGTTTATGCAGTCTGATATAGATACAAAGAGACTCATAGACGTCGGTATAGATAAAAGCAAGGTAATGACGGTGGGAAATATAAAATTTGATCAAGAAGCTACTATCTTAACTGAAGAAGAGAGAGGGGGGTGGAGAAAGCTACTGAATCTAAGGGATGCATCTCCTGTGTGGATAGCCGGGAGTATCCATAGAGGGGAGGAGGAGATTATATTGAATGTATATAAAAGACTAAAAGATATCTTTTCCAAGCTTATTCTTATAATAGCACCACGAAAGCTGGATATGTGCACTCAGCTATTTAGGATCTCACAGAATATGGGGTTTAGAACCTCTTTAAGATCTAATATATCACATTCTTATGATGTGCTTATCTTAGATACGATGGGTGAGCTTTCAAAGATCTATTCAGTAGGGGATGTGAGTTTTGTGGGAGGATCGTTTGTCCCCATAGGGGGGCACAATCTATGTGAGCCTGCAATATTTGGTATTCCAGTACTCTTTGGCCCTCATATACATAATTTTTTAAGGATGTCTGAGATGCTGATCTCCTTTGGTGGTGGAAAGATGGTAAAGGATCAGGAGGAACTCTTTGAGGTAATAAGATTTCTCCTTTCTGATCCTAAAAACAGAGAAGATATGGGTGATAGGGCAAGGAGATTTGTCCTCTCCAATAAGGGAGCCATTGATAGGGTAATTAGAGAGATAAGAGGGCTTATGGAATGCTATGGGAGCTGATACAAAAAAGATCCTGCATCCTTAGCCCCATCTTAGCTCCCCTATCTTTACTTTACAGATTTGGGGCCGAATTAAGAAAGCGGTTAATAAGACCAGATACCCTCCCAGTTCCTGTAATTAGCATTGGAAATATTGTGCTTGGTGGCACAGGAAAGACCCCTGCATGTATTATGCTCTGCAGATGGGCAAAAGAGGAAGGATATAACCCATCTGTGGTTCTGAGGGGATATGGAGGAAAATTTCATGGAAGAGTTGGTATAGTATCTGATGGAAAAAGGATAATTATGAGTGCAAAGGAGGCCGGTGATGAGGCATGCCTTCTTTCTGAAAACCTAAAAGGAGTTCCTGTAATAATTTCAAAGAATAGACATCTCGGCGCTAAACTTTCCCTAAAAAGATTTAATACCGACCTCTTTTTATTAGATGATGGATTTCAGCATATCTCACTTAAAAGATCCCTTGATATTGTTCTGATAGACAGTAGAGATCCTTTTGGAAATAGAAGGCTCATCCCTTGGGGTCCGCTAAGAGAGCCGATAGATTCGCTCAAAAGGGCAGATATAATACTGCTTACCAGGGCTGATAAATCAGAGAAGGTCAAAGGGCTTAAGAGATATATAACAGAGAGATTTAAAAAGCCCGTATTCTTAGCGCAACATATACCAGAGGATATAGTATTTCCATATCTAAGAGAAAGGATATCCCTTGATGATCTAAGGGGTAAAAAGGTGGTTGCATTTGCCGGAATAGCAAAGGGGATGGAGTTTATTGAGACATTGAGATCCTTAGATATAGATGTATCCCATTTTATACTCCTCAGGGACCACAGCTTCTATAGCCCAAGACAGGTGGATCTATTTGAAAAAGAAAGGATCATGCACGAGGCTGATCTTATTATCACCACAGAAAAGGACTGGATGAGAATAAAGGATATGAATATAAGATATCCTGAACTTGGTTATTTAAGGATACGATTTGAGATAGTTTCTGATAAGTCCCTTTTTTTTAATATGATAAGAGAGAGAATTAAAAAGGCATATGATTAGGGATGGCATATCTAAGATTTTAGTAAGAGGGGTAAATTGGATCGGGGATGCCATAATGGCTCTTCCAGCCCTCAACGCCATACATGAAGGCTATAAAGGAGCCCATATACATGTGCTCTGTAATCCATGGACATATGAGATATATAGACTTCAGCCCTTTATTAAGGGCATAATATTATATCAAAAGCCCCGATCATTTTTAATGTATCCATTGGAAATACTTAAGGTGGTAAAGGAGATAAGAAAGCGCAATTTTGATATGGCAGTTCTCTTTCAAAATGCCTTTGAAGCAGCACTTATTGCATATCTATCAGGGATAAAGATAAGAGTGGGATATGCAACTGATATGAGGGGTCCACTTCTTACTCACATAATTGAGAGGAATAGAAAGATAGATAGTCTTCATCACAGCGAATATTATAAAGGTATAGTCAGAGGTATGGGTCTAAAGATAAGGGATGAAATTCCCAGATTACATATCTCAGATCAGCTAAAAGAGAGGGGATGTGAGATATTGAAAAGATTTGGTGTTAAAAACAGGACTGAACTCATTGGGATCTGTCCAGGGGCCGAATATGGGCCAGCAAAAAGATGGCCTGAGGAATATTTTTCAAAGATTGCTGATATGGCAATTGAAAGCCTTGGTGCAGAGGTTGTGATAATGGGAAGCGGAAAGGAAAAGGAGATCTGTAAAAAGGTTGAATTAGGTATGAGACATTCCCCTATCTCTCTATGTGGCAGGACCTCACTTATGGATGTCATAGGGATCATAAAGAATCTCAAGGTCCTTGTCTGTAATGACTCCGGGCTTATGCATGTGGCTTCTGCTCTTAACACCCCTCTGGTATCCATATTTGGATCAACCGATCCTAAAAGAACAGGGCCTCTAAGCGCTAATTCCAGGGTCATCCAAGGTAGTGTGGAATGCTCTCCATGCTTTAAGACCCATTGTGAAAATGGCTATATATGCCTTAAAAGTGTCAAAGTAAAAGATGTATGGAGAGAGGTGGAAGAGCTATGGCACATAGTGAAATAAAAAGACCCGCGGTATTTATTGATCGTGATGGAACTATAAATGAGCAGATGGGATATATAAATCATATAGATAGATTCAAGATCTTTCCCTTTGTACCTGATGCAATCCGCACCTTAAATAAAAGGGGGTTTTGGGTAATTGTGGTATCAAATCAGTCAGGGGTTGCAAGGGGATACTTCCCCATCTCACTGGTACATAAGGTTCATGAATACCTCAGAGAGGCACTGAAAAGAGAGGGGGCATATCTTGATGATATACTCTTTTGCCCCCATTATCCAAATGGAAAGATTCCTGAATATTCAAAGGAATGTTCATGCAGGAAGCCAAGGCCGGGGCTTATAAGATTGGCACAGAAAAGATTCCCTATTGATATGGAAAGCTCCTATGTGATCGGTGATAGGTATACCGACATAGAGCTTGCAAAGAGATGTAATCTAAAAGGTATATTGGTAAAGACAGGGTATGGCCTTGGAGATATTGAATATGTGTTTCCATACTTAGATATTAAGCCAGATTACGTTGCAGTGGATTTAAAGGATGCTGTGAAATGGATAATTACTCAAAATGCAAGATAGAGCAGGATAAGATTAAAAGGATTCTTATTATAAAGATGAGTTCAATTGGGGATATAGTGCATTCCATTCCCTTTTTGCAATCTATTAAGAGTGCACTTCCAGATGCAGAAGTTGATTGGCTTTTAGAGGAGGAAGGGGCAGAGCTTATCAAAGGTCATAAAGATTTGAAAAAGGTGATAGTATTTCCTAAAAAAAGATGGAAAGGGATGTTAACTGCAGGGAATATAAAGGGGATTTTGAAGGAATCAAAGGGATTTTTAAAAGATTTAAGGTCACACAGATATGACCTGGTAGTGGATCTTCAGGGTCTGCTTAAAAGCGGGATCATGATTTCCATTGTAAGAGGGAAACGCAAGGTGGGTTTTTCATGGGCAAGGGAAGGCAGCTCTCTCTTTATAAATGAAGGCCCATATAGGATAAGTCAGGAACAGCATGCCATTGATCGCTATCTTAAGGCCTTAGATTACCTGGGTCTGGCATCAGGGAATGGACTGCCTATCCAGCTTCCCATAAGTCATGGTGACAGAAAAAAGATAGAGCGATATGTACCAAAAGAATATCTAAGATCAAAAAGACTTATTGCCATAAATCCCGTTGCAAGGTGGAAGACAAAATGCTGGCAAAAGGAGCGCTTTTCGATGCTATCTGATAGGATCTTCCGTGAGCTCGGCTATAAGGTGATATTTACAGGATCAGAGGAGGATAAGAAGGTAATTTCAGATATAAAAAGAGATATGAAAACAGATGCATTGGATCTTTCTGGAATTCTGTCTTTAAAGGAGGCTGCATATCTCTATTCCAGATGCAGTATTCTCATCTCTCCAGATACCGGTCCCATGCATATAGGTGCTGCAGTGGGATGTAGGGTTTTGGCTCTTTTTGGTCCCACAGATCCAGTAAGAACCGGCCCTTATGGAGATGGACATCTGGTGATAAGAGCAGAGGTTGATTGCAGTCCTTGCTTTAAAAAGAATTGTAATGATATGAAATGTATGGAAGGGATATGTGTAGATATGGTATTTGAAGGGATAAGGGAGCTTTTAAAGTTTTAGGCTTTTGACATATGTATTGTTCATAGCTATATATTTTAAACTAAATCTATTTTAGGAGAGTTGTTATGGCAATAAGTAAAGAGCTTCTGGAAATACTTGCATGTCCTAAGTGTAAAGGAGATATTTATCTCTCAGAGAAGGGTGATGGTCTTATCTGCCAAAATTGCAGGCTTATGTATCCAATAAAAGAGGATATACCCATAATGCTTATAGATGAGGCCATTCCCTTAGAAAGGAAAGAGACACAGGAGTAGATTATGAAATATGGAAAGATAGCCCTGCTTTTCCCAGGTCAAGGCTCACAATATACGGGTATGGGCAAGGAATTCTATGACAATTTCCCTTTTGTCAAAGAGATATATGATGAGGCAAGCAAAATACTTGGATATGACCTGACAGATCTCTGTTTTAAGGAACACAAATTGGCCAGGTTTATCCACCATGGCCTTGATCTGAATAAGACCATCTATACCCAACCAGCCGTATTTATCACTTCATATGCGGCATACAGGGTATTTGAGGAGAAGTGCAAAGAGGAAGGTATTGACCCATCCGTATTCATCCTTTCAGGCCATAGCCTTGGAGAATACACAGCACTGACAGTGGCAGGTGTTATGGATTATAGAGACACTCTAAGAGTAGTGGTTAAGAGGGCAGATCTTATGACAGAGGCGGGGAAGTCTTATCCAGACTCTGGCCTTATGGCAGTGGTAAGCAGAAAGAATGATATAGACTATCAGAGGTTATGCGATCTTTGCAAAGAATATAGCCTGTATATAAGCCTTAACAACACTAAGAAACAGGTGGTGGTGGGGGGGCCAAAGAAAAAGATGGATGAGCTTTCCAAGAGGCTTAAAAAATTAGGAGAGATAGGAAAGATACTAAAGGTGGAAGGGCCTTTTCACACCCCTATAATGAGGCCAGCTGCAGCAAAGTTAAAGAAGGAGCTTGAAGGGGAGGATATGAAGATTGCACTGCGACCCATTATGGCAAATGTGGCTGCAGAGGCAATTGTTGATCCCAAGCATATAAGGGAAGAATTATATACTCAGCTCTATCATGTGGTAAACTGGAGAGGGGGGATTGAAAGGGTGATTGATAATGGGTGCGATCTATTTATTGAGATTGGGCCTAAGAGGGTCTTGAGCAATATGATGAAGGATATAGACTCATCAATTCCTGTTTTAAATGTAGAAGACATGGAAAGTTTAGAAAGGACTTTAAATACCCTAAAGCAATAAGAAGAGCTTTGAAAAATTCAAAGCTCTCAGAAAAAAGCTGTAAATGGAATCTGTCATTGCGAGGGTCTTAAAAGACTCGAAGCAATCTATAAAAGGTATGAGATTGCTTCGCTTCGCTCGCAATGACA
>CAYTXJ010000042.1:0-16205 GCA_964440775.1 uncultured Desulfobacteraceae bacterium | reverse complement strand
TGCATTCAACCAATCAAGCATTTGAAAGATACTTCAGAATGCAAGCAGAGGATCTCAAAAAAATCTATTCCAAAATTGGCGTTAAAACGGATAAAAAAGCGAAAAAGTTATCGTCAAAATCTGATACGAATCTGATACGGATTTTTAGGAATTCTGATTCTTGTAAGTAATTGAAATTATTAGGTGAAAATGGTGCCGAAGGCGGGACTCGAACCCGCACGGGGTTTCCCCCACTACCCCCTCAAGATAGCGTGTCTACCAGTTCCACCACTTCGGCACATCATATCTTAAAGCCCCTATTTTTGCCCTCCTCCTTTAGAAGGAGAAGGCTTTTCAGCACTCTGGGTTATAGGAGCATTCTTAGTTACATCTTCCATCACCGAACCCTTTTTTACTTTGCCAGACATCATGGTAAGTGCGATTGAAGTTATCATGAATATTACAGCAAGGATAGTTGTAAGCCTATGTAGGAAACTAGTTGTACTTCCAGGCCCAAACAACGCCTGACTTGATGAGCTTCCAAACGCAACCCCCAATTCCGCTCCCTTGCCCTTCTGAATAAGGACAATGAATATAATCAAAAGACATGCTAAAACATGTATTCCCAGTATTATTACCTTCATACCAACTTATATTATGCTCTTATTTTCCCCCATTTCAATATTTTTTTAACACCCATATTCCATAATAGGAATAAATGTCTCTGCTTTAAGACTTGCTCCTCCCACAAGCACCCCATCAATATCGGGTTGGGCCATAAGTTGGGATATGTTTTCAGGTCTTACACTTCCGCCATAGAGGATCAATGTCTCTTCTGATATCTCCTGAGAATAGCTATTTTTAAGAAAATCCCTTATAAATTCGTGGACCTCTTGTGCCTGAGAAGGAGTGGCTGTCTTACCTGTTCCTATGGCCCATACAGGTTCATAAGCAATTATTATTCCATTTGCATTTAAATCTACACCGTTTAAGTCTTTTTCAAGCTGCGATCCTATAACCTCAATGGTCCTGTTTTTCTCCCTCTCATTTAGCTTCTCTCCTATACACAGAATTGGTGTTAGTCCTATCTCCAGTGCCTTTTTTGTCTTCTGATTTATCATATTATCATCTTCTCTAAATATATTCCTCCTCTCTGAATGCCCGATTATTACATGGGTGCATCCTGCTTCTTTTAGCATCTTTCCTGAAACCTCTCCTGTATAGGCACCTCGATCTTCCCAGTGCATATTCTGCCCAGCTAATATGATCCCATATTTTTCAGCAAGAGGGCTAAGTGCAGCTATTAATATGAAAGGAGGAGCAATTAAGGTATCTCTATCGTCCAAGGTCTGCGCCTTTTTTCCAATGCTATGGACAAGCTCTTCTGCCTCACTTAGACTTAGATTCATCTTCCAGTTTCCTGCAATTAATGGCCTTCTACTCATCTCTATCCTTCCTTATAGGTTCTTTCCTATATATATTGCAAGATCTATCATCCTATGTGAATAGCCCATCTCATTATCATACCATGCAAGCACCTTTACGAGGTCTTCAATTACCATAGTAGATGGTGCATCTACAATAGAAGAGAGTGATGAGCCATTAAAATCTGTAGAGACAAGCAACTCTTCACAGTATCCCAATATCCCCTTAAGTTCCCCTTCAGATGCCTCTTTCATAGCATTGTTAATTTCCTCAACGCTTGCCCTCTTCTTAATCTTTGCAACCAGGTCCACTAAGGATACATTGGGAGTTGGGACTCTGATTGCCATACCTGTGAGTTTACCCTGAAGCTCAGGAAGAACAAGCCCTACTGCTTTTGCTGCTCCAGTTGTGGTTGGAATCATGGAAAGTGCCGCTGCTCTTGCCCTTCTAAGGTCTTTATGGGGTGCATCCAACAGCCTCTGATCCTGTGTATATGAATGGGTGGTGGTCATGAAGCCTGTTTCAAGTCCAAAGCTGTCCAGAAGCACTTTACACACTGGTGCAAGACAGTTTGTGGTACAAGAGGCATTGGATATAATATGGTGATTTGAAGGTTCATATCTATTATGGTTTACTCCCATAACTATGGTTATATCAGGTTCCTTTGCAGGAGCAGAGATTATGACCTTCTTTGCACCTGCCTCAATGTGAGCCATCGCCTTCTGCCTTTCCCTAAAGATCCCTGTGCATTCAAGCACAATATCTACACCTAAATTCTTCCAGGGGAGTTTTGATGGATCTCTTTCTTGAAATACATCTATCTCTTTCCCATCTACTTCTATTTTATTATCTTTATTGGATACTTCTTGAGGCAGTTTGCCATGCACTGAGTCATACTTTAAAAGATGTGCAAGAGTGGAGGGGTCTGTAATATCATTAATGGCCACAAATTCTACCTCTTCCTTAAATAGGCCTGCTCTGAAACTTAACCTTCCAATTCTTCCAAAGCCGTTTATGGCCAATCTTATAGCCATATCAAACCTCCTTTTTGGATACTTTAGAACTTAGGGATAGTTTCATAATAATTGCATCTTCGCCACTGTCCTGATAATATCGTGGTCTGATTCCACAGCTCTTAAATCCTAAGCCTTTATATAGGGTTCTTGCAGCCACATTAGATGGTCTTACCTCAAGCCATATGGATCTGATCTCATGTTCTTGTGAATAATCCATAAGCCTTTTCATAATCTCTGTCCCTATACCTCTTCTTCTAAGCTTGGGGGTAACGGCTATATTCATAACCTGTATTTCATTTGCTACCTTTATAAAACATATATATCCCACAACCTGCTCCTCTTTTATTACAACCCACAAATGGGAGAGAGGCTTTTTGACTTCTTCTAAAAAAGATATAGAGGTCCATGGTGTTGAAAAAGATTCTCTTTCAATATCCATTATCTTTTCAAGATATCTATATATATTTTCATTTGTAACTTCTTCAAATGTAAACATCAGGATCGAAGCTTTCTTCTGGGAACAGATATTCCCTTAATGCCATCCTTCATGGCCCTGAGAGCCAATTCTTTAAGCCCTAAACTTGATCTGTTTTGTATTATGCTTAATAACATGGGAAGATTTACTCCACTTATCACCTCAACCATTTCATTATTTAAAAATGAAAGGCTTATGTTAGAAGGAGTTCCTCCAAACATATCGGTAAGTATCACTACCCCATCCCCGTTGTCCACCTTTTCCATCTTCTTTTGGATCTCTTTCCTTAATTTTTCACATATTATATTTCGCTGAATCCTTACAATATCTGTATTATCGATGGAGCCCAGAATAAGCTCTGCCGCCTTTATAAGGGAATCTCCAATATCTCCATGTGCCACAATTATTATACCTATCACACTATTCCTCTTCTTAGTCTATATCTTCCTCATTTTCTACAATATCCCTATATATCTCTTCTGGGCTATTCGCCTCCATAAGTCTCTTCCTAAGTGAGCTATTCTTTGAAATCTTTGCGATCTTTGCAAGGGTTTTGAGATGCACATTTGTGGCATTATCTGGAGCAAGGAGAATAAAGATTAGATGCACAGGCTTTCCATCTATTGCATCAAAATCTATACCTTTTGTGCTCTTACCAAATCCTAATATGGGCTCCTTCATCTCCTTGTATTTGCCATGGGGAATGGCAACGCCCTCTCCTATACCTGTGCTACCCAAATTCTCCCTCTCAATAAGTATGTTTAAGAGCTTATCCTTACTCAGATTAGGTATATGCCTTATTACCCTATCTGCCAGCTCTTCCAGTGCCTCTTTTTTACTTACAGCCTTTAACTCTGTAATTATAGTATCTTCAAATAACAGATCTGAAATTTTCATATTTCACTACCTCTCCTATTTTATGGTTCAATAAGTCCAAATCTATTATTGGACTTTCTGTAAAGAACATTTATCTTCTGAGTGGCTGAATTTCTAAATACAATAAACTCAAGACCATTGGCCTTAAGTTGCATCAATGCCTCATTAGGATCCATAGGTTTTGCAATCATCTGTTCTGCTTCAATCAGATTCTCCTCCAAGGATTCCGTATCTTCCCTATTTTCTCTTACCTGCTCCTCACCTCGTTTTTGCCTTATCTTGGAGCGATGCTTTTTTATCTGTTTTTCCAGCTTATCCACCACTAAGTCTATGGCAGAATACATATCGCCTGTCTCTTCAACTCCCCTGATTATTGCCCCATCCATATAAATAGACACATCTGCAATATGGCGAAACTTTTCCACACTCAAAACCATATTGGCATTCAGTGGGGTATCCAGATATTTTTTTAACTTTTTAATCTTATCAATGGCATAATTCCTCAGGCTATCAGTTGTTTCCATATGTCTAAATGTTATATTCAGCTCCATTATATCCTCCCTTCAATATAACTCCCTCCTCTTTCTGGAAGGCAATATTCCCAATGCCTCTCTATATTTAGTTACAGTTCTCCTTGCAATATTTATATTATATTTTTTTAGTATTTCAACAACCTCTTGATCACTAAATGGCCTCTTTTTGTTTTCAGATCTTATTATCTCTCTGATCTTTTCCTTCACGGTCTCGCTGGAAACCGCCTTTCCATCAAATCCATCAACAGCACTATTAAAGAAGAATTTTAATTCAAATATGCCTTGAGGTGTATGCACATATTTATTAGAGGTTACTCTGCTTATGGTGGATTCATGCATCTGCACATCCTCTGCCACATCCCTTAATACCAATGGTTTTAGATATGAAATTCCCTTTTCAAAAAATTCCCTCTGAAATTTTAATATACTCTCAGTTACTCTGAATATGGTCCTCTGCCTCTGATGGATACTCTTTATAAGCCACATTGCAGATTTGAGCTTTTCCTGTATGTATTCCTTAGTCTTTTCATCCACACTATCCTTTTGTGATATAAGATCTCTATAAAAGGCGTTAATCCTAAGCTTAGGCAGTCCATCATCATTGAGGATTATCTCAAAACCATCTCCAACTTTAACTATATATATATCTGGCACAATATATATGGTCTGCTCATCACTGTATCTTCGTCCTGGCTTTGGATCAAATCCAGAGATTATCTTTACTGTCTTTAATACCTCCTCCACTGAAATCTTCAAGGCCTTGGCAATGAGATCATATCTCTTATTGGAAAGAGCGTGTAGATGCTCAGATATTATCTCTTCCACAATGGTATTTCCAAGTTTATGGAACCTGGCCTGAAGCAACAGGCATTCTCTTGTATCTCTTGCAGCCACTCCCACAGGATCAAAAGTCTGAATCACCCCTAAAACCTCTTCTATCTCCTCCTTAGAGTGGCCGGTCATCTTCACCAGTTCATCTATTGATACAATAAGATATCCATCTTCATTAAGATTACCAATTATATATTCTCCAATCCTTTTTTGCTCTTCTGTAAGTTTGCTAAGATTTAATTGCCACATAAGATGTGAGGAAAGATTGGTCTTTTGAGAGGTAAATGCTTCAAATGAGGGATATTCTCTATCCTCTGTTGTATCTTCAACCCATCTGCTCTGAAATTCACTAAGATATGCCTCCCAGTCTGACTCCCTCTCAGCCTGCTCAGATATGCCCTCTTTTGGCAATTTCCACGGATCTATAAGTTCCGGTTCATTACCTATGATCCTTTCATGCTCTGACAAATCCATCTCTTCCTCTAAGATAGGATTGGATTCAATCTCCTGTCTTATGGTCCTAATGAGTTCAAGTCTTGAAAGTTGAAGCAGCTTTATTGCCTGCTGGAGTTGGGGGGTCATAACCAGTTGCTGGGTTATGGTAAGGTCCTGTCTGAGTTGTAGGTTTGCCATGATCTAAATCTTAAAACTTTCTCCTAAGTAAAACTTTCTAACAATACTGCTGTTTATAATATACTCTGGGCTTCCTGACTCAATTATCTTACCCTCATTAATGATATAGGCTCTGTCACATACACTCAGCGTCTCTCTTACATTGTGATCTGATATCATAATTCCTATACCTTTTGCTTTAAGTTCCCCTATTATCCTTTTTATATCATCTAAGGCCAGTGGGTCAATACCAGCAAATGGCTCATCCAATAGCAAAAACTTAGGGGAGATACTAAGGGCTCTTGTGATCTCAAGTCTTCTTCTTTCTCCTCCAGAAAGTGTATACGCCTTTTGCTCAGCAAGGTGTTGAATACCTAACTCTCTTAGTAATTCCATTGCCCTCTCTTTTATCAGGGATCGGGGTATAGGGAGATGTTCGAGCACTATGAGCAGATTTTCAAGCACAGTAAGCATCTTAAAAACAGATGGTTCTTGAGGTAAATAGGTAATCCCCTTTCTTGCCCTTATATACATGGGAAGGTCTGTAAGATCTTCATCATTTAATAATATCTTCCCATTTTCCGCCCTAATCATACCCACTGTAATATAAAAAGTGGTGGTCTTTCCTGCACCATTTGGCCCAAGAAGTCCCACAACCTCTCCCCTATTAATTTCCATATCTACTCTATCAACTACTCTTTTACCATTATAGCTCTTAATAAGCCCCTTTATCTCAAGCCTATCTCCACTTCTTTCAATCTCAACCATCATTCATCTACTTAAGTGTGATGGATGCCTTTACCCTGACCTTCTGATCAGAAACCACTTTGTATCTTCTCTCTTTGATAAATAGTATTATCTTGGCTCCTTCAACCCTATCGTCTCCTCGCCTAAGAGTGGGATACCCTTCAATAACGATCATCTCCTGGGCAGGTTCATAGTATGCCCTATCTCCAGTAGCAATGGTTCCATCCCTCTTTTCAATCCTAACACTTCCATCCGCGGCTATCTTCTTTATCTTTATCTTTTTGTCTTTTTCCTTTCCTTTTTCCAACCTGCCATAGTATATGCGGAGTTTTTCACAATTGATAATGAAGTTGCCAGCATCTGCATTCACCTTTCCTGAAAAGGTAACTACCTTTTTCCCTTCATCAATTCGGAGACTCTCTGCCTGAACCGTTATATCTGAAATCTTTTCATTAAATGCATTGGCTGAAAATACTAAAAAAAAACTAATCAGAATTGTCAAAAAAAGAGTATTTCTTAAACCATTCATATACTTAACAGTCCCTTTAAGATATATGCCTTAACATTATATAAAAAGAGATCCCTCTTTTTTCTAAGATGGATTAAAAGGTCTTCTCCAGTAAGCTTTATATTTGGGCCTATTAATTCCACATCCCCCCATAGCCTTATCATATTTGACTCTGCACTAAATTCTGCATACTTACATTTCAGACGGTATCCATCTTCAGATACTACCCTAAGATCTCTACTGAGTAGAAGCCTTCCTTCATCTTTAATATATCTACCCCTCTTTCCCCATAGTTCAATCTTAGGATAGGTATCTGCATAAAAGGTCAAATGGAAACTATTAAAATACAATGTATCATTATCTCTTTCATATATCAAGTCATCACTTTGAAGTTCCCATCTTATGCCCTTTTCAGGATAGGTCTCTGTAAGATTAATCCCTTTTATGGTAAGCTCATTTTTCTTGATATCCACATCCAGAGAACCACTGATTAATTTCCCGTCTTTATTCCTTTCTTTACAGAGGAGGATTGACAAAATCAGGATACATCCTAAGAGCATTGAATAAAGGAAAATCTTTTTCATATGCAAATCTTATACCAGAACCTAGACCAATGTAAAGGCAAATAAGGCTATCTATTGATTAATTTGTGAATATCCTTGAGTGTATCCAGCAGTAAAGGTAGCTCTGAAAGGGGTAGGGAGTTAGGGCCATCACAGAGGGCACTATCTGGATCGGGATGCACCTCTAAAAACACTCCATCTGCACCGGCTGAAATAGCTGCCTTTGCCAAGGGAGCAACGAATTCCCTCTGTCCCCCTGAAGAGGTCCCCTGTCCACCAGGAAGCTGAACGCTATGTGTTGCATCAAATACCACAGGGAAGCCCATCTTTTTCATTATGGGAATGGATCTCATATCAACCACCAGATTATTATACCCAAAACAGCTTCCCCTCTCTGTAAGGATCAATTTCCTGTTTCCCACACTTATTGCCTTCAAGGTTACCTGCTCCATATCATATGGAGAGATAAACTGCCCTTTTTTGATATTTATCGGAAGCCCAGTGGATGCAGCCTTTATAATCAGATCTGTCTGTCTGCACAGAAATGCGGGAATCTGGATTACATCTAATACCTCCTTTGCAAGCTCCACATCATCTTCTTTGTGAACATCGGAGAGCACTGGAAGCCCTATCTGTTCTTTTACCCTTTTTAATATCCTTAATCCCTCTTCTATGCCTGGCCCTCTAAAAGATTCAATGGATGTTCTGTTTGCCTTATCGTAGGAAGACTTAAAGATAATAGGTATCTCTTTTTCTTTGCTCAATTTCTTAAGAAAAGATGCAACCTCCAGCGTAAGCCTTTCACTTTCAATCACGCATGGCCCTGCAATTACAAAGAATACCTCCTCAGGGACTATTTCAAAATCAGCTATCTTTATCTTTTCCATCCCTTCTGACTCCCTTAAGTATTGGACTATAGGTGTGTTCTGTATGGGTATGTGGAAGTCTTCCATAGCCATGTACGTGATAATGGGGGTGGGGGATGTCCCCCTCATCCAGTATCATCTTTCCATCTACCATAGCATAGACCTTTTGGGTTGTCTGTGAGATAAAATCCATATCATGGGATATAAAGATAAAGGATATATCAAGCTCCCTTAGGATATCTTTAATCCTATACTGGGTTTCCAGATCCAGGCCATTGGTAGGTTCATCTAAGAGCAGGACTTCAGGCTCCATTGCAAGGACAGTAGCAAGGGAAACTAATCTCTTTTCTCCACCTGAAAGCCTGTGTGGGGGTCTGTCTTGTAGCTCCTCTAATCCGAGAAAGTTCAGAATTTCAAGGGCAATCTCTTTTGCCTCAGAAGGTGATTTTCCGAGATTAAGTGGGCCAAATGCTACATCTTCAAGCACTGTAGGGCTGAATAACTGATCATCTGGATCTTGAAAAAGCAGCCCTATCCTTCTCCTTACCTCCTTAAAATCCTTTTCATCTTTCATCTCTTTTCCAAATATCTCAATTCTGCCTGAATCTGGAACGATGAGTCCCATAATAATATGAAACAGGGTGGTCTTACCACTTCCATTGGGACCAATGAGACCCACCTTTCCCTTCCTGTTTAATTGAAAATCTATCCCATCTAAGACCCTTCTGTCTTTTGTGTATGAAAATGTTATATCTTCAAGCCTGATTAGTATGTTATCTCTTTGCATTTAAGTATCACCATGAAAAAGAATAGAAATGAGATAATGCATATCTTTTTAAGATCTTCCCTTTTAAAGGAAAACTCTGTAAGGTTATAAAACCTCCCATTATATCCTCTGCACCTCATGGCATTTTCAACCCTGATGGATCTATCATAGCTCTTTAATATGAGCATTGCAACCATGTATGCAAATGTCCTGTAGGTGTTCAAGTTGGTTTTGGGTTCAAAACACTTCACCTTTAATGTCTTGATCATCTTTTCATATTCCCGATGGAGAACATGTAGATATCTATATGTGAATATGATGAGTTGAATTATCTTGGATGGAAAATGAAGGCCCTGCATTGCCTTTGCAAGGGTGAATACATCCATTGTGGATATGAATGTTATAAGCAAGATCAATATTGCGTTGGATTTAAATGTCAAAAGAGCCGTATATCTGACTCCTTCTGCTGTCATATTCAATGGGCCGACTCTTAATATGGATACTCCCTCTATAGAAAAGGGAAGCACTAACCATAGGATGGCTATAAATCCATTTGCCAGAATCAGCCTCTTAAGCAATCTTTTAAATGGAGGCCTTGCAAGCATAAGGAATACAATTGATATGGCAAAGGAAGGTATTATGGAATACACCTTATTCATGATAGAGATGAGCACAGAAAGGCATATGGCGATTATAACTCTGGCCCTGGGGTCAAGCTGGTGAATGAAAGAATTTCCATTTACAAAGTCTTCTGTTTCCATAAGGGATATCGGTTAGCTCCCCACAAAGGATCTGGCTCCTGGAAGCGGTGCCTGCGGAACTGTAAGCAGAAATTCGCCCTTTTCAATCCATTCTTTAAGAATACGGGCGATTTCAAGTGCCCGTTTATATGAAGACAGGGGCACAGTATGAACCTCTTTTCCCCTGAATCTTATAGTTCCACTTTTAAGCTCTGCATAGCTTACCTTGCCAAGGCTTACAGATCTTCCATTTGGATAGTCCTTTCCATAATCAACAATGTAGGTGAATATCTCTTCATCTGAGATTCCGGCAAATCGGGCCATCTCCTCGTCAAGTATGGGTATGGGAATGCCCACTCCCACTGCCATAGAGCAGCCATATCCTAAGATGCTTACACCGACTACCCATCTGTGGTGCATCTCTTTAAGATTTCCCATTACCATCAATGTCCCCGAAGGCCTCAATGGTATCCCATTTTCCGATCTTTCCACTTCAGGATTATGCTGGGTGCCCGGGCCGATTACATACCCCTTTGTACCACCCAAGAATATCCGTGTTCCAATACCTATTGTTCGGTAATATGGGTCTTTAAATAGGGGACTCAATTGTCCGCTGGTTGAATAGTTTACATTTGCTGCCCTTGGTTTTAAAACTCCCATATATGTGTATATGGTCTTATTAGAAAGGTTTACGGCACAGTTATAATTCTGATTCGAATTTCTGGGATTAAGCAAAACAGCATAAGGAAGATCGGATAAGGTAATCTCTGTCTCATAGCTCTTTCTGGGATAGCAGTCTGTGCCATATGCAATTGCCTTTAAATGGACCTTCTTCCCCGCTACAAGGTCCTGAATAACATGCCCACCACCATACTTAAATTGACCTGGATGAACCTTATTTAAGGGATCATCTTCACAGGGCTCTGCTGCACCAATATAGATATCTACCGCTGCAAGCCCCGCATAGGCAGGCACATTGTTAAGCCATACCTTGGAGGCCTTAATAGTGGGCCTGGTTTGACCAAAATTGATAAAGGCACCAGATGAACACATGGGAGCAAAGGTTCCTGTGGTGACCACATCTACCTCCATAGAGGCCTTTTTTGCCCCCCTTTTCTTAACCAGCTCAACCATCTCATCAGCAGTTAATACTATTGCCTTTCCCTGCTTAATCCTTTTGTTTATCTCCTCTATTGTCTTACTACCCTTTCGCCTTGCCATATCATTTTTCTCCTGTATCTTAATTTTAAACATATTATTTTATATCTTAAAAACTGAACTTACAAGAATTAGCTTGTAGAAAAGAGATTTTTAATTTTATAGAAAACAATATACTGAAACGAGACATTTGAATAACCCCTTTTAACACTGGGGGTTATACACCTAAATAACCCATAATTACAGCTTTTTTCTGAGAGCTTTGGAAAATTCAAGGCTCTCACTGAAACATATAGAAGGTGGGCACAGGACAAATTTAGAAATAGTGGAAGGGTAAATAGGCACATGATGGAGATGTTGTAAGGATGAAGCAAAAGACACTGGCTGTATAGCCAGTATGCAAGATCGCACTCATAATAGGAGGATGATGTTTATTATAACTTAGATTTCCTGGGGATTCTCACTTATATCTGCAAAAATTTTAAGGGTAACGGTGCCTAAGGGACGATAGATACGACATCTGATATCAAACAAAGACTCAAAGAGTATCTATTAGGGTATGCCCAATGAGGCCCTTTAAAAGAAAGACTATTCCATTTAGGGATCTAAAGTGTGGTGGAGCTATACATCTTCTTGACAAAATAGATAAGAAACCCTAAGTTGCCTCTTAATATCCTTAGAGCTGAGGGGGCAGTGGAATGGATAATAAGGCCATTTTAATTATAGATGGAAAAAGATATGAATTTCCCATAATAAAAGGGAGTGAAGGAGAAAGGGCTTTAGATATTTCAGAGTTAAGAAAGCAGACAGGTCTTATTACCTTAGATTATGGGCTTGCTAATACCGGAACCTGTATAAGCTCCATTACATTTATGCATGGAGAAAAGGGTATCTTGAGATACAGGGGCTATTCAATAGAGGATCTTGCAGAACATTCAACATTTGTCGAAACTGCCTATCTCTTAATTAATGGTGAGCTTCCAACCAGAGCCCAGTTAAATCGGTTCTCTGTACTTCTAAATGATCACTCACTGGTGCATGAAGATATGAGACACTTTTTTGAAAATTTCCCACGAAGGGCACACCCCATGGGGATACTATCTTCCATGGTAAATGCACTCAGGGCATTTTATCCAGATATACCTGAAAGATCAGAGGAAGAAGAGCTGAATGTGACTGTAACCAGACTACTTTCCAAAGTCCGAACCATGGCCGCCATGTCATATAAGATATCCAGGGGGCATATGGTGGTATATCCGAGACATGATTACACCTATCCAGCAAATTTTCTGTATATGATGTTCCACTCCCCGGTTCGACCCTATGAGGTAGATGAGGACTTTGTTAAGGCATTAAATGTATTTTGGATCTTGCATGCGGATCATGAGCAGAACTGCTCAACTGCTGCTGTAAGGCTGGTTGGAAGTGCGAAAGTGAATCTATATGCTGCCATATCTGCAGGGATATGTGCACTGTGGGGGCCCTTACATGGTGGGGCAAACCAGAAGGTGGTAGAGATGCTTACCCAGATATATGAAAATGGAGGTGATGTAACACCTTTTATTAAGCGTGCAAAGGATAAGAATGACCCATTTAGACTTATGGGCTTTGGCCACAGGGTTTATAAGACCTATGATCCCAGAGCAAAGATAATGAAGAAGGTGTGCGATAAGATTCTCAGAAAGCTTAAAAGGAAGGATCCCCTTTTAGATATAGCACAAAGGTTGGAGGAGCTCGCTCTTAAAGATCCCTACTTTCTTGATCACAATCTCTACCCGAATGTGGACTTCTATAGTGGCATTCTGCTCCGTGCCTTGGGTATCCCTCTCAATATGTATACAGTTATGTTTGCTATAGGCCGTCTTCCTGGATGGATAAGTCAGTGGCTTGAAGGCAGGGATGACCCCAGGAATAAGCTATTTAGACCGAGACAGATCTATCAGGGACAAAAGCTTAGAGAGTATATCCCCATTGATAAGAGGGGATGATAATATGTTTTGTAAATGGAGGTTCTATCTTAAAAAGTGTAAAGGGGATGAAGAGTGAGATAAAAGAAGAGATAAAGAAGATATTTGGAAAAGAACTATTTTCAGACTCTCTCATTGATCTTATCTCCTATTCCTATGACGCATCTGATCACCATCACAGACCCGACTGTATTGTCTGGCCGGAGGATAAACTTCAGGTCTGTCATCTTCTTAGTCTTGCAAATATTCATGGATTCCCTGTTATTCCCAGGGGGGCAGGCACTGGACTTGCTGGAGGAGCAGTTCCTGTTGAGGGTGGTGTGGTGGTGGATACATGTAGAATGAATAAGATATTGGAGATAAGTATTGAAGACCGGGTAGCTGTGGTTCAACCAGGGGTTGTGTATGAAGATCTGGACAGAATCTTAAGTAGATATGGCTATTTTTACCCCCCTGACCCTGCAAGTAGCAGGGTCTGCACCATTGGAGGGAATGTGGCAACTAATGCAGGGGGCCTTAGGGGGGCAAAATATGGGGTCACCAAACACTATGTATTGGGTCTTGAGGTGGTGCTTCCAGATGGAAGGATTGTAAAGACCGGCACAAGATGTATGAAGAGTGTGTCTGGATATGATCTTACCTCCCTCTTTATTGGTTCTGAAGGCACCTTAGGAATTATTACAGAGATAACGATTAAGATATCACCTTTACCTAAGGAATTTAAGACCCTATTATGCTTTTTCCCTACCTTAAAGGATGCGGCCCAGGCAGTTAGTGACATAATTCACGCTGGTATCATTCCCAGTGCACTGGAAATTCTTGATGAAAACAGCATAGCACTGATGAGGCAGAGCAAGGGGATAGAGCTTCCACCTTCAGAGGCCATGCTATTGATTGAAACGGACGGATTTACTCATAAAGAGGCAGAGGCTCAGATGTCTAAGGTCTATAATATTGTTCTTAAAAACAGGGTAGTGAGTGTTGAAAAGGCAGAGCGTGGAGAAGATAGGGAGAGGCTTTGGGATACAAGAAAGATGATAGGAAGCATTGGAATTGAACTTGGCCCTGACCATGTATCAGAAGATGTGGCAATGCCCATATCTTTGATACCAGAGATGATTACTAAGATATCTGAGATAATCAAAAAATTTGAACTTCCATTTCTCATATTTGGACATGCAGGAGATGGAAATCTTCACCCCAAGATTATATTCCACTCTAAGGATAAAGTGCAGTTAAAGAAGGTAAGAAAGGCAGTGGATGAGATATTCAAGGTCACATGTAAGGCAGGGGGGACACTCACTGGTGAACATGGAATCGGATTAGAGAAGGCTCCCTATATGTCCTATGAACACGACCCCATAAGTATGGAGATGATGAGAGCTCTTAAGCGTATTTTTGATCCTAAAAATATCTTAAATCCTGGTAAGATGAATCTGTAATTATGAGATATAGAATTCCATACGGAAAGGGAGAGCTTGAGTTTGAAATTCCCATCAGGATGAATGTCAAAGTCATAGAGCCCAAAAGAGTTGAAGCCATCCAAGATCTGGAAAATTCTACCTATCTTGCCTTAAAAGAGCCTCTCTTTTCTGAATCCTTAAAGGATCTTGCCTCAAAGGCAGGGACTGTCTGTATAGTATTTACAGATCTTACCCGTTTATGCCCGGATCACGTCTTTATTAAGGCATTAATTGAGGAGCTATTAAAGGCAGGCATAAAGGAAAAGGACATTGTGCTTCTCTGTGGGACAGGAATGCACAGAAGCCTTACACTTGAAGAAAAAAGGCTAAAGCTTGGAAGAGATATAGCAGACAGATTTAGATGCCTTGACCATTACCCTTTGGATCAGGATAGGTTAAAGTGGCTTGGATACACAGATCAAAATATTCCCCTCTTTATAAATAAGACAGCAGTTGATGCAGATCTTTTAATCTCAACAGGTATTGTAGAACCTCATCAATATGCAGGATATTCAGGGGGAAGAAAGAGCATTACAATAGGGGTGGGAGGAGCAGAGACCATCCGCTATACCCATTCTCCTCTCTTACTGGACCACCCTAATACCCGTCTCGGAAGTATCAATGGAAATCCCTTTCACCATGCTATTACAGAAGGAGCCCGTAGGGCTGGGCTTAATTTCATCCTGAATTCAGTAAATGATACTAAGGGAAGGCCTGTTAAGATAATGGCAGGACATTGGCAGAGTTGCTATCTTGAACTGGTTCAATTTGCAAAATCAGTATATGAGACACCATTGAGTGGACAATATGATGTGGTAATTGCAGGTGTGGGATATCCTAAGGATATAAATCTCTATCAGGCATCTCGTGCGGCAAGCTATATCTTTTTTGCACCCCGATGCCCATTGAAAGAGGATGGGATAATAATACTGCCTGCCCAGTGTCCGGAGGGCGTTGGAAAAGGAGTAGGGGAGCAGAATTTTTTTAAGATCCTTAAATCTGAAAAGGATATGTCAAGGCTTATTCAGAGACTAAAAAGTGAAAAGTATCCCCCTGGAGCACAGAGGGCCTTTATTATGGCAAAGGTGCTTGAAAAGACCAAGATTATCTTAATAAGCGATATGGACCCTGAAATAATAAAAGCCCTTCATATGTTATATGCTTCAGATATTAGTAAGGCATTACAGATGGCCTCTCACCTACTAAATAAAAAATCCCTCGATATACTTATCCTTCCCCACTCCATGCTCACCCTTACCTGTTAAAAAATAGTGAAATTCAAATGGGATTTATTAGCCGCTTTTGTCCTGATAAATTTGCCAAAAATGTGGCATCAGATGATAACGCTGTATATGCTAAAAAAATCCTTGCCATATTTCCAAAAAAGATAATATACTAATTATAAAATTAAACTTGGAGAAGCAGTAAATGGCATTCAGTTCCAAGATATATCGTCTCTTAGAGCAGGTTGATTCTGGGCTAAGGGGTGTTTTGGTAGCAATTTTAGAAGAGATAGAGAAGCAAAGAGAGCAGTGGGAGCAAAGCGTCACTAAAAAGGAATTTAACGAGCTTAAAGAGATAGTTCAGGAGTTGGCTGAAGCTCAGAGAGAAACGGAACATTGGATAGAGAGGCTTGCCAAGGCTCAAGAGAAGACTGAACAGCGTGTTAGCAGGTTGGAG
>CAYTXJ010000041.1:14632-16230 GCA_964440775.1 uncultured Desulfobacteraceae bacterium | reverse complement strand
AAAAATTCAAAGCTCTCACCTTTTTAAAAGTTAGCCCGGATACACCCAAGAATGGATGAAAGATTTCAAATAAGATGTTGATTAATTTAAAACAATTATATAAAAAATTTTCAAAATGTCAATTGGTTTAGTCAAATTATTTCCATTAAAATATCTTTAAAAGGATAGTGAAATGGAAAATATCGGATTTGTATCTACCAGATTTGCAGGGACCGATGGGGTCTCCCTTGAGACCTTTAAGTGGTATCAGGTTCTTCAAAGAAAGGGCTTTAACTGTTTTTTCTTTGCAGGAAAGCTGGAAACCCCCGAAGATATATCCTATCTTGAACCCCTTGCCTTTTTTGATCACCCTGAAGTAAGAGAGGTCCAGGATGAGTGTTTTGGAAGGAGCATCAGACCCAGATGGGTTACAGATAGGATCGGAGAGATAAAGGCCAGGATAAAAGATAGTCTGTATGAATTTGTATCCGGCTTTAATATAGAGCTTATGATAGTTGAAAATGCACTTGCCATACCCCTGAATATCCCGTTGGGTGTTGCCATAACAGAGTTTATATCAGAGACAGAGATCCCCTCTATAGCACATCATCATGATTTTTCCTGGGAGAGAAAGAGGTTTCTTATAAATGCAGTAGATGACTACCTCAAATATGCATTCCCACCTACCTTGCGCTCCATTAGGCATGTGGTAATAAACTCAAATGCATCCCGTGAGCTGAGCTACAGAAAGGGTGTTAGCAATATGATAATACCCAATGTGTTTGATTTTGAAAACCCCCCACCTGCTAAAAATTATAAAGGCAGAGAGTTGAGGGAAAGGTTAGGATTTAAGGAAGATGACATATTTGTGCTTCAGCCTACCAGGGTGGTTCCCAGAAAATGGATAGAGAGAAGCATTGAACTTGTAAGCCTGATGGAATTAAAAAGACCTTCACTTGTTATATCCCATGAATCAGGAGATGAAGGGGATGTATATGTGCGGAGGATATTTGAGTATGCAGAGAGATTTGGAGTTCAGATAATCTATATAGGAGATATGATAGGCCCTGTGAGGAGCTTTAATATTGAAAGTGGTAGGAGATACCATATTGATGATGTATACCAGGCAGCAGATCTTGTTAGTTATCCATCAGGATATGAGGGGTTTGGAAATGCATTCTTAGAGACCATCTATTTTAAAAGACCCATTGTGGTCAATCGCTATTCCATATTTGTAGAAGATATTGAGCCCTTGGGGTTTGAGGCCATAGCCTTTGAAGGATTTATCACAAGGGATATTATAAAGAGGATATGGGAGATGCTTGAGCCAGAAAACAGGGAAAGGGTGGTAAATAGAAACTATGAGTTGGCAAAAAGATTTTTTTCTTACAGTGTATTAGAGAAAAGATTGATGCACCTGATTGAGACATTCAACTGGTAGTTAAAGTTAGATGAAGAAGATCTATTTAGATTGTTGCTGTTTGAATAGGCCTTTTGATGATCAGAGTAATCCTATTATTTACTTTGAATCAGAGGCTATAAAGATTATTATTTCTTTATGTGAACAGGGTCTTTTCACCCTTATATCAAGTGAAATCTTAGAATTTGAAATCAATAAG
>CAYTXJ010000041.1:0-14532 GCA_964440775.1 uncultured Desulfobacteraceae bacterium | reverse complement strand
TATTAAAAGAGGTCTTATATGGAAAAGAAGAGCTATTATAATAGTAATATTGAAATTCAGCGGAAGGCCTATCAGATTTTAGTAAAAGAACTGGGTCTTAGAGATTTTATAAGATTTATTCAGGAATTTGAAAAGGGGGTGGGTAATTATACTGAGGACAGGCACAAGTGGCAGGATAGATATTGTGTGGAAGATATATTAAGAGAAATGAGAAAGGAAGATTTAGAATAGTTTAATACGGAATGTCTTTGTCGTATGTTTGGTAGTAGTTAATCTAATGATACTAAATGCTTAGAGATGAAAAGAGACACACTCTCCATAGGTCTGCTTCACTACTCCATTCCGCCAGTTGTAGGAGGAGTAGAAGAGATCATAAACAACCATGCATCTGTTCTTTATAGATTGGGACATAGTATCTCCATACTTGCCGGGATGGGAGAAGATTTCAATGATAATTATGATATCAGAATTGAGACACTATTGAGTTCAAGAGCTCCTCAGATAATTGAGCTTCATGAAAGATGCAGGAAGACCAATTCAGATGACTTGGAACGTGTTGTAGATGAGATTTTTAATATAATTCAGGACTGGGCAGAGGGCCTGGATATAATCGTTGCCCATAATGTGTTACATATGCATTTTAACCTGGCCTTAACCTATGCCCTACATAGATTTGCAGATATGGGTGGTAATCCTCCAATTATAAGCTGGGCACATGACTCCCCATATTTCAGAGCGGACTGCCCCGAATACCTCCATAATCCTCCCTGGGATATACTAAAAAAGGTGAGTCCTAATATTCATTATGTAACCATCTCAAATTCCCGAAGGGCACTCTTTAAAAGATACATAGATGCGGACTGGAAGGTGATTCCAAATGGAATTGATCCCTTAGGCCTTTTTTACATTGATGAACGATCCCTTAGGCTAGCCACGGAGTTAAATATTTTTGAAAGGGATATCGTCTTTGTTCAACCTGCAAGGATAACTCCTAGGAAGAATCTGGAACTCTCTATCCATATTATAAGAGAGATAAAGAGGCAGGGATATGATGTCCTTTTGATCCTAACCGGTGCCTATGATCCCCATGAATCCAAGGCGGTCTCCTACCACCGAAGGCTTAAATATTGGATTGAGACCTTAGATCTAAATGGAAATATTGCGATTCTGGCAGAGTATAGATTTAAGGATGGAAAGCGACTTGTGCCAGACAGGATATTTATAAGGGATCTATACATACTGGCTGATATGCTCCTTATGACAAGCAAAGAGGAGGGCTTTGGCCTTCCACTCTTAGAGGCAGGAGTGATGAAGCTTCCCATTGCATGTTCCACCATCGCTCCATTTAAAGAGATAGGGGAAGGGGTCTGTTTCTTTGACCTGAATGAATCCCCCAAGGAGATAGCTTGTAGGATACTTGACTATCTTTCAAAGATAAATACTCACCCCATGTTTAGAAAGGTAATGAGAAATTATGTCTTAGATAGTATCCTTAAGAATGTCTTTATACCATATGTAGCGGATATTATTAAAGAAAAGAGATAGGCCTTTCTGATTTACTATTGTAAAGTCAGGTGAGTTGTGTTAAAGCGAAGTAAAAATTTCAAATAGGGTTTGAAAAGACAATGATTAATCTGCTTAGGAGCTTTGGAAGAGTAGGTATTAGAAGGGTTAAGAGGCTTGGCAGGATGGGGATATTCCTCTTTAAATCCATAGCCTATTCAATCACTCCTCCATGGAAGGGTTCGCTAATACTTAAAAAGATTCAGTTTATAGGTTTTCAGTCATTGCTTGTGATATTTCTAACAGGCCTTTTTACCGGAATGGTTCTTGGATACCAGGGATATATAAGCCTTAGTAGATTTGAATCTGAGGCATTCTTGGGGCCAATGGTTGGGTTATCTTTGGTAAAGGAGCTTGGACCTGTAATTACTGCTCTTATGGTAACTGGAAGGGCTGGATCTGCTATAACCGCAGAGATAGGTATCATGAGGATAAGTGAACAGATAGATGCGATAAAGCTTATGGGTCTCAACCCCTATAGATACTTAGTGGTTCCAAGCCTCATTGCAGCAATGATATGTGTTCCTCTGCTGACAGCCATATTTGACACCATCGGCATATTTGGTGGTTACTTGGTGGGTGGAAAATTACTTGGCCTGGGTGCAGGGATATATTTTGGAGAGATGATAGATTATGTGGATTTTTCAGATGTTATGGAAGGGATATATAAGAGCCTCAATTTTGGTTTTATCATATCATGGGTATGCACCTTTAAGGGATATTACACTGGATATTACACCGGCTTTGGTGCAGAAGGGGTAAGCACTTCAACTACTCAGGCAGTGGTATTAAGCTCTGTGCTTGTGCTGGTATGGGATTATTTCTTGACATCGGTTATGTTTTAAAAATATTGCATAGGATATTGATATGATAAAGATTGAGGATCTACATAAATCATTTAATGGAAATCATGTACTTAGAGGGGTGAATTTTAGTGTTAAGAGGGGAGAGTTAATAGCGGTTATTGGAAGGAGTGGGTATGGCAAAAGCGTGCTTTTAAAGCACATAGCAGGATTGATGAAGCCTGATAAGGGAAGAATAATTATAGATGGAGAGGATATAAAAAGGCTTTCTCATAGGAAACTTCTCCGTTTTAGAAACAGACTGGGCTATCTATTTCAATCAGGTGCCCTCTTTGATTCCATGACGGTATATGAGAATGTGGCCTTCCCCCTTAGAGAAAAGACGGATTTAAAAGAGGATGAGATCAGAGAGAGGGTGATACGTGAACTTGAACAGGTTGGGCTTAAGGGATCTGAAGATAAATATCCCTCGCAGTTAAGTGGAGGAATGATAAAGAGGGCAGCTCTTGCAAGGGAGCTTATCTGGAATCCGGATATTATGCTCTTTGATGAACCTACTACAGGTCTTGATCCAATAATTTCAACCACCATCCTGAATCTGATTCAATCCTGTCATAGAAGATTTAATTTCACGGGGATTATTGTAACCCATGAGGTTCCAAAGGTCTTCAGCATTGTTGATAAGGTGGCTATGCTACACGATGGAAAGATCATATTTTATGGATCTTCAGATGGGATAATGAAATCTTCCAATTCAATTATTCAGCAGTTTATTAAGGGAAGTCCTGAGGGCCCCTTGCCTGAGTTTGAATCTCCTCATGAGCTCCTGGATAAAAGAAGGATTAAGAAGAGGGTATTTGAATAAGAGGGGAAGAGAGATGAGAAGATGGGATATTGAGATCACTGTGGGCATATTTATGGTTATTGGCATCCTTGCCCTCGCATATGTGTCAGTAAAAATTGGGGGATTAGAGGTTTTTGGTAAGGGAGGATATGAGATATATGCCATATTTTCCAATACAGGGGGGTTGAAAAAGGGTGCGTCTGTTATGATAGCAGGGGTCGAGGTGGGAAAGGTCAAAGATATTGTGCTTGAAGAATATCAGGCAAAGGTGATTATGGAGATTTCAAGTGATGTAAAGATCCAGGAGGATGCTATTGCATCTATAAAGACAAAGGGGTTTATTGGAGAGAAATACTTAGAGATCTCACCTGGTGCCTCTGATAAGATCATACCACCAGGTGGAAGAATAATGGAGACATTGCCGTCTGTTAGTCTTGAAGAGATGATCTCTAAGTATGCATTCGGGAAGGTAGAATAGATTTAAAGGGGTTAGATAATGAAAAGGGTCATGTGGTATTCGGCAATATGTATCTTACTGGTAGTTTTCATCTTTCCATCATCAGCACATAGTGCAGAGCCTATGGAGATGATAAAGAGTGTCACAGAGAGGATAATAGAGATAGTGTCTGATCCAAAGCTTAAGGGTAAATCAATGACAGATAAGAGAAGGGCCTTAATAAGGGGAGCAGTAAATGAGATATTTGACTGGGAGGAGTTTTCCAAGAGATCACTGGGAAGACACTGGAGGAAGAGAACTCCAGAAGAGAAAAAGGAATTTATCAGCCTCTATAGCAGGCTTTTGGAAAAGACCTATATAGATAAGGTGGAGGGGTATTCTGGTGAGGAGGTCCATTATCTCTATGAAAAGATAGAGGGTAGATATGCAAAGGTCAAGGTGGAGGTTATAACTGAAAAAGGGCAGAAGATCCCGGTTCAGTATAGATTTATTAAAAAGAATGGGAAATGGAAGGTATATGATCTGGTAATTGAGGGTGTAAGCCTTACCAATAACTACAGAGCTCAGTTTAATAATATTCTTGTAAGATCCTCATTTAATACCCTATTAAAAAAGCTAAAGAAAAAGGTCTCTAAGTAGGAGAGATTCATTGAAAAAGATAGTATTATACCTCTCTTTTTTCTTTCTATCTTTATTAGCAATAAATGCAGCTATTGCCATGGAGAATGTCCCGGTTGAAGATAAGATTCTCCTTTCAATTCAGTCTTCAGATGAAGAGGGGTTTAGTGATGAGATATATGAAGAGGATGAAGAGATAAAGACCTACAAAGGAATCCCTGACCCCTTAGAGCCCATAAACAGGGTATCTTTTCAATTTAATGACAAGCTCTATTTCTGGCTTTTAAGGCCCATGGCAAAGGGATATGGCACAATAGTCCCATTAGGTGTAAGGAAAGGAATAAAAAATTTCATCCACAATCTTGCCTTTCCCGTAAGATTTATAAATTGTATATTGCAGGGAAAGTTCAGGGGGGCGGCTGATGAGATCACCGCATTTTTGGTAAATAGCACTGTGGGTGTGGGTGGGTTTGTGGATGTTGTATCCCATTCAAAGACTCTTAAAATAAGGACACATGATGAGGATCTGGGCCAGACCCTTGGAAGATATGGCATTGGGCATGGAATCTATATAGTTTGGCCATTCTTAGGCCCTTCAAGCCTTAGAGACACCATAGGACTCATTGGAGATGGATTTTTAGATCCCAAAAACTATATCCTTAAAGAATTTAAAGAAAACGTCGGCCTCAGAGCATACAAAGAGATAAATGATACCTCTTTGAGACTGGGAGAGTATGAAGATCTTAAGGAATCTGCCCTTGATCCGTATATATCCATAAGGGATGCCTATTATCAATATAGGAAAAAAGAGGTCAGTAGGTAGCTACCGCTGTGATCACTCCATGACACCTGCATGAGGTGCAGAGTAGGTATCTACCAGGAGATCGTCTGATATCATCTAATATATGAAACATATCCTTTGGCCTATAACCTCCCACACCTGGTGCAAGCTGGAGGCTTCTTAAGACCTTAACTGAAAAGGCGTGTATTTCCAGCTCCTCAAGGATCTTAAACATATCCTTTCCCCTCTTTTTGCCTGTATATGTGCATATATCCTTAGGTTCAGGGCAATCATCCGGGCAGAGAAAAGTGGCATGACTAACATAGAGATTTCCATCTGCACCCTTAATGGGATTGGGGACAAGGCCTGAGAGTTCAGAAGGAACCCCAATCCTTTTTATCTTTTGATCTCCAAGAAGAGCTATTGCCCACTCTGCAAGAAGGTGCAGGGGGAGGGATGGGATTATCCAATCAGGCGGGGGCTCAGGCCTTAAATGGTCTTTTAGATACCTGATTCCATCCTCTTTAATCATCTCTACTTTTGCCACTGAAGAATTTATAGATCCTTTTGGAAAGGGATCCACAATAAGCAAATTTTTTGCCTTACTTAGAAGCCTTTTGTGTGCAATCTTTCCAAATCTTCCATAACCTATAATCCAGATGGTCTCTATCAATATTCTATCCCCTTCCTGGCACCTATCCCTTTTTGATAAGGATGTTTAATCTCTTTCATCTCTATCACAATTGAGCCCCTATCTTTTAAAGAGGCAGGTGCTCCTCTACCACTTAGAATAAGATGGATATCTTTAAGATTAGGGAGATCCCATAACTCCCAGATCTCCTGCTGGTCAATAAGCCCTAAGGAGATGGCCACATGAGCTTCATCCAATACATAGAGTGAAAATGTGCCTGATTCCAGCTCTTCCTTACACCTATGAAGTGCCCTCTTTGCTGCGGTGATATGTTTTCCTCTATTTTGAGAATCAGCAGAAAAGACAAAGCCCTCTCCCATACTTTCAATATCCAGATTGGGGATCTTCTCAGCAGCCTTTACTTCACCATATCGCTTTGGAGACTTTATAAACTGGCATATCTTTGAGCTTAGCCCGGAAGAGGAATGAAATAGTGCCTTTCCCAAGCAATATGTGGTCTTCCCTTTCCCATTTCCTGTTATAATCTCAATATGGGGAAGATCCCCTTTCTTTAGAATCGTGACTTGAGTGACCAGATCCATTAGAGAGAGATATTTCTGAGGTAATTCCTCACCACTTATTACAAGCTCCATCTGAGGGGGTCTATTTTTAAAAAGTGTCTTAACCTTCTTTTCATTATTATCAATGAGGCTTAGAAGCCCTGGAATTACCATTATATCTGGAATATCTGAGCTCATCTTCTGTAAAGACAATTGTATAATATCATCTAAATCATTTGCATAATCTGTTGTAAGATATGGATTTAAAGAGGCCTTTACTTTATCAACAATATTTATAACTTCTGAGTCCTTAAGATGAATTATATGGGATTGAAACCCATGACCAGTGGCCCTTAATATCAGACCTATTATTGTGTAAATTGAATAGGAATCTTTGCCAATATATGCCTGAATAAGCCCTTGTTTCATCTTATTACCTGAGAGCTTTGAAAAATTCAAAGCTCTCTAACAATATCACTGTCCTTTCCAAATGCCAATAGATATTTTAATCATCTTCCTTGCAGGATCCTTAGCTTTCAAAATTTTGAAGCCTTTTCTTTAATTCTTCAATTAGCAAAGGGAGGATATCTTTAAAATCCCTTACTATTATCATATCTGATACATTGAATATCTCTGCATTGGGATCATTATTTATGGATATGATATAGCCACTTTCATCCATTCCCACCACATGGTGCATCTGACCAGATATCCCTACCCCTATATATAGCTTTGGTTTTACCTTTATGCCACTCTGCCCGATCATCTGCCCTTCCTCTGCCCATCCTTCATCCACAGCAGGCCTCGTGGCACCCACAGCCCCCCCCAGAATCTTTGCCAGTTCCTCTAAGAGTGCCCAATTTTGCTTTGATCCCAGTCCAAAACCCCCTGCAACTATCACTTCAGCCTTTTCAAGGCCGTAGCTTTTGACCTCTATCTTCTCTTCACCAATCTTTTTGGGGCTATTCTGAAGGATCTTAGATAGATCAAATTCCATCTTATCTACAGTGTATTCCTTTGAAGGTCTAATAATTTTCTGAAAGACCCCTGGCATAACCGTTGCCATCTGTGGCCTCTTTTCAGGGCAGACAATCATGGCAATTACCTGTCCCCCAAAGCCTGCAACTGATTGAATCAGGTTGCCATCTTCGTCAAGAGAAAGATCAATACAGTGGGCAGATAGCCCTGTTCTAAGCCTTGCAGCCACTCTGGGAGCAAGCTCCATCCCCAGTGGAGTAGCCCCCATAAGAAAGATAGAAGGCCTTATCTTCTTAAGTATCTCGCATATTATATGGGTATATGCAAGAAGATGATAATCATTTAAGGCAGGATCTTCTACAAGATAGATCTTCTGTGAACCATATCGGGTAAGATGCATTATGAGATCTTTTGATGGTGTTCCTAAAAAAATGGAAGATACCAAGAGAGAATGCTCTTTTTCTAATTGGCTTGCCTTGCTAAGCAACTCCAAGCTTACATCTTCAATCCTATCTCCCAGATACTCTATAAATACAACAATCTCATCCCTATATGAGTTGGAGTTCATAGATCTTTTCCACCACTTCCTTTACTATATCCTTTTTACCTCCCTCTAATCTCCTCTTTTCTCTCTTATATCTTTTTATCTTTAGACCCTTCATCTTGGTAGGAGACCCATTCAGTCCGATAAGAGAGGGATCGGTTGGTAGATCATTATTATTCCATAGAATGATCTCTTTATTTTCAGCCTCCAAGATCCCCTTGAAAGTTACATACCTGGGTCTATTTATCTCACCTCTTACAGATACAAGGAGGGGAGGGGGAGATTCCCAGGTAATAGTCCTATGACCCAATCTCTGCCATATAAAGAAGAGCCCGTCTCTGAGATCTATCTTTTGAACATGCATTATACTGGGAATCATTAAGAATTCTCCAAGCTGAGATGGCACCTGTGAAGTAGATCCATCAATTGTCTGATTTCCACAGAGGATGAGATCAAAATCTCCTATCTTTTTACACGCAGATGCAATTACTTGTGCGGTAGCCAGGGTATCAGATCCTGCAAAAACAGGGTCTGAGAGCAGATAGCCCCTATCAGCTCCCATTGCAAGACCTACTCTGAGAAGTTCCATATATCTTTCAGGAGCCATGCTCATTAATATGATCTCTGCCTCTGTCTGCTCCTTTAATTTCAATCCCTCTTCAATGGCATTCTTATCCAGTGGATTAATGATATGGGATACCGCATCTCTTTTAAGGGTCAGAGTATTTTCATCAAGGGATATATTCTTCCACTCCTTAGGGTCAGGAACAGGCTTAAGACATACGATAATTCTTTTAAGCATCTCTGTCTATTTCTGAAAAGGCCTTAGGGCCTCTTTTGCAATCACTACCTTTCCTATCTCAGAGGTTCCCCCTGCTGGAACTGTTACCATGGCATCTCTGAGGAGACGCTGCACCTTGTATTCCTTAAGTATCCCATACGATCCATGTATTTCAACTGCCTTTTTTGCCGCCATCACAGCGGCCTCACATGTATATTGTTTTGCAAGGGCAGCCTCTGAATCGCACCGCATGTTCTGATCCCTCAGCCAGCTTGCCCTATAGCATAGCAGTCTTGCAATCTCAAGCTGGCTATAGATCTCCGCAATATAGAACTGGATAGCTTGAAGGGTAGTGATGGGTTTTCCATATAGGGTCCTTTCTGTTGCAAAACGTGCCGCCTCTTCATATGCAGCGGTTAATATACCAAGGGCAGTGGCTGCCATACCTGTTCTTCCTGTCTCACTTATGGTCTTTATGGCAATGGTGAGCCCCTGACCTTCCTGTCCAACAAGATTTTCCTTTGGAACTTCGCAGTCTTCAAATATAAGCTCTCCGGTATTTGCACCCCTAAGCCCCACCTTATTCTCTTTTCTTCCTGCCTTTGCGCCTGGGAAGTCCTTTTCCACAATAAATGCACTAAGGCCCTTTGCACCCTCACCTGTCTTTGCAATCACCACCCAGAAGTCTGAGGTGTGTGAATTGGTTATAAAGCATTTTCTCCCATTTAAGATATACTTATCACCTCTTAGCTCTGCCCGGGTCTTTATACCGATTACATCAGATCCACCACTTGGCTCAGTAACTGCCACACTTCCCATAGTCTCACCCTTTGCAAGGGGAGGAAGAAATTTTTTCTTCTGCTCAGGGAATCCAAAATCTGCAATTGCAGCACATGCCATATGGTGCACCTGCATTGCCATAGGGATCGCTGCACACACCCTTCCAAGCTCTTCCAGAGCAATTGTCCTTGCTATATATCCCAGCCCCACTCCATCATATTCTGGGGGAGTAATTACCCCTGTTATTCCAATTTCAGCCATACCTTTTAGGAGATCTATTGGAAATTCACCTGTCTCTTCCATTATATCCATCTTTTTTGGCAACTCACCCTCTGCAAATTCCCTTACACTCTTTCTCAACATCTCTTCCCTTTGTGAAAAGCTAAAATCCATATCTTACCTCCCGATACTCTAAGATGAATCCATATTTACGAAATATTTTATCCTTAGTAAAGCCCAAAAACATGTTTTTATCATTTGACTTTGCCATAAAAATATGAAATAAGGTGCCTGATTAATATGAAATAAATTGGTTGGGAGGGTTTAAGTGTGGATGCCATAAGCATTGATAGAGAGAAGAGTCAGCTCAGGGTAGCACCTGAGTGGGCAGATGTCTGTTTCACATGTGGCACCTGTGCAAGTGGATGTCCTGTAACAGGGGTAGATGGAATGGACCCCAGAAAGGCAGTTAGACTGGCAGTGCTTGGGCTTGAACAGGAGCTTATTGAATCACGCTTTCCTTGGATCTGCACCATGTGTGGAAGGTGTGAATATGCATGTCCACAGGGTGTTGAGATAGTTAAACTGCTTAGAAAGGCAAGGGGACTGAGAGATAGGGATAAGGTGCCTGGTCCCATACACAAAGGGGTGGAGATGTGCCTTAAGACCGGGAATAATCTGGGGATTCCCAGAGATGACTTTCTATTTCTGCTTGCTGATGTGGGAAAGGAGCTGGAAGATGAAGGATTTGAGGGATTCTATGTGCCTGTGGATAAAAAGGGTGCCAATTTGTTGGTTACCATAAACAGTAAGGAGCCATTTGGAGAACCTGATGATATGAAGTTCTGGTGGAAGATATTCTACTGCGCTAAGGAGGACTGGACAGTCTCTTCTGAGAATTGGGAAGGTGTAAATTGGGGTCTTTTCAGCGGCGATGATGAGGCAATGAAGACAATTGTAGGAAGAATAGTCGAAAATATGGAGCGGTTAGAATGTAAGACGCTTCTTTTGCCTGAATGAGGTCATGCATACTATGCAACCAGGTTAGGGTTGCAGATGTGGTTTCCAGAGGTATTTGAAAAATACAGGGTTGTATCTGTGCATGATCTTTTAAAGGAATATTTAGAAAGTGGAAGGATAAAGGTGGATAAAAACATCCACAAGATGAGAACCACATACCACGATCCTTGCAACTACGGAAGAAAGAGCCAAAAGGCATTTGGACACGGCTACTTTGAAGAGCCCCGCTGGATCACGCAGCAGTGTTGTGAAGACTTTGTGGATATGTATCCAAACAGGATGAATAACTTCTGCTGTGGCGGTGGAGGTGGTGCTTGGGCAATGCCCTATACGCAGGAGAGGATATTTTATGGAAGGATAAAGGCTAAGCAGATCAGGGATACAGGGGCCGAAATGGTGGTAACTCCATGTCATAATTGCAGGGATCAGTTGATGAAATCCTTAGTCAAGGAATATGATCTGGGTGTGGAGATAAAGTATCTATGGGAGCTTGTGGCAGACTCTCTGATTGTTGAGCCCTGGTCTGAGGAAGAGATAAGAAGGGCACATGAACTCAGGGATCAGCAGTTTGAAAGGGATGGAATAGAACTGGAAGAGGAAGAGTTTTAATTCCATATCGAGAGCTTTGAATTTTTCAAAGCTCTCAGAAAAAGCTGTAATTATGGGTTATTTTAAGTTAATTTTTGGGGATCTGGTCTCCGCCCGGGAGCGGTCTCCGACCTGCAAGGTCTCCGACGCAGAGGGGGGTATAACCCCCAGTGTAAAAAAGGGTTATGCAAAGCTCTCACTTTACTATGGAAAAGCATGTGAGATCTTTACTAAAAGGATATCTAACACTTTCAAGATTACCTTTTCATCTTGTGGGCATCTTTCCTTTTTTATTGGGCTCTGTCTTATCCGGGAGCCTTTTTCATTCTTTTAACTGGTCTGTATTCTTCTTGGGTATATTTGCCACAATCTTAATAATGCTAAGCACCTATTACATTGGGGAATACTATGACTTTGAAGTAGATCGACTTTCTGCATTGATGGAAAGAAACAGGTTCTCAGGGGGGACTCAAGTATTACAAAAGGGACTGGTTCCTCCATCACATGCTAAAATTGGAGCACATATTACAGCACTATTGGCAATTTTTATCGGTCTTATATTACAATTCCACTATAACACTGGATACTTAACTATTCCTTTGGGTATAATCGGGCTTGTATCTGGATTCTTTTACTCCGCACCACCTTTTCGATGGGTTTCAAGGGGGATAGGTGAGATATTAATAGGGATCTGCTATGGGTGGTTACCCGTTGCAACTGCTTTTTATTTGCAGACAGGAAGGATTGTGGAGATTGTAAATTGGATATCAATTCCCATTGCAGTTACTATATTTAATGTCATACTCATCAATGAATTTCCTGACTATCCTGCAGATATTATAAAGAAAAAGAAAAATCTTCTTGTAAGAATCGGCAAAGAATCAGGTGCTCTCCTATATATTTTGATGACGCTTATCTCCTGGATAAGCTTTCTTTTATCTTTTAGAAAAGGAATCCCACTTATAGGTATAATAGTTTATATTCCCATTTTTATTATTACCGCAATTCTCGTTCTGTTTATGCTTCAAAAAAGATATCTGGACAGAGACCTCTTAGAGAAGATTTGCGCAATGACCATCTTTGTCAATCTGGGAACTACAACCTCGTATATTATAGCTATTGGAAGTTCGGTTTTTATCTAAATGAATAGGGTCAATTTACCAAAGTGGATTAATCTTGAGATATTTTGGCCTCCTACTCTGATCTTAAGGCAACTTATGAGTATCCTCTATTTTAAGCATCTTATTAAATGGGATAGATTTGGGAAATGGCTGCTCAGACATTCTTTCAAATCCATACCAGTTGCTGCTGGGGCATTAGGTATGGGATGTATAGGTTTTCCAGCACATCCTGCCTGGGAAGTAACTTCTGCATGTAATCTGAACTGTATCCACTGCCATGCTGCTGGAGGAAAACCCTCTAAGGACGAACTTACCACATATGAGGCAAAAAAGTTAATTGATGAGCTGGCCAAAATTGATGAATTCAAGATGCTCGTCTACACAGGGGGTGAACCCCTTTTAAGAGCAGACATCTTTGAATTACTAAATCATTCTAAGGCAGCAGGCCTTACAAATGTAATTGCCACAAATGGAACACTGATCACTGAAGAAGTTGCATTTAAATTAAAAGAGGCTGGTGTCGTGGGAGTTGCCATAAGTCTGGATTCCGTAATCCCAGATATTCATAATAAAATAAGGGCAAATCCAAAGGCATTTAATCTTGCCCTTAGAGGAATAAAGGCGGTGAAAGCAGCGGGAATTCTTTTACAAATTAACACAACGGCAATGGAGTATAATTATGAAAGTCTAAATGAACTGGTAGATTTTTCAGACAGATTGGGCTCTGGGATTATGCTAATGTATCAACTTGTCCCTGTTGGTAGAGGGAATGCCATTGAACCAGCTACTCTTAAAAAAAATAAAAATGAAAAGTTGCTAAGATTCCTGGCACAAAAACAAAAATCAATCTCAACTATTATAGAACCTGTAGCAGGTCCTCAATATTGGCCATATCTTATGAAAAAGAGAGGATACCAAGATGGAATATGGAAAAAATTAGCTGAAAAACTCTTTCATGGCTGCACAGCAGGAAGAGGTTTTGTATATATTAAATCTAATGGCGATGTATGGCCATGCCCTTTTATAGAGATATCTGCTGGAAATGTAAAAGATAGGCCTTTTGATATAATCTGGAAAGATAGCGAAATTTTTTTAAAACTTCGAGATCGCGAAAATACTCTTAAAGGTAGATGCGGCCGTTGTGAATTTAGGAAAATCTGTGGAGGATGTAGGGGCAGGGCTTTAGCATATAATAATGACTATTTAGCAGAGGATCCATCCTGTTTTTTAGACTCTTGATTCCAACTAAAATGAAAAGACAAAAAGATATAATTTCAATGTTTGATAAGATATCGGAAAGATACGACATACTTAATCATATTCTTACAATTGGAATCGATAGAAAATGGAGAAGAGAATCATGTAAACTATCCCTTAAGGCCTTTAATAATGATCACATAGGGTATATCTTAGATGTAGCATGCGGGACAGGTGATATGTGTCTTCAATGGATTCAGGTATCAAAGTTCAAGGGGATCAAGATCAATAAAATAATAGGTATTGATCCCTCTGAGAGGATGATAAAAAGGGGGCAAGATAAGATTCCAGGAGTGGATTTTATTAGAGGCTCTGCTTCATACTTGCCTTTTAAAAACGATTTTGCAGATATCTTGAGTATATCTTTTGGACTTAGGAATATTACAGACCGAAAAGAGGCCTTGAAAGAATTTTTTAGAGTTCTCAAACAAAATGGCCTATTAGTTGTCTTAGAATTCTTAAAAATTGAAGAATCATCTTTCAGATCAAGACTAATAATGTCTTATATAGGAAACATCTTGCCATTTATCGGAGGTCTTATCTCAAAAGATTATGACGCATATCTTTATCTTGCCACATCTATCCAACACTTCATTACGCCTCAATTGTTATTGAAAGAGATAGAATATTCTGGATTTAGGATATTATTATACAAAAGGCTTTCCATAAGCATATCTACTTTAATAGTAGCTAAAAAGGAAGAAAGATAATATCACACTCTTTTTGGACAATTGCAAAAAATAATTTAGTGATATCAAACACATAACCTATAGACTTTTGAATAACCTCTTTTTACACTGGGGATTATACCCCAAAAATTAACTTAAAATAACCCATAATTACAGCTTTTTTTGAGAGCTTTGAAAAATTCAAAGCTCTCAACATTGGTAAAAAGTTCTTGGCACTATCTTATTTACATTTTTCAAATAGTGATCCAGTGTTGACAAGGCTTTTGACCGCCTCTGCCTCCAGTAACTGTCCAAAAAA
>CAYTXJ010000040.1:0-16259 GCA_964440775.1 uncultured Desulfobacteraceae bacterium | reverse complement strand
AACATGATCTATATGGATTATAAGACATCTATATGTCAAGAATTTTTTATCTTTTAATCCCATAACCTACCTTTTAACATTTTCTTCTATATATCTTATTATATCTTCAGTGTTTGTGCCTGGGCCAAAGATCTCTGCAATTCCACATTCCTTTAGTTTAGGGATGTCTTCATCTGGAATAATGCCTCCTCCTATTACCAACATATCATCTATACCCCTCTCCTTTAAGAGTTCCATTATCTTTGGAAAGTGGTAGTCATGGGCACCAGAAAGGATGCTTAATGCTATAACATCCGCATCTTCCTGAATGGCTGCCTCAACAATCTGCTTCGGAGTCTGCCTGATGCCTGTATAGATCACCTCCATTCCAGCATCCATCAGAGCATTGGCAATTACTTTAATTCCTCTATCATGACCATCGAGACCAGGCTTTGCGGCCAATACCCTTATCCTCTTCTTATTATTCATTCCCATACCTCCTCATCTCATCTTATCCTGGTTATGGGTTCATACTCCCCAAATACTTCTCTTAAGACATCACAGATCTCACCCAATGTGGCATATGCCTTTACTGCATCCAGAATAGTAAACATAAGATTTCCATCCCCTTGTGCCACATCCTTAAGTCTCCTTAATGCATCTTCCACCTTTGAGTTATCTCTATTCTCCTTAAGCTCTTTTAACTTTCTGATCTGAAGCTCCCTTACTGCAGGGTCAACCCTCAATAATCTACCCCTGTGCTCTTCATCGACCTGATACCTATTTAATCCTACCACAATCCTCTCTCCCCTCTCTATCTCCTTCTGGTATCTATAGGCGCTATCCTGTATCTCCCTCTGAATAAACCCCTTCTCTATGGCAGATGGAGCACCTCCCATCTCATCTATCTTCTTTATGTATTCCTCTGCCTTATGGAATATCTCATCTGTAAGCCTTTCAATATAATAGGAACCTGCAAGTGGATCCACAGTATCAGTTACACCAATTTCATGGGCTATGATCTGCTGAGTCCTTAGAGCCACCTGGACTGCCTCTTCAGAGGGAAGAGATAGGGCCTCATCCATTGAATTTGTATGCAGTGACTGCGTTCCTCCAAGCACTGCTGCAAGTGCCTGAAATGCCACCCTTACAATATTGTTTAAGGGCTGCTGTGCGGTAAGGGTGCAACCTGCGGTCTGGGTATGGAAGCGGACCATCATAGATCTGGGATTTTTTGCTCCAAAACGCTCTTTCATAATCTTTGCCCAGAGCCTACGAGCCGCCCTAAATTTCGCAATCTCTTCAAAAAAGTCCAGATGGGAATTGAAAAAGAAGGAAAGTCTGGGTGCAAACTTATCCACGTCAAGCCCAGCATTGATTGCCGCCTCTACATACGCTATCCCATTTGCAAGGGTAAAGGCAATTTCTTGAACAGCAGTGGCTCCTGCCTCTCTGATATGATAACCACTTATACTTATGGTATTCCACTGCGGGACATATTCAGAACAGTAGGCAAATATATCTGTGATTATCCTCATGGAAGGTCTTGGTGGAAATATATAGGTTCCCCTTGAGGAATACTCCTTGAGGATATCATTTTGAATAGTTCCCCTTAATTTATCAGGACTCACACCCTGTTTTTCTGCAACCGCCATATACATGGCAAGCAGAATGGCAGCAGGGGCATTTATGGTCATGGAGGTGCTTACCTTATCTAAGGGGATCCCATCAAATAGAATCTCCATATCTTTAAGTGAGTCAATGGCAACCCCGACTTTACCCACCTCACCAATTGCCATCTCATGATCCGAGTCATATCCTATCTGGGTAGGAAGATCAAAGGCAACAGAGAGTCCTGTCTGTCCCTGCTCTAAAAGGAACTTGTATCTCTTATTGGACTCTTCAGCAGAGGCAAATCCCGCATATTGTCTCATGGTCCAGTATCTTCCTCTATACATGGTGGGCTGAACCCCACGAGTAAAGGGATACTCACCAGGAAATCCCAGATATTCAAAATAGTCCATATCCTCAGTATCTAAGGGAGTATAAAGACGTTTGATAGGTATCCCTGAGGTATTAATAAATTCCTTTTTCCTTTCAGGGAACCTTTTTAATTTCTGCTCCAATCCCTTTTCCCATCTGTCTATATCTTCCTTTAACTTCAGAGTATCACATCTCATACCTTCCCCCTTTTAGGCTAACTCATTTTTTATATTATTTATTATTTTTCAATAATTCCGGATGTCAAATCTTTTTAATAGTCTTTCATTTCATATAAAATTGGTATATCTTATTGACAATAGTTTGTAGCTGTATTATAGCTACTTTTGGAGATCAATGGGAGGTTACATTGAATGAATCTAAATGAGATAATAGATATGCTATGGGGGATTCTGCATTCTACAGGAATCTGTCATTTTCAATTCAAACTCCTTATTATGTGGGCAATTGGTTTTTTATTTATCTATCTTGCGATTGTAAAGAAATTTGAACCATTACTGTTGCTTCCCATCGGTTTTGGAATATTTATCGTAAACTTCCCTTTAGTTCCCTTAATGGGCTTTTCCCATGGCCACAGAGAGCTCATACAGATATTTTATCACTATGGATTAGAGTGGGAGGTGCTTCCCTGTATCATATTCTTAGGCCTGGGGGTGCTAACAGACTTTGGGCCTCTAATTGCAAATCCAAAGACATTGCTTATAGGTGCTGGTGCACAGTTAGGTGTATTTATTACCTTTACTGGAACTGTGCTTGCAGGATTCACTCTAAAAGAGGCGGCCTCAGTGGGGATCATAGGCGGTGCGGATGGTCCTACCACCATATATCTTACCCAGCATCTGGCACCCCAATTGCTTGGTCCCAATGCATTAGCTGCATATTCCTATATGGCAATGGTTCCGCTTATTCAGCCACCCATTATGAAACTGCTTACCACAGATGAGGAAAGAAAGATTAAGATGAAACAGCTAAGAACTGTAAGTAAAAGGGAAAAGATCCTCTTTCCTCTGGTTGCAAGCATAATTATTGCCCTTTTAGTCCCTTCTGTAATCCCTCTTATGGGTATGTTTATGCTTGGAAATCTTATGAAAGAGAGTGGAGTGGTCGGTAGACTTTCAGAGACAGCACAAGGAGCACTGATGAACATAGCCACTATCTTCTTAGGTGTATCTGTAGGTGCCACCATGTATGCTGATAATTTCTTAAGCTGGAAACCGCTATTTATTTTTACCTTGGGGCTTTTGGACTTTACAGTATGCACAATGGGTGGAATATTTACTGTGAAGATAATGAACCTCTTTTTAAAGGAGAAGATAAATCCATTGATTGGATCAGCAGGTGTATCTGCAGTTCCCATGGCAGCAAGAGTATCTCAATTTATGGGACAAAAATATGACAAGACCAACTATCTGCTTATGCATGCCATGGGGCCTAATCTTGCCGGTGTTATAGGTTCCGCTGCTGCTGCAGGGATGTTTATTGCCATGTTTGATTAAATCGGGAGGCTCCATATGAAGCGGTTTATAATAGTAATTTCATTTTTTTCCTTTGTATCTATCTCAAATGCAACGGAATTCTTAGGCCTTCCCATACCAGGAGGGGCTAATATACTTCAAAGAGATGAAGGAAGATTGGAATTTGAAACAGATATGAACCATAATCAATGCGTTGACTATTATAGGCAATTTCTAAGTAAGGCCAGAGATATCAAGATAAGGGAGTGGAAAGAGGCAACCTATATAGAAGATGACGGTAAATTGCCATGGCATTCCATCACCATATCAAGAGATAATTACAAAAGGACAAGGGTAATTATCATAAAAGACAATTGGACCTGGATTATGGGAACCCTTATACTTCGATACATAGGGGTATTTGTAGTACTTATTGTCCTGTATATATTCATGTCCATTGCGGGAACTATCGCCTCAAGACTCTTTAAAGATAAAAAGTAGGGTTTTAAGATTTACAAAAGGTAATTGATTAAGTTTTGGCATCTATGATATGTGAGAGCTTTGAAAAATTCAAAGCTCTCACACTTAAAAAGTGAAAATTAGAGTATCTGAAAAGTCCACAAAAAGCAATGAAAAAATTGGTTAGATAAGGGAGGAGTTCAGTGGCAGCAATTTGACCTGTTTTGGTGGGGCTGGTCTAATCAAACGATTTTTCAGTTGCTACAATATTGAGCAGAGATGCTGGAAAGAGGTATTAGAGGATAGGTCGAATCAAAGATATATTCTAAAATCTTTTATCCGTTAACGCATAATTTGGGATATATACATGGCCTATTACTTATTGTTAAAATTAAAGAGTGACAAGGACTCCTTAAATTATATGAGAGCTTTGCATAACCCCTTTTACACTGCGACCCCTTTAACTCCGAAGGAGCTGAAGCAATCTAAGAACCTTCGCTGATGGATGAGATTGCTTCGTCGCTAACGCTCCTCGCAATGACGGTGTAACGGGTCTTTTAAGACCCTCGCAATGACAGATTCCATTTACAGCCTTTTTCTGAGAGCTTTGAATTTTTCAAAGCTCTCTATATATCTATTTTTTTCCCCCATATCCATTATTCCCCTTTGGATACCAACACGAAAGCCATAGATCCAGGGGCAGGATAGCAGGTGGGCTACCATTTCCATAAAAATAGGAATCCACAGCAAACCGTTTCCCGCTTCCAAGCTCCGTGATAGTGGCACAGTAATGAGGAAGGCAGTCTAAAAAATATCCCCTATATGCCACACCGGATATCCTGTGAAATTTCAAAATCCCTTCCTTTTCCAGCAATTTTAGATAGGTAATTGTGTTAAATGTCTCGTCAATACAGTCCATCTGGTTCCATTCAGAATTAAATAATATCTTCCATGAAATAAGCCTCTGAGATATATGTATCTTTTTTGACACTATCTTTTCCATCTCTCCAATCGCCTCTGCAATCCTATGCCTTTCACTTTGTGCATCCTCATATGGTCTGCTAAACAAAGATAATATCATGTTCCATTCATCTTTTGAAAAGGACAATTTTATCTTATTCTTACAGCCAAAGTTCATACATATATGGAAATCCTTTTTACTATATCCGCCAGAAAGTGCCTCTTCCATTATACATTTAATCTCCTTATTCATACATCCCAAAACCAATATTGTGATTAATAGAATAGCTATTATAATCCTGTATCTCATCCATTTAAAGCCTCTTAAAGTATTCTTGAAGCTCCTTTATTAATCTTATCTTTTCGTTTAATTCAACACTATCTTCAAAAACAAATTCAATCTGAAATATAAGCTTATAGGATACTGCAGAGGTCTCATATTTCTGAATGGGTGTAATCTTTATCTCTTTAATCTTTTTAAACTCCTCCCTCTCTTTCAATCCCTTCTTTTCAATTATAATCTCAAATGCCTCCCTTGCATCCCTTTCATCTTCAAGCACAAGTTCAATACCTTCCAATCTCTTTACTGCATTTGAAAGCTTTTCGCTTTCAACCCTTATCTTCATCCCCGATCTCCTAAAGTATACTCAATGGGCACGCAGCCACACCTTTACCGCATATCATTATCCCTTATCCTGTCTATCCCTGACATAACATTTAAAGACCCAAAAGCTTTTGAATATCTGGATGCTTGGACATCACCTTAAGAAACTGATCTGTCCTTCTCTTTAGTTTTCCTTTAAGTATCTTAAAGGCATTGTACATAAATATATAGGCCTGATTATTTTCCCTATTAAGAATATCTAAAAACTCCCTACCTGATATCCACAACACCTCACACGGCTCACTACAGATGGCATATGTGGTATATGTGGCATCTGGTATCAATGCAGACCATCCAAATAAATATCCTGTCTTTACAGATCCAAGAGATATTATGACAAGCCCTGATACCTCCACCTCTAAGAGCACCTTACCCCTCTTTAGCATGAAGAATCTATCGGCCTTTTGTCCCTCTTCATATATCACATCCCGTTCATTGAAATTATGTGTCTCTATATGAGGGATCAATTGTTCTAAGAAACTTTCACTCATATTCTGTAACACATGGATCTTTTTCAAATCTTCAATGGCTGTCATTATAATCTCTCCATCTAATAAATTCTCTACTTATCATAGAATTAGATAGATTACTATAAGAAAAACAATTGCAGATCCTGCACTAAGACCAATAGGCATAGCCCCTTTATCTATTGCCCTAAATATATCCCCTCTTAAATAACTCACATCTTTTCCTCTTATTTTCCAAAATGGTGCATAGAGTAGATATGCTATCTTCTGAGGAGCAACAGCAAAAAACTCTGAGATCTTTCCCACCATCTTCAGGATAAAGATCCTTTCACAAAGATCGTTCAACCCATTTAGCCCCCTATCCATGATCTTATAGAACAGGGGGGCACCTCTTCTATAAACCCAGTCAGTATCAATGGAGATGGTCTCTGTTCTCTTAAGAAGTGGAAGAAACAGGAAAAATACCAGCGCAGAAAACATGAGCAGCTGAAGCTGGGATGATACATGCTCAAGATGATAGGCGCTGTATCCCACCCTGTATGGCAAGACATTGTATAGAGGATCTGGATATACGCCTAAGAATATACAGATAAAAGACATGATTGCCATTGCCAAGAGCATAGATCTATTGGTCTCACCGGGTCTTAGGCCACTGTCTTTTGCGAAAAATACAAAATATGGAAACTTGATTCCTGCATGTAAAAACACACCTGCAGATGCCACCTGAAGCACAATCCATGTCCATATCATGTGCTCATGCACAGCACCTTCAATTATCATGCTCTTGCTTGTAAAACCGCTTGTGGCAGGAAATGCAGATATGGACAGTGCTCCGATTCCACCAAAGATAAGGGTAAGGGGCATGGTCTTATAAAGACCTCCAAGATCTGTGCACCTACTCCTCCCCGTCATATAGAGCACCGAACCAGCAGACATCCAAAGCAGGGCCTTATATATTATATGACAGAAGGCATGGGCAACCGTTCCATTTATGGCAATCTCAGTTCCTATCCCCACACCGCATACCATAAATCCCACCTGGTTGATTATGCTATATGCCAGGATTCTACGCATATCGTTTTCAAGAAGCGCATAGATTATCCCATATATGGTCATTATACAGCCAACTATCACAAGTATGTGCCATCCTGCAAAGCCTCTTACCAGGGTATATACCGCTGTCTTTGTGGTATATGCGCTCAATATGACCCCACCTGTAACAGTAGACTCTGGATATGCATCTGGAAGCCATGCAGAAAGCGGTGGTGCTGCGGCATTTAGAAGAAAACCAATCAGAATCAGAAGGGTTGCTGGATCAGAACTCTTCATCTGTTCAAAGACTAAGCTGCCCGTATTAAATATGAAAAGCACTATCCCGGCAAGCAGAATTAGCCCCCCTGAGATATGAACCATAATATATCTCATAGCCGCCTTCTGAGACTTCTCTGTCTTTCTTGCAAGGATCAAAAAGGTGGAAAATATGGCCATACCTTCCCAGAATATATAGAGGGTTAAAAGATCGCCAGAAAATACGACCCCAAGGGAACATCCTATATAGAGCAGAGCAGGCAAAAGCTGGCTATCATCATCCAACCAGAAGGAGTATATAAATGCCACAAATGCATTAAGAGAGAAGATATATCCAAATACCTTGCTTAGCCTATCCACCCTTAAGGGGATAATATCCAGGCCAAAGAAGTGAAAATTTAGATAGGTGCCAGGTTTAAGCTTCCATATCAGATAAAATGTGATTGCAGGCAGAATCACCATATAGACGTTTTTCTTTCTGCCCTTAAAAAGAGGGACTATAAGACTGCCTAAGATCAGTATGGCTCCTGGAAGAACACTATCTATCATAGTAGTCTTCATCCACCTTAAGAATTATACCTAAGAGCTTTGAGATAAGAATAAGAAGTGCACACGATATAAATCCCATAATTGCATAAAAGCCAAAAAAGGAATCAAAACCCAATACCCCTTCCCTTGGAAATATAAGATCCAAAAAGAGGGTAAATACACACGTTGCATAAAGAAATATCCAAAGCCTTCTCTTATTTTCCTCTCTATCAAAGAAGTCAAATTCCTTTTTCATCCCTCTCTCCTCACCCCCTCTCTATAGCCCTATTAAGTTAAGGGCGATCTTAGAAAGTTTAAGGAAAATCTCTGGAAAGAAAAACAGCCCTATTGAGCCCAAGGCACACAGCACAGTCGGTATAAGGCACCAAAGGGGTGCCTCTTTAATACCTCCCTCAAATTGGGATTCCTCTTCAGGGCAGAAAAAGGCATCATAGACTATGGGAAGAAAATAGGCCGCATTCAGAAGTGAACTTATTAAGAGGACAGCAAGAAATATATCTGAATGGACATTAATCGTTCCTAAGAGCAGATACCACTTGCTGAAAAAACCCCCTGTTGGTGGAAGACCGATAACACTTAGAGATCCTATAAAAAATGCAAGCATTGTGATGGGCATTCTCTTTCCGATCCCTCTCATCTTGCTTATATGCTTTATTCCAGTTGCCACAAACACATTTCCAGCACAAAAAAACAGGGTTATCTTTCCAAATGCATGCATCGCTATATGGCAACTTGCACCAATAAATGCTTTTGGATTTAAAAGGGCCACACCCAATACTATATAGGAGAGCTGACTTATGGTAGAAAAGGCAAGTCTTCTTTTAAACTCATCCTGACTGAGTGCAATTAAAGATCCAACCAATATGGTTATTGATGCTATAAGGCAGATAAGAAGATTAAGATTATGCAAAGAGAGTATCTCTTTTCCCAATACCTGAGTAATCACCCTTATTATGCAAAATGCCCCTACCTTTACCACCGCAACTGCATGAAGCAGTGCACTTACTGGAGTAGGAGCCACCATAGCAGCAGGAAGCCATGCATGGAATGGCATGATGGCCACCTTTGCAAATCCAAAAAGAAAGAAAAGCAGAAGCACAATAGCCATGCCACGGGTTGTTTCCGGTGGTAAAAGTCCGCCAGGCACAAAATCAAGACTACCCACAGTGCCATAGCAGATGAGCATGGCAGGCAAGACCAGTCCTATAGATCCCCCTACAATATAGGCTAAGTATTTTCTTCCAGATATCCTTGCCTCTTCATCCTGATGATGGGTTACCAGGGGATAGGTTGCAAAGGAAAGCATCTCATAGAACATATACATGGTTATGAGATTAGCTGAAAATGCAACCCCAATAGTTGCAGACATTGCAAGTGCAAAAAAACAGAAATACCGTGTCTGAGAATGTTCCTTTAATCCCCTCATATAGCCGATGGAGTAGGCAGATGTGATTATCCATAGGCTTGAAGATACAATCGCAAAGATCATTCCAAGGGCATCCACTCTGAGAGAAATTGAAAGCCCCGGCATGATATGGACAACTGTAAAGTATATATCTTTACCCCTTAAGATAACGGGAAGCATTGAAACCACTATTAGGAACTTTAAGGTGGCAGCAAAAAATGTCCATGCCTCTCTGATATTGGAATTCCTGCTTGAAGCTAAAAGTGGAGTGATACAGAGTGATACCAAAATGGCCAAAAGTGGTCTTATGGAAACTATCCCATTCATATTATCATCTTTGGTATCGCTGGATCTATAATGTATTGAACAAGCTCGGCATTTAAAAGCCCAACAATTAAGATAATAGCAACTACCATAAAAAGTGGCACAAGCTCAAATAGCTCGGCCTCTCTTATCTCTGATGCGTCATGTCCATAAAAATAGGCTGCCTCAATTATCCTAAAAAAGAGTATGACATTTATAAGACTGCTTACAATTAGGGCCAGCATAAATCCATAATATCCTGCATCCATTGCCCCTAAAAGCAGATACCATTTACTAAAAAAGCCAGAGGTAGGCGGAACCCCGATAAAAGACAGGGCACACAAGATAAATGCACCCATTGTAAAGGGCATCCTCTTTGTAAGACCCTTTATCCCATCAAATGTCTCATCTATATTATTATGCGATAAGATACCCAGAAAAAGAAATGCCCCAAGGGTCATAAGGGCATCATTTACCATATGGAATATGCAACCTGTAAGGGCGACTCTATTTCCAATCCATGCCCCCCCTACCATATATCCTATCTCTGAGACAATAATAAATGTAAACATCCGTTTTATATTCTTCTGAGATAGTGCCATCACTGCGCCAAAGAATATGGCAGATATGGACAACCATACTATCATCCTACCTGGATTGATATATCTGAAGATGTAATCTGGAGTAAAGATGCTAAACATCACCCTCAACATCACATATACCATCACCTTTGTCATCAGAGGGGCTATAAGGCTGCTTGAAGATGCATAGGCATGGGTATAGGCATTGGGAAGCCAGCCATGCAGAGGAAATAGGGCCATCTTTATCCATAATCCCACCATGCATATGACAAAGGCAACCATCACCGCCTTTGAATTATATAGAGAGGGGAGAATGTGGGAGATATCCACCATATTGAGTGAGCCTGTAACGATATAGAGATAACCTATACCAAGCAGATAGAAACAAGCACCAATGGTTCCCATATAGAGATAGTTCAAGGAGGAGAGCACTGCCCTATCTTCTCCTATAGCTATAAGGCCATAGCCCGTAAGAGACGCTATCTCTAAAAGCACATATAGGTTAAAGGCGTCTCCTGTTATAGTTATACCCAAAAGCCCTGTTATCATCAGAGCATATAGGGTATAAAAGGCACCCCTTTTTTCCTCCATATCCCTTTCCACTGCCTTCTTAGTGGATATCAGATTTAAAAGGGATACCACTGAGATCACACACAACATAAGGGCATTTAGATGATCTATATGATATGCTATACCCCAGGGTGGTTCCCAGCCGCCAAGTCTGTATTGTATCACACCTGAGCAAATGACCTGATTCAGTATGGAAAATGAAAAGATATTAATGAGGATTAGCACACTTAGGGTAATATAAAAGCAGAGGGATCTTCTTACCCACCCTGAGATGCTTACAATAAAGGAAGATAAGAGTGGAACAGTTACAATGAGGGCTGGGAACTGCTCTTTCATTCTTCTTTTATCTTTTTTAAGATTTCATCTTCTTCCAATGTCCCATACCTCTTATAGACCTTAACTGCCAATGCCAAGGCTACCCCCAAAGTGGCAACAGATACCACTATTGCAGTAAGCATAAGCACATGTGGCAAGGGATTGATATATCTTGTAACATCTATTATTCCATGTCCCTGACTATGCTCGATTATGGGTATGGTTGCCCCCCTCTTTGCCCCCATTGAAACATAGAATAGGATAATAGCAGTCTGAAATATGTTCATACCAATTATCTTTTTAATCAGATTATTCTTGGAGATCATGGCATAGAGGCCAATCATCATAAGCGTTATATAGATCCAATAGTTGTATTTAGGAATAATATGCTCAAACATATCGCCCTTGATATCAGCTTAACTACAGTCCCTCATCATACCTTCCCTCAGATGAGAGATTGTTGTATATCCAGATCATAGTTGCCATAACCGCAATTCCAACCCCAACTTCAACTATGAATATTCCATAAGACCTGGCCATAACAGCGGTGGTATGGAGTAAGGGAGAGAGAGCCTTATAATCCAAGAAATTGAAACCCAGCAATACACAAACTGCTCCAACACCCGCATATATCATCACCCCTACAGCACAGAGAATGGCATGCAGCTTCTCTTTCATCCGCCTTAACATGCTCCTCAGATCATGGGATATGGCAAGCAGTATAAAGCTTGCACCCAGTATCACGCCCCCTTGAAACCCTCCACCAGGACTGTGATGGCCGTGAGCAATAACATATAGGGCAAAGAGCTGAATGAATGGAATCATAATTCTACAGACAGTCTTTAATATCAGATCATAAGGGGTCCAAAGGGTATCTATTCTCTCAAATTCCTCAAGATCCAGCTCCTCTTCCATATCCTCCCTTACCCTGATGACAAGTCCAGTTAAAAGATGCCTATAGAGCCTCTCTTTTCGGGGTCTTCTCTTAAATACTCTGAGTAGAAAAAAACAGACAACCCCTGCCCCAAAGATGACAGTGGTTTCAAACATGGTATCATATCCCCTGTAATCAGCCAGAACCGCAGTCACTATATTTGGAACACCTGTCTCTTCAACGCTCTTTTTAATGTATCTGGGCGATACATGACGGCTTGCAGGGGAGTTGGGATCTCCCCAGGGAGGAAAATCCACCGTGGCATATATAAGAAGTATACCAGTCAAAACCACAACTATTAATGCAAGCCTTTTCAATCCTTTGTCCTCCTTGTGGTATGGAATACCGCTGCCACAAAAAATACTGTGCTTACCCCTGCCCCTACTGATGCCTCAGTGAAGGCCACATCCACTGCCCCCATTATGGACCAAAGCAAACACATCAAAAAGCTATATGCACCAAATAGTATGGCTGAACCCAGAAGGTCTTTAATATTTATGGCACCAATACCTGTTATTACAATCAGGGTAAGGATCAGAAGATCCAGTTGCCAGATCATGAGTTTTCTACCCCTTTTCCCAGGGCTCAAGCCCTGCTCTTACCCCTGCATCCACTATGGAATGAACCGCAGTGGGGCTTGATAAAAATACAAATACCACAATCAGCATTATCTTAAGGCTTACAAGGACACTGGAAAGGGTAAAGTGGTGAAGATTATAGAGTGATAGCCCCACCATAATGCATAGTGATCCCATGGTATCCAGCTTTCCGGCAGGGTGAAGTCTTGAATAAAAATCAGGGAAACGGATAATACCCACCGTTCCACCTGTAAAAAATATAAGCCCAATAAGAAATAGAGATATGACTATGGCATCTAAGATCATATCCTACCTCTCATCATGGAGGCCCTTACGCTTTTGAAAATAACGGGATGCTGCAATAACTGCTATGAAGTTCAGAAGTGCATATGCAAGACTGATATCCACAAACATATCCACTCTATCATATATCATACCAATTATAATAAGTAATACTACGGTCTTACTGCCTATGGCATTCACTCCGATGAGTCTGTCGAGCACAGTAGGGCCAAAGATACCCCTATATAGGGAGAGAAGCATCAGAATTCCTATGTAAATTGAAAAGATCAGAAATATTACATCCATCTCAATCCCTTTCAAATACCTTTAATATCCTCTCTTCCATCTCTCCTGGAAGATCTTCTCTGGATCTCTTATCAATTGCATGCACCCTAAATGCGCCGTCCATAGAGACAAATACTGTGATGGTGCCAGGAGTAAGTGTTATTGAATTTGCAAGTGTCACCAGTGAAAGCCCCTTTTTTAGTCTGCTCTGGAAACGGACAATCTTAGGATCAATAAGCTCTTTCATCCTGGGATGAAAGGCAAGATAGAGCAAATGGAGATTTGCCAGAAATATCTGGTAAAAGAGATATGGAATATACCCTACAAATTTAAAGAAAGTCTTAATGAATTCATCTAATCTTAAATCTTTACCAAAGAGGAATTCAGAAGAAAAATAGCTTACCCCAGCAGAGGCAATTACCCCAAGGGATAAGTGAAAAGAGTCAAACCTGCCAGACAAGATAATCCAAAAAAGGACCATCATTAAGAATGTTAATAGGTTAGGCAACATTTTCGATTTCATATGTCAATCCTTAGGATTCAGGAATAGTGACAGTAAAGATGGTTCCCCTCCCATATTCGCTCTTAAAATTTATCCTTCCGCCCAGCTTTTTAACAATATCCTGACAGATAGAAAGACCCAATCCTGTTCCCTTCCATAGCGGTTTGGTAGAAAAAAATATGTTGAATATCTTATCCTTATTATCTTCTGTGATACCAATGCCGTTATCCTGGATGCTTACCTGGATCTGACAATCTTTTCTGTGGACAAGGCTTTGAAGATCCATCTCCTTTCTATCAATCCTGATTAACTCATCCTGTAATCTCTTCCATTTTGTTATATCCTTACATACTCCAACCGTTCCCACCCTCTGACCTTTTGTATTTTTTAGGGTTATAAGATATACATCACAATATACGATATCACCATTCTTATGCCTAAGAGGAAATTCAACCCTTTCAGCACTTCCCCTCTCTGTTGCCATCTCCATCATCTCTTCAAATTTCTCAGGCTCTGCACTCAGCTCACTTATAAACATTCCTCCCCCTTCTCCCAGCTATATCCTAAAATCTTCTCCCCCCTTTACTGGAAGAGACCAGTATTCCATCCACATCAATTGCAAATATCATATTATTGGAATTCTGTAATATGCATTGAAGATAACCTCTGGCCTGCTGGAGCTCAATCTTATGACTTATAAGTTCTTGGCTTAACTTCTTTAGCTTGATCTCAAGATGGGTATCATTCAATGCCATAAGTCTTTCTTAATTCATCTATGGCCTTTTTTATCCCCTTAGGGCCAAGACCAGATTTACATATCTCCTCTATCTTCTCCTTAAACTTCTCTGCCTGAAGCTCTAACTTCTTTTCATAGGCCTTATATATACCGTCTACCAGAGTATCATAATCAACGGGTTTAAGAAGATACATAAAGGCATCTTGCTTTCCACTCTCTAAGGTCTCTTCATCATCTATTAGTAATACGTTTATCGGGGCCTTCTCTTTCATTATATTGATCTCCATTGAAAGTATAAGAGGTTATTATGACTCTTATGAATATAGCCCTTGATTGTCAAGGGATTTTAGGACATTGTAAAATCTTCATTCCTTTAAGATATTTAATTGACATGCATCTGTCTATTTCTATATCCTTAGCTAAAATTTTGGAGGGTAATTATATGGACGAGAGCTTTGAATCTTTCAAAGCTCTCAGAGAGAAGCTGTAAATGGAATCTGTCATTGCGAAGCAATCTGAGAATGGTTCTTGGTTCGAGGTTCGGGGGTAGAAGGGGGATGAGATTGCTTCAGCTCCTTCGGAGCTTCGCAATGACATGTTGCTTCGCTTCGCTCGCAATGACAGGGGTCGCAGTGTAAAAAGGAGTTATGCAAAGATCTCAATAAGAGAATATGAATCCATTAGATATAGCCATAATAATTGTGATAGTGTTTCTTGCTCTAAAGGGACTACTTCGTGGGTTTATAAGAGAGATGGCCTTGCTTTTGGGAATAATCGTAGCTCTTATAATCTCTTACAGATCCTATCCATGGCTTGTAGACATAATATCTCCATACCTTAAACGGGTGCCTTATTTAAATCTTATCAGCTTTTCAATTATATTCTTTTCGGTGGTGGCCATATCTAACCTGATTGGTCTTTTAATAAGAGATCTTGTAAAGAGGGTATACTTAGGCGGTATCGACAGGATTTTGGGAGGGGCACTTGCTACAATAAAGGGAATTATATTGGTATATCTTGGGATAGTGGTTATTAGTGTGTTCTTATCTTCAAACTCACCCATACTGAAAAGATCAGTCCTTGCTCCTTTGGTAATCAAATCCTATAAATCCATGGTCACCCTCTTCTCTCCACACCACTTAGAGCTTCTTAAAAAGAGGCTTCCTGAAGAGATTAAAGAGATTGAAAAAAGAGATGAAAAGCAGAAACAATGGTAAAGAGGCTTCTATAAAAGAGGGATTTTGGAAGCTCTATAAAATTATATCAACCCTCAGAGGTCCTGACGGATGCCCCTGGGATAGACTTCAGACGAAAGAGACGCTGAGGATGTATCTCCTGGAAGAGGCATATGAGGTCCTTGATGCCATAGAAAGACAAGATGTTAATGAATTATGTAAAGAGCTTGGAGATCTGCTCTTTCATATAGTCTTTATATCTAAGGTCTCAGAGGAAGACAATGAATTTACCTTAGAGGAGGTGCTAAAGAATATCTCCGAAAAGATGATAAGAAGACATCCCCATGTGTTTGGCAATAAAAAAGTTGACGGTCCTGAAGAGGTTATAGAAAACTGGTATAAGATCAAGAGAAAAGAGGAAGGTAAGAAAGACCCTTTTTCCGGAATCCCTTCTTCACTTCCTGCTCTACTCTGGGCACATCGTATAGCAGAGAGAGGGAAATCAGCGGGAATCTTTGATATGGATGTAAAGGAGACCATGGAGCATATCAGAAAGGATCTTAGCACATTAAATGGCCTAATCCTTAGAAAAGAAAGGGATCATGAAAAGATCTCAGAGCTAATAGGCAGATTGCTATTTTATCTATCTTTCCTTTCAAAGGCCTTGGGATTAAATTCCGAGTCAATTCTACGTGAGATGAATAGAAAGGTTGCCTTTCAAATTCAAAAAGGATTTAATACAAAACACTAAT
>CAYTXJ010000039.1:0-16606 GCA_964440775.1 uncultured Desulfobacteraceae bacterium | reverse complement strand
GGGGGTGTAACCCCCAGTGTAAAAAGGGGTTATGTAAAGGTCTCGCTTATAGACTACGGATATATGGAAGGTAAAAGAGCTGGAAGGATATATGATATAAGACTTATTGGAAGACTTTTAAGATATGCGGCTCCTTATAGATTAAAGATTGTCTTAATTCTAATCCTTACACTTGCTCTCACCACAATTGATCTTTCAGCCCCATATTTAGGAAAGATTGCCATAGACAGATATATACTATCATATTGGTATATTATAGAGAATGTTAAGGATCAAGAATTTCTTATTTCAGAACTAAAGAAGGTAAATGCCATAAGAGTGGGGAAAGATTCCTTTTCGGTAAATGGAGCTGATCTTAAAAGGCTGAGCCCAGAGACAATTAGGTACCTAAAAGAGCGTGGCATGCTTTTAGAAGAGAGGTTTTTTAGAATACCTAAGGGATATATCTCATACTTTAGAGCTGAAGAACTTCTTCATTTAAGAGATGGCTCTTATCTTGTAAGGGATAGGAGTCTTAGCAGACTTAAAAATTTCCAGATTCTTTCCATAAGAGAAAAAGATATCAGGGGCATCCTCTATCTTTCAGCCATTCTCTTTTCCATGATTATTCTATACTGGATCTTTAGCTTCTTTCAGTATCTTCTCCTTGAAAGGACAGCCCAGGGGATGATGCTACAGATAAGATGCGATCTTTTTTCAAAGATTTTGGAAAGAGACATTCCCTTTTTTGACAGAAACCCCATTGGTAGACTTGTAAACAGGGTTACGAATGATATTGAAAACCTAAATGAGATGTTTAAATCTGTTTTTATCACCATATTTCAGGATCTCTTTATCCTCTTTGGCATAATGGCTATAATGTTCTATCTGGATATCTCTCTTGCCATCAAAAGCCTTATTATCATTCCCATAATCTTTTCTATCGCCTTGCTGTTCAGCACAAGGGCGAGGGATGCATTCAGGGAGCTTCGGGAGAGGATATCAGCACTAAATATATTTCTTCAGGAAAGAATAAAGGGGATTCTTATTATAAAGCTATTTAATCAATATGGTTTTCAAAAGGAAAGATTCAGGGGCATAAATCATAGGACATACCTTGCTGGTATGAAGCAGGTAAAGGTGTTTGCCATGTTTATGCCATTGATGGAGCTGATCTCCTCCTTGGCTATAGCACTTATAATCTGGTATGGGGGAGGAGAGGTGCTTAGAAAGGATATAACCTTAGGAACTTTGGTTGCGTTTTTAAGCTATATTCAGATGTTCTTTAGGCCCGTAAGGGATATATCTGAAAAATACAATATCATGCAGGCTGCCATGGCATCCTGGGAGAGAATCCTGGACTATATGGAATATAAAAGGAAAGGTAGTGCCTTAATTAAAAAGGAATATCACCCCCCTGGCAATAGAGGTATCAGATTTGAGAATGTATCCTTTTCCTATCTTAAAGGAAGAGAGGTATTACATAATGTTAATTTTGAGGTGAATCCAGGGGAAAGAATTGCCATTGTAGGGGCTACAGGTTCTGGAAAGAGTACAATAATAAATCTGCTTTGCAGATTCTATAGGCCTGATAAGGGAAAGATTTACTTAGATGGAGTAGATATCCATAAAATTTCTGATAAGACCTTCTCCTCCCTTATCTCCTTAGTTCCTCAAGATATATTTCTATTTAAAGGGAGCATATTGGAAAATATCATATTTGACAGGAAGATCGCTGACCCCCGCTCTTTTAGAAGGGTGTTAGAGGGAAGTAATATCACTGAGATAATTTCCAGATATCCAGAAGGTATAGAAAAGGATGTGGGAGAAGGAGGGATGAACCTCTCATCGGGAGAGAGACAACTTGTTTGCCTTGCAAGGGCCTTTGCTAACGAATCTAAGATATTAATATTAGATGAGGCCACAAGCCATATTGATCCTGAAACAGAAGTCCTGATTCAGGATGCAATAAGAAGGATTGTAAGAGATAAGACTGCTATAATTGTTGCTCATCGTCTTTCCACTGTAAAAGAGGCAGATCGTATTTTGGTGATTAGCTCTGGAAGGGTAGGGGAGCAGGGAGATCATAATGAGCTTATAAGAAAGGGAAAGATCTACCCTTTGCTTATGGGTATCTTAAAACAAAATGGTTGACCAAAGATGAGCCATTGATATTATCATCATTGGATGGCAGAAGTAAGAGAAAAGAGAAGATTTCCCAGAAGAGTAGTGGATTATTTTGTAAGATTTTCCTGTAGCAGAGAGAGAGATGCAAAGGTAAAAGACTTCAGTCAAGGGGGGCTTAGACTTGTATCTACCTATGGGTTTCCAAAGGGCTCTCAGATTGGTCTTTGGATCCCCAAGGGTGAAGAGATGCTTTCAGTTGAAGGGAAGATAGTCCATGTAAGGCAGATAGAGGAATTTCATATAGCAGGACTTGAATTTTTATCAGACGACCCCTCTATTAGTAAGGTAATTAATGTCTTGAAAGGTTCAACTCTTGAAAATCTAAGAAGGGATCCAAGAACCCCGATTAATTCATCTATATCTTTTTATTCCTCAACGCGGATGGGTGGAGGCAGAATCCTTGATCTAAGTGCAGGTGGTGCAAGGCTATTATGCCCAAAGCCAGTTACAGTGGGAGATCAATTGGAGCTATTTTTTATTGTGCGTGAAAGACCTATTATTACATCTGGAAGGGTGGTCAGGGCAAATAAGACAGATAGGGCCTATGAGTTGGGAATCGCTTTTAGTGATTCTTATAGGGCAGAGATTGAATATATACTGAAGAATTTAAAGGTCCTGGGATCTAAGGAGAGGAGGAGATATGAGAGATATCTCTGTGATTATCCTGCCGTCTACCATCAGGTGGAGGAATCCTGGGCACATGTCTTGGATATAAGCTATGGAGGGATGAGAATAGAGACAAGACATGAACCGGAAGAGGGCAAAGAGATGGAGCTTTCTATACCATTGGAAGGTAGATATATTATTTCATCTGCTCTCATCAAAAGAGTGGTAAAAAAGGGGGGATGTTATGAGGTGGGTCTTAGCTTAGAGGCCATATCATCTAAGGATATGAGGGAGCTGCTTTTATTTTTTGAACAAAGACAGAAAAGGGATAAGAGAAGATATGAGAGGATTCCTGGTAAACTACCTATATCGTTTTGCCATCTGAGGCCTGCGGTGGGGACTTTAATGGATATAAATGCAGGAGGAATAAGGCTTAGGACAGTTGAAGACCTGGATATGCAATCTGAGGTAGAGATCCTCTTTCCTTTAGAGGGCAATTCAGTCTTTGTTAAAGGAACTGTTAAGAATAAACGAAGAATGAGAAGCTTCTATGAACTTGGCATATCATTTACACGTATAGATGATGCAGACAGAGTAAGATTGCTGGAATTTTTTAAAAAGAGATCCGTATTTTAATGTCTTAGGACATCTTACTTCTCTTTAAAAAGATATGTATTGCCATTATGGCGGCAGGAGTTATTCCAGATACTCTGGATGCCTGCCCCAGTGATATGGGTCTAATCTTTGAAAGTTTTTCCCTTACCTCCCTTGAAAGCCCATGAATCCTGTTATAGTCAAGATCTTGTGGTATCTTTATCTCTTCCATCTTCTTAAGCCTTTCAACCTCCCTTCTCTGCCTTTCAATATAGCCCTCATATTTGAGCCTTATCTCCACCTCCTCCAATACCTCTTCTGATACCTCTCTTAACCTTTCATCAAAGGTGGCGATATCCTGGATGCTGAGTTCATTTCTCTTTAGGAGCTGTGCCAGAGAGGTAGTATTCTTTATTGGTGCACTTCCAAGTGCCTTAAGTCTATCCTGAACTGAATTTTGAGGTCGTAGTCTTACTTCATTTAGTAGGGTCATAGTCCTTTCTACCTCTTTCCTCTTTTTAGTAAATTTTCTGTATATCTCGTCAGATACAAGTCCAAGCCTTCTACCCAGATCCATTAGCCTAAAGTCAGCATTGTTCTCTCTTAAAAGTAGCCTGTACTCTGCTCTTGATGTAAACATCCTGTAAGGCTCTTTTGTCCCCTTTGTTATAAGATCATCTATTAAAACTCCGATGTATGCCTGTGATCTGGGAAGAATAATGGGGTCTTCTCCTCTAATCTTCATCACCGCATTTATCCCAGCCATGATACCCTGAGCTCCTGCCTCTTCATAGCCAGAAGTGCCATTTATCTGTCCTGCATGGAAAAGCCCTTCAATCCTTTTGGTTTCCAAAGTGGGCTTAAGTTGAATGGGATCTACATAGTCATATTCAATAGCATATCCAGGCCTGAGTATCTCTGCCCTTTCAAGCCCTTCAATGGATCTTACCATCTTTATCTGCACATCTATAGGGAGGCTTGTGGGAATTCCATTTGGGTATATCTCAATGGTATTTAATCCCTCTGGCTCTAAGAATATCTGATGCCTTTCTTTTTCAGGAAACTTTACCACCTTATCTTCAATTGAAGGGCAGTATCTTGCCCCAATTCCCTTTATTACACCTGTAAAGAGCGGAGATCTATTCAGCCCGCTTCTTATTATATCATGAGTCTTCTGATTGGTATAGGTGATATAGCAGGGAAGCTGAGGAAGCGATATCTTTTCTGTGGATGCAGAAAAAAATCTGGGCCTCTCATCCCCCTTTTGTATCTCTAAGTTAGAAAAATCAATTGTCCTTCCATTTAGTCTTGGTGTGGTTCCTGTCTTTAGCCTTCCCACTTCAAATCCCAGCTCTTCAAGCTGTCTTGATAGATTTAGAGAGGGAGGATCTCCCATCCTGCCAGCAGGAAACCGCTCAAGCCCAATATGTATGAGCCCTCTCAAAAATGTCCCTGTTGTAAGTATCACACACTTTGCCAGAAATATCTCATGAAGATGGGTCTCTACCCCTTCTATCCTTCCATCCTTGACTAAAAGCCTCTCTGCCATCGCCTGTCTGAGATCCAGATTGCTCTGACGTTCAAGCACAGATTTCATCCTTCTCCTATACATGTCTCTGTCATTCTGGGTTCGTGTCCCCTGAACAGCAATTCCCTTTCTGGTATTAAGGGTTCTAAATTGGATTGCAGTTGCATCTGCATTCCTTGCCATCTCACCGCCCAGTGCATCAATCTCTTTAACTAAATGCCCTTTTGCAAGTCCGCCTACTGCAGGGTTGCAACTCATTGCACCAATGTGATCCAGATCAATAGTGAGCAAGAGCGTGGGATGACCCATTCGGGCACAGGCCAAAGCTGCCTCACATCCTGCATGCCCCCCTCCTACCACAATTACATCATATGGCTTTTCATATATACTCATATCCCTAAAAAGGATCCTTAAGTATTATGGATTGCTCCCTTATGGGTCCCAAAGATATTATGGAAATGGGCACCCCAGAGATCTCCTCTATCCTTTTAAGATATCTTTTGACCTCTGAAGGAAGATCCTGAGACCTCTTTATATCCGATATATCCTCTTCCCATCCCTCAAATTCTTCATATATGGGAGAGCATCTGGATAGCCTCTTAAGGTTTGCAGGCCTATGTGTAATCCGCTCTCCATCGCATTCATATCCCACGCATATCTTCACCCTCTTTAGTCCACTCAGAACATCCAGCTTTGTGATACTGAGGCATGTAAGTCCATTTAATCTGATAGAGTCCTTTACCATTACCATATCCAGCCAGCCACATCTCCTTCTTCTTCCTGTTGTGGCTCCAAACTCAGCTCCTCTTTTCTGTATATAGTCTCCGATCTCATCTGTGAGTTCTGTGGGAAATGGGCCTGATCCCACCCTTGTGGTATAGGCCTTTACGACACCCATGATACTATCCAGTCTATTTGGGCCGATACCCGTGCCAGTGGCTGCAGTGGAAGCCACTGGGTTGGAAGAGGTGACATAGGGATAGGTTCCATGATCCACATCCAGATGCGTTCCCTGAGCCCCTTCAAAGAGGACTTTTTTACCATCCACTATGGCAGATTCAAGCTCAAGGCCTATCTCTTTGATATAGGGCCTTAGGATCTTGCCAAACTTTTCATATCTACTAAATATATCTTCAAGATCAAAAGGATCTTCTCCAAATAGCTCTTTTAGGTAAAAATTTTTCTCTCTCAGGTTGGAATCCAGTTTTTCTCTGAGGGTGTCAGGCTCCAGAAGATCAGCCATCCTGATTCCTACTCTTGCGGCCTTATCCTCATAGCATGGGCCAATACCTCTTCCCGTGGTGCCTATCTTGCCTCTGCCTTTTGCCTTTTCTCGTGCAAGATCTATGGCCTTATGATATGGCATGATGATGTGTGCCTTTTCACTTATAGAAAGCCTCTCTGGTGTAATATCTACCCCCCTTTTTTTAAGGTCTTCCATCTCTTCAATTAGCACCTCAAGATCCAGAACAAGACCATTTCCGATTATACACTTCTTCCCTTCATTTAGGATTCCAGAAGGGATAAGATGACATATGACCTTCTCTCCCCCAACCACTAAGGTATGGCCTGCGTTGTTTCCCCCCTGAAATCTTACCACTATGTCTGCCTTAGAGGCCAGAAGATCCACGATCTTTCCCTTTCCTTCATCGCCCCACTGGGTTCCCACAACTACCAGGGTTGACATAATCTCCTCCAGTTCCAATTTTTAAATAATTATAGGCCAAAAAATGCATAATACAATTTAAAATTTTTTCCATTTCGTAGGTGGCCACTTACGAAGTGGAAGAACAGGCATTAACTCCTTTACCTTTAAGTAAATATCTATTATTTATCCCTCAAGGTGAATATGCATAAAGAAGAAGGAATAATATATCCAAGAAGGGGGAAGGGTGAGCCCTGTATTGAAGACGATGTATTGATGGTGCTCGTATCAGGTGAGGTCAATAGATTTAAGAAACGATTTAATACCTTTCCCATATACAGGTTTGATTCAGAGATCTTTCATCTCTTTAAGGTGGATCAAGGGCCCTATGTTGTAGGCCCCTTTATAGGGGCACCTCAGGCAGTGCTTGGCCTTGAAAAGATGATTGCACTTGGGGCGGAAAGGATCTGGGTATATGGATTTTGTGGTTCCATCCAGGAAGATATAAAAATCGGCGATTTAATAGTTCCCCAAAGCTCAATTCCAGAAGAGGGGACTTCAGAACACTATCCAGTGGATCTGGAAAGCTGTAGAACAGATATGGAGATGAATAGCAGGATCCTTGAAATCTTAGATAAAAGGGGCCTAAGGTATCATAAGGGAAATATGTGGAGTATAGATGCTCCCTATAGGGAGACACCTTCAAAGATACGGAGATATAGGGAGATGGGTATATTGGGTGTGGATATGGAGCTCTCTGCTCTAATTACAGTTGCAACCTTTAGATCAGTGAAGATTGCAGGATTGCTTCTGGTCTCTGATCTGCTTTTACCTTACAGATGGAAGCCGGGGTTCAGGGATAAGGAATTTAAGAGGGTGTGTGAATTGATTCCGGATATATTTCAAGATTTGTTTTTATAGTTATGGAGAAGAGATGGATAGAGAAATGAGTCAAGAGATAGAAGATCTGGAAAACAGGATTGGATATAAAAATGCCCCCATATATAATAGAAGGCAGATCTTATCTGAAGATGATGAGCTCTTTTGCCACATATCTACCATCCTGGATGCCCCTTTGCATATTTTTTCCCTATATGATAATCTCGCCACTGCTCACTGGCTTACAGTTGGAATGAAGGTATATATGGAAAGGCAGGATCTAAATACATTAAATTCAGCACTTCAAAGCAGAGGCATTAGGGGTTTTAAAGACACATTTCATGCAACCTCTCATTCATTGAAAACTGATCCAAGGATTACTGCAAGAAGACCTTTAAAGGTCTTTTGCTATTGGGCAAAGGCAGATTTTGGATGCGAATTTAAAAACCAGATTGAACTTATATCCTATCTTCAGAATCTGGGTTTTAGAATAAACCAGACGATGATTAGCGCCTTTTCTAATCCATATGATATTGAGGAGATCCATAAAGAGATAGGGAATGGATCAGATGAGCTTCCATATGATGTGGAAGGCATAGTAATGTTGAAGCTACATTCTTTAAGATATTGGAGGGATAAGATGGATAATGTCAGAATACACCTGATTATAAAAGGAAGGGTTCAGGGGGTATTTTTCAGAGATTCCACAAGACAGGTGGCAAGGAGCTTAGGAGTTACAGGATGGGTAAAAAACAGATGGGATGGCACAGTGGAAGTCGTTTCAGAGGGTCCAGAAGATAAGGTAAGAGAGCTGATTAAATGGTGTCATAAGGGTCCTCCTGCAGCCCGTGTTGACGGAGTGGATGTTAAGAAAGAGGAGTTCTTAGGCGAATTTGATAGCTTTGATATAGTCTATTGAGATGAATAGAAGATCTTTTATATTATGTATCTTGGTCTTTATCTGCATAATTGGGTGTAACCGGATAAGAAAGATCCCTGAACCCGTGCTCAGTCATTTTAGAGAAAAGAAGGCCATCTTAAAAAAAGAGATCCTGTATTTTCCCGTTATAAATAGTGCCAAGCTCAGTGAAGACCTTATCCAGGATTTAGACACACTCTTTATGGATGGGCTTTTAAAGGATAGAAGACTTATTGTTCGAAAGGAGATGCGTTATAGACCAACACTTGCAAAGACCCTTCTTCCCTATTATGGAATTAGCATAGATCAGGATCTACTAAAGAGGGCTAAGGCTCAAGGTGCACAGATAATACTCACTGCTATTATTCCTCCCTTTCAAAGTGAGATAAAAAAGAAAGGGATATGGCCTTTTAGAAAGGAAAGGCAGGCGCTAAAGATATTTATGGTCTTAAATATGATTGATGTATTTACCGGGACCTATATCGCATCCAGTGTGGAAGAGGAGACACTATATCTTGAAAATGATAAGGAATCTCAGATGGCACTCAGTGATGAAAGGATCTTAAAGACCTTTAAAAGATTAACAAAAAGGCACCTCAATGCCCTTCTTAAGACCCTATCCGAGATTCCCTGGCAAGGCAGAATAATAAAGGTAGATGATGGAGATATAATTATTAATGGTGGCTCATTGGTGGGGCATAAAAGGGGGATGATATTTGAGGTATATCCAATAAGTGATTATATTCTTTCATCAGAGGGAAGGTCAATTCCGGTTTTGGGAGATAAGCTGGGTGAGATGGTGATAAGGGAAACAGGAAAGATTAGCTCTATCTGCATACCCCTAAGGAGTAAGGCAGGATATGATGTGGGTCAGATTGTCCGCCTCAAGAGGGAATAATTAAAAGTGAGAGCTTTGAATTTTTCAAAGCTCTCAAATGTCAATCTATATAGGTTTCAGTATAATACACCGCACTTTATGTCCTGCTTCAACCTCTTTTAGTTCTATCTTTTCTTTTTTACAGATGTCCTTAGAGATGGGGCATCTGGAGAAGAATGGACATCCGTTTTGATTGGAATATCTGCCATGGCTATCTAATCTATCTTGAAGCTGATAATCTTGTCCTATCTTTGGAACGGATGATAAAAGGAGCCTTGTATATGGATGTAAGGGATTGCTATAGACAGATCTTGAATTGCCATATTCAACTATCTTTCCCCTGTACATAACCGCCACCTCATCACTCATATAACCTACCACATTTAGATCATGGGATATAAATAGATAGCTTAAGGAGAATCTCTCTTGAAGCTCCTTTAAAAGATTGAGGATCTGGGCCTGAATGGATACATCAAGTGCAGAGACTGGCTCATCACATACAATAAATGATGGATTTACACTGAGTGCCCTGGCAATCACTATCCTCTGCCTCTGTCCACCACTAAATTGATGGGGATAGTTATCTATGGTGGCAGGTGAGAGCCCCACCATGTTTAAGAGTTCTCTTACCCTCTCCCGTCTCTCTGATCTATCCCTTATTCCTATAACCCGTAATCCCTCTCCTATGGCATCTCCTATGCTCATACGGGGGTTCAATGAGCTAAAGGGGTCCTGAAATATGATCTGCATCTTCTGCCTTATGGGTCTAAGATCATTTTGGCTAATTTTAGTTATATCTTTACCATCAAAAATGATTTTTCCTGAATCTGGATCAATTAATCTCAGAATAAGTCGGGATGTTGTAGACTTTCCACAACCGCTTTCCCCTACCAACCCCAGGGTCTTTCCCTTTCTGATCCAGAGGTCTACCCCATCGACCGCCTTTATTACACCTACTTTGGATCTGAAAAGACCCCGGGAGATGGGAAAATATTTTTTAAGACCTTCTACCTTTAATATTATATCAGATGACATCTTACCTTATGTCCATTATCTTTAATATCTATTAATTCAGGGTTAGTGATTTTACAGATCTCCTTACAATAAGGGCATCGTGTATGAAACGGACATCCAGAAGGTCTTTTAGAAGGATCTGGAACAACTCCTGGAATGCTGTTTAGTCTCTTATTATGTCTTTTTGGATCAGGAATAGAGTTTAAAAGACCTTTGGTATATGGATGCATAGGATCTTTAAAGAGTTCATCCTTCTTTGCGCTTTCTACCACCATACCCAGATACATAACATAGACCCTATCTGCTATGGCATATACTACCCTTAGATCATGGGTGATATATAGGATGGACATATTCTTACTCTGCTGGATCCTTTTAAAAACACCCATTATCTGTGCCTGAACAGTGACATCCAGTGCAGTTGTAGGCTCATCTGCTATAAGGAGCTTGGGAGAACACAATAGAGCCATAGCAATCATAACCCTCTGCCTCTGCCCTCCACTGAGTTGATGGGGGTAGGACTTTAATCTCTGCTCAGGAGAATCAATCCCAACATAATCTAACATCTCAATACATCTCTGATATATCTCCTTTTCAGAAAGGGCTTCATGAGCCTTTATTACCTCTTTCATCTGATCTTCAATGCTGAGGACAGGATTTAGAGATGTCATAGGCTCTTGAAATACCATAGCTATCTCTTTTCCTCTTAGATCCTGGAGCTCTTTTTGATACATCTTTATAATGTCTCTTCCCTCAAATAAGATATTTCCAGAGATGATCTTTCCAGGGGGCTGGGGAATGAGTCCCATTATGGAAAGTGCAGTAACACTCTTTCCACAACCGCTTTCTCCCACCAATGCCACGGTCTCTGCCCTATCTATTGTAAGGCTTACGTCTTCAACGGCCTTAATCACCTTTTGATCTAAAAAGAAATAGACCTTAAGAGATTCAATGCTTAACAATGCCATAATTATACACTTTCTCTTAATCTGGGGTTTATCACATCCCTTAGACCCTCTCCAAATAGATTAAAGGCTAGCACCACCACAAGTATGGCAATTCCTGGGATAAAGGTAAGCCAGGGGGCATCAAATATGTATCGTTTGCCATCAGAGAGGATATTTCCCCAGGTGGCAAAGGGAGGAGGGACACCAAATCCTAAAAAGCTCAAACCTGCTTCTGTAAGGATTGCAGATGCAATTCCAATGGTGGCAGATACCATAACAGGTGCAATGGCATTGGGAAGCATATGTCTGAAGATTATTCTCCAATCCTTTATGCCCAAAGCTCTTGCAGCAAAGACAAAGTCCTGCTCACGTAGAGATAAAAACTCTGCTCTTACAAATCTCGCTGTTCCCATCCAGCTGGTAAGCCCAATTACAACCATAATATTGTAGATGCTGGAAGGCAAAAGAGCGACCACAGTGAGAATAAGAAAAAAGCTTGGAAAGCATAGCATGATATCTACAAATCTCATAATAATGCTATCCAGAGATACCATCTCCTTTATCAAAATGGGAAATTGGTATCTCTTAGATAACCATATAACCATTACCAATCCCGCAAAAAATAGAGATGCCAGTATTATCGATCCATATATTAGAAAGATCATGATCATCAGCATAAACACTCCAACAATTATCTGATTTAGTTTAATCATATATCTTCCAAAATAACCGGATACCCCACCTATTATTATTCCGATAATAACAGATATGCCCACTGCCACAAATCCCACACTAAGGGAGACCCATGCACCTTGAAGCATGCGGGAAAATACATCCCTTCCCAGATCATCTGTTCCAAATATATATATTCCGAAAGGGGGCCATTGATTCCTGGAAATTATATCCTTAGACACCTTAGAAAAAGGTGGTCTGAGCTTATCCTGTAATCTTACAATTGAAGGGTCAAATACAGGATCTCTACCAGAAGTAAGTATTAGACCTGCTGTTGCGATAATAAAAAAGATACACAATATGACAAGGCCTGAAAATGCAAGCCTGTTTTTTTTAAGCAGGCTCCAGAGCCTCTGTAATTCTGTCTCCTTTCCTGTTTCCATCTCCTAAATCCTTATTCTGGGATCAACCACCATATATAGAATGTCCGATATAAATGTCCCTATGAGCACAAGCACTGCTGATAGGAAATTTAAGGTGATAATTACCGGATAATCCCTGGAAAGTATGGCTTCATATGCCATTCTACCTATTCCAGGCCATGAGAAGATAGATTCTATTATCACTGACCCTCCAATGAGTCCGGGGATCACAAGGCCAAACATGGTTACAAAGGGAAGCAGTGCATTTCTAAGGGCATGCTTATAATAGACCTGGTCTTTTGATAAGCCCTTGGCCATTGCAGTTCTGATATAGTCCTGCCTTATGACTTCAAGCATCTGGGTTCTCACATATCTTGAAAGGACTGCTATCCCTGCACTTGCACTTAACACAGAGGGGATTAACATGTGCCATAGCCTATCCATAAGCCCATGGACAGATGAAGCGCTCTTTAGCCCAAACGTCTTCATCCCGATAACAGGGACATGAAATTGGGATACTACAAATATTATAAGCACATAAGCAAAGAAAAACCCTGGGATAGAGATGAGCAGGTATGCAAAAAATGTGGTAGATCTGTCATATAACCCGCCTCTATCTATTGCTGCCCTAATACCCAAAGGGAATGAAAATGTCCAGGTAAGCACAGTGCCTAAGATAAACAGAGGAAGACTATTTAAAAACCTCTCCCATATCTTCTTAAATACAGATTGATTGTCCTTCCAAGAAACTAAGGAACCTCTGAAGAGATCCCTATAAAAATAGAGGTATTGGATATGAATGGGGCTATCCAGATGAAAGGCTGCTCTGAATCGTTCTACCATCTCAGGAGTAAATTTGGGATTCATGGGATCCACCTGACTGGGCTCTCCAGGGGCAAGATGAATAATGTAAAAAGAGATAATGGATACGAAAAAGAGGGTAATTGCCTTTTCGATTATACTTTTAAGTAAGAATCCAATCATCTAAGGTCTAACCCTCCTTGGAAAATACTGGAGCTTCAGGTAACTTAATCCATTTATTAAAATAGAAGGTATAATCGCCACTCTTTGTGGGTGTAATCTTCTTATAGACTACTTTCCCATTTCTATCTATATCCTTTATTACAATCCTCTTGTCCAAGACCGCTGTCCATTTTGTAACATATAGAAAGGTATAGGGCTGCTCCTCTGCGATAATCTCATGTAGCCTATGACATAACTCAACCTGCTTTTGGTGATCATATTCCCTTCTGATTCTGAGGATAAGTTCATCTGCCTCTTGATTTTTAAAACCCACAAAATTTAACTGATATGGGCCACACTGCGAGGAGTGAAATATCTGATACAGATCAGGTTCAATCCCCATACTCCAGCCTAAGATCAGAGCATCAAAATCGAGCTTATTTACCCTCTCTTTAATAAATACTGACCATTCCAGGACATCCGTTCTCACATCTATTCCCAGCTTTTTCCAGGCATCCTGGGCAATGGCAAGTATCGCCTTACGTATCTCATTTCCACTATTAGTTATCAGAGTAAACTGAAGTTTTTTCCCATCTTTCCTAAGCCAACCATCCTTATCCCTATGCCAGCCTGCCTCCTGAAGCAACCTCAGTGCACCTTCTGGATCATAGGGAAGAGGTGCAATTTTTTTATTGTAATAGTCTGTCTGTTTTACAAAGGGGCCTGTGATTCTCTCAGCCTGTCCATATAGTACATATCTTATGATCTTATCCACATCTATTGCCATACCAAGTGCCTTACGGACCCTCTTATCATTAAAAGGCTCCCTTCTCATATTGTATCCAATATATGTATATCCAAAGGAAAGCCCGGAGAAGCTCTGAAATCTCGGATCCCTTTTAAGCCTTTCAACCTGATGGGGCTGAACAGGATAGCTGTCTATGGTTCCTGCATAGAATTCCATCTCCTGGGTTAAGGGATCGGGTATAATACGGTATATATACCTATGATAATTAGGGGGGCCTTCCCAGTAGTGTTCAAATCTTTCAAGCACAATATATTGATCTGACTTCCACTCTACAAATCTAAAAGGCCCACATCCAATGGGATGTCTATTAAAGGAGCTATCTCTTAGGGAAAAGTTATCTAAATCTCTTCCCCTTCTTTTTGCCTCTTCTTTTAGTGCCTCCCTGTTTAAGAGATGTTCCGGCAGTATCCCCATAGTCCAGGTTGAAAGTGCTGGAGAATATAGCCTTTTGTATATGATCTTAATCTTGTATGGATCTATCACCTCAATCCCTTTTATGGGCTCAAAATCAGATATTCTGGGAGAGAGATTTTTGGGATCCATTATGGCATCATAGGTAAACTTTACATCCCATGCATCAAAGAGGTGCCCATCATGGAACTTGACCCCTTCTCTTAAAGAGAATACTATCACGGGATTATGTTCAAAAGGGGGTATGGAGGCCCGTATAAAGCCCTTCTCTTTATCTTTCAAATCAGCCTTTCTTATTAGATAGGATAGAGGATCAAATCTTTTAAAATATCCCTCTCCTAAGAGCTTCTCTAAGTCTATAAACAGATCCTGATCCACCTTTCGCAGTATCAGATGGATTCGGGGTGGCAATCTAAATACAAACTCCTTCTTCTTATATCTCAATTTCCTTATCTGAGAGGGTGTTAGTGAAATATTTTCTATCTCATCCAGCACCCTATTTAATCCTTTTCCTGAAACTATCTTTCTATCCTTTGCATCTTCAAGTTTCCTCAAAACGCCATAGGGATCCCCATCTGATATATAAAAATAGGCCTCTTCATATATCTTCCAGGATCTTGCAAGCCTTCCCCTGAAATTAAGCTCCTCATCTCTGTCTAAAAGCCCTTCGAATACCAATGAATTTATCTCTGCACTTGCAGAATCCGCAGCAAGGATAGGATTCAGTATGCTTGCATCTCCAATGGAAGATGTGATAAATTCCCTCAGTCTTTCAGGATTTCCTTTGGTTTGCTCTTCATATGTGGGAATCCAAAGATAGGACTGAATTAATATTGCACTTATCAGGATAGGAACATAGATAAGTAATTTTTTGACTAACATATGTCATGATATATAAAATGATCTTTCAATCTTCAATATGAAGTATGGAAAGAGATGGAAAGTATCTTAGAGAGCACAAAACTGGTGGTTGAAAGGAGCAAAGAGGTCAAAGTGGTGCCTCAAAAGATAGAGGAATTTTCAAGATGGATTAAAGAAAACAGGCCCAAACTACCTCCCTGGGAAAATACATTTCATTTTAAAGGAAGCCCTAAGGCGACCCTCTCATATATCCTTATCCTGGATTCTTTAAACTTCTGCTTTTGGTATTATGACAATAAAAAGAGATGGAATATCAATGGAATTTCAGGTTACTATGCACTTGCCTATGCAATAAAAAAGGCGGTCTTAAATGATATTCCCATACTCAACTTTAATTATTTAAAGGATATCTCATTTAAAGACTTTAAAGAGGTGCTCTGTGGAGGGAAAAATCTGCTCCTCTTAGAGGATCGCTGGAAGATTATAAGAGAGCTTGGAAAGACAATTTCATCTAAATTTGAAGGTGATCCTTTAAAATTAATAGAACACTCCGATGGATCTGTTATTAATCTCATAGATATCATAATTAAAAATCTACCCTCATTTAGAGACGAAGCATACTATGAGGGAAAGAGGGTCTGTTTTTATAAACGGGCGCAGCTTCTGTGTTCAGATATATATCTTGCATTTAATGGTAAAGGGATAGGAGGATTTAGAGATATGCACAGGCTTACTGCAATGGCAGATTATAAACTTCCCCAGGTGCTCTATCATCTTGGCATCTTAGAATATAGCAGATCCCTAAAAGAGAGGATTAAGAGGAGGGAGATTATCCCTTCTAAAAGTCCTGAAGAGATTGAGATTCGTGCAAATACCATATGGGCTGTTGAGATGATAAAAGAGCGATTAAAGGAAATGGGTGAAAATTACCTATCCTATGAGATTGATTGTATGCTTTGGAATATGGGACAAGACAAAAGACGATATGGAAGATTCCCCTATCATAGGACCATAACCATCTACTATTAAATTATGGATAAGAAGGTATTTGAAATTATAGCGGAAGACTCTGGTGCAAGATCAGGAATCCTACATACAGCTCACGGTGATATAGAAACCCCCTGTTTTGTCCCTGTTGCCACCCAGGCAACTGTTAAGGCAATCTCATCTGAGGAATTATCAGCTATTGGAATTAAGGTGATAATTACCAATGCCTATCATCTGCATCTTCATCCAGGAATTGAAACTATCAAAAGACTAAAAGGGATTCACAGCTTTATGGGATGGGATGGGG
>CAYTXJ010000038.1:0-16709 GCA_964440775.1 uncultured Desulfobacteraceae bacterium | reverse complement strand
AGAGCTTTGAAAAATTCAAAGCTTTCGTAAGTTATTGATTTTGCCTTCCTTAATCAGTTATCTAAATATAATCTTGGACAAGGACTTTAATAGGCTCTGGTATCTTTTCAATTTCTCTATATGCCAAAAGCTTTCTGATGGTTACCTCATTTAATTGATGGCCAGAGCTAATCAGAAGCCTTCCTTTTAGTGTCTTTATATCTTGCTCTAATTTCATCCCTGGCTTCAACTCACTTAATTTTAGATATCTAACTTTTGATTCCTTTTTTCCATATAGAGCATCATTAAAGGCTTCTAAGATCTTGGGATCATAATACTGACCTCTCTCTTTGAGGTGCTGAATTGATTTGAGGGGATCGTGTAGCTCATTATTTATCGTATCGAAATCAACAGCAACCTTTAGGATCCTTGATCCGAGAGGAATCTTATCCCCTCTAATATCATCTTTTGGAATACCTGTCCCATCAAAGTTCTTATCCATATATCTGATTATTTCAGCTACTTTTTCCATCCTGGGTATATGGCACAAAAGATCATAGCTGATCATGGGAGACATCTCATAGAGTTGAGTCTCTTCAGGTGTAAGAGGTTTGCCTGAGCAGATCTTTTTTATGGTCTCTTCAGATAACATAATACAACCGATCTGAGAAAGCATAGAGGCAGTTTCTATTTTCCAGTCCTCTTCTATGCCCAGGCCTCCTAAGATCATCTTTGTATATTCTTTAATCCTCATTGCCCTATCCCATGCCTCAGGATTCAGTAGAGATAGGACCTCCATTAATACACTTACAATCCCTTTTAGTGTCTTCTCTAATAAGGTCCTTTCAGATACAATTAATTCATATTGTCTTATCCCTTGCTCTATGGTCTTTCTAAGTATCTCAGGAGAGCATGGCTTTGTAAGAAATCTAAAGATATGCCCTTTATTTACAGCCTCAATGGCGCTTTCAAGTTCTGCATAGCCCGTAAGGATGATTCTTGTCGTATCAGGAGATATCTCCTTGACCCTGATTAAAAGTTGAATGCCATCCATTTTAGGCATTCTTAGATCAGAGATTATCACTGAATATGGGCCGTCTTTGGATATCTTGCTTAAGGCCTCCTCTGGGCCAAGGGCGGTATCCATCCTATATTCTCGTCCTAAATACCTCTTTATTCCATCTAAGACCCTCTGTTCATCATCAACAATAAGAATTTTGCTATTCATTCATCTTCTCCAAGATCTCATCTTCATGAATATATGAGATCCATCTTTTTAGAATCTCCCCCTTAGAGTTCAGATAATGATCATCTTCAAGATCTGCTTCTGATTGCAGGGCTCTTTTGGAAAATAGATTTGCAAAACAGAGAATATCGGATAAGCCCCGATCTTTTATAAGACAATCTTTATGATGGGAGTTTACCGCTCTTATTACCTCCTCTTCAAAACCCCAGAGACCCAGAAGATATGCTCCAATCTCTGAGTGTGTGCATCCAAATTCTTCTATCTCTGTGTTTAAGGGAGATGAAGAATCTTTAATCTTTTTATATAGATCAAAGAAATTTGTGATAATTACAACCTTTCCCAGATCATGTAATAGTCCCACTAAGAAGGCCTTTTCAGAAAAGCCGATGTCATTAGATTCTCTGAGTGCAATCTTCTCTGCTATCCTTGCACATCTTATACTGTGATTCCATAAGGAATCCATCTCTCTTTTTTCCCTCTCTCCCTGAAGGCCATAAAAGATTCCCAGTCCTAATATTATGCTCTTTAAAGTCTCCAAACCTAAGATAACCGCGGCCTGTTGAGGGGATTTAATTTTTCCACCATATCCAAAATAGGAAGAGTTTACTATCTGTAATATCTTGGCTGTCATAAAGGGATCTTGAGAGATTATATCACCTATCTTTTTTAGGGAGGCATCACCCTTTTGCATGTACTCAGTAATCTTAATATAGAGAGAAGGAAGTGTAGGAACCCTGGATAGTTTTGATACTATGGCCTTTATCTTAGGATTAGTTAATATCCCCCTTATCTTTAACAGAGATTGGATTGTGCCTACTAAAGAGGCCTTAGAACATGGTTTGGATAGGTGCTGATGGGCAATGAGAGAGGTTTTTAGAATCTTCTCTTTGTCCACCTCTCCGCTTAATGTGACTCTGATAATTGTGGGATGAGATTCTTTGATCTTTTTTAATAGGGTCAGTCCGTCCATTGAAGGCATCTTTATATTAGATACCACTATATCAAAGGAGTGTTCTTCTATTAACTGTAAAGCATTTTCAGGGGTATTGGTAAAGAAAAGCTCCCATCTACCCTTCATCTTTCTCAACTCTCTTTTGATCCCATCTAAGATGTTTGGCTCATCATCCACAAATAATATACTGGCCTTTTTCATATCCTCCCTCACCACTTGAGAGATTATTAATAGGAAGCCTTATAATAAAGGTGGTGCCTTTCCCCTCTTCTGTTTCAAAGAAGATAGAGCCATTATGCTTTTTTACCACAATCCTGTGGGTTATTGCCAACCCTTGCCCACTGCCTTTACCCACCTCCTTAGTGGTAAAGAAAGGATCAAATATTCTCTTTTGAATACTTTTGGGGATTCCTATCCCATTATCGCTTATTCTTATTTCCACAAATCCCTCAGATGCATCTGTTTTGATATGGATCCTTCCCTTAATTTCCTCTTTATTCCTCTTTAGTCTCTCTTTTATAGCATGAGCTGCATTAATTATGATATTTAGAAAGACATGATTTAGTTCTTGAGGATATCCGTTTATGGGAGGAAGGTCTGGTTTTAGATCAGTTGTCAGCTCAGCTACATATTTCCATTCGTTTTTTGATATTGTAATAGCATTTTGAATGCACCTGTTAATATCAACTGACGCCCTTTCTTTTGAGCCTGGATGAGAGAATTCTTTAATTGAGTGGATAATCTGGGAGATACGATCAATTCCCTCTAAGGATTGCTCAATAGCCTTAGGTATCTCTTTCAATAGAAATCTCATATCTAATTGCTCCATCCTCTTTTCAATCTCATCAATGGGAAGGGGGGCTGTTTCTGTTTCTCCTCTATTTAAAAATTTCATTATATATTCAATTAGGCTGGTCAGATCCCGGAATGCGTCATTGAGAAATCTTATATTATCCCCGATGTATTGGGTTGGAGTATTTAGCTCATGAGCGATACCGGCTGCCAATTGTCCAATAGATTCTAACTTTTGGGTATGTGCGAGTTGTAATTCTAAATTTTTCCTCTCTGTGATATCAGCTCCATATATAATCACATTCATCTTATTGGAGGAGATAGGATTAACGGTTATTCCCAAAAATCCTCTGCTTCCGTCAGGTCTTTTAAAATCTAATTCATCAAGTCTTATAGGAGTCCTTTTTATTCTACATTCTGAAATACCTGCTCTGATCTTTTCAAGATCCCATAAGATGTCACATTCATCTATCTTTCTACCAATTATCTCACTCTGACTTATTCCCAAGACCTTTTCCGCACCTCTATTCCAGATTCTCACTCGATTTTCCCTATTTAATCCTATAATTATACTTCCTACAGAATCTAAGATAAGGCGTGTCTCTATATGTGCCTCTTTTAATTTCTCTTCATCTAATTTCCTCTTCAATATCTCCCCGATCCAGACCGATGCTAATTTTAAAAACTGCTCTTCCTTAGTTGAATATCTATAACCATTTGGTAGATATAGATTGATGAGTCCATACAGTCGGCTTTTAAAGATTATTGGAACATATAGATGAAGATGATTTCTCTCACGGTGTTCCAAAATTTGAACTCTGCATATCTGGGCTGCCTTTCCACAAAGACAATGACCCAATTCAACCTCAGAGCATTTGTGTAGTATCTCTTTCCCTAATCCATTATGTGTAGATAACTTAAGCCTATTATTCTGAAAGATATAGATACCACCTCTTCTCTTTACTGAGGAGTTTTGATCAGTAGTAAGCATATCCAGAATAAATTTTAAAAGCCTGTCATAGGGAATATCTAAGATCGATAGCCTTAAAAATTTATATATCTGAGTGATTAAGTTCATGTTCATAATCTCCTGATTCAATATATAGATCTCTTTTTAATTAATCGGCCTTTGGTAGAGAAAAATTTAGGGATATCCCTTGAAAGATGGTGAGAACTATTTGGAGATGAGGAGATATCAACAAAGAGCAAGATATACTTCCCTGTTCTAAGAGGTGAAAATGTGGAAATCAGCCAGAAAGATATTGAAGAGAAGGACCCTACCCTACGGAGTAGGCTGGATGTGGTAATCCTGGATAAGTCCTGAACCTATCAGATGCCACTCTAAAACTTGAGGAAGGGAAAGATAGAAATTCCCCTCTTCTATCTTTCCCCTCTTTATACACCCTGTTCCATAGATATCACATTTTCTCTTTAGCTCTCTTAAAAGAGCGGTTATCTGCCTTTTATCCAGATCCCCCTCCTTTAAGAGCTTTACCATGGATCTTATCCTGAACCTATCAAGACACTCTATGCTGTAAGATAGCTGATCTTGCCTTCCCCCTTCCTTGACTAAAAGATATCTCTTTATAAGATGAATAGGATACTTTGAAGAGATCCTAAGCCACATATCATAGTCTTCACAGGCTGGAAGCTCCTCATCAAATAGGCCCACTTCATCAAATAGCTCCCTTCTAATTATCACCGCAGAGGGACTTATAAGACATAGCCTTAGAGACCTTTCAAATATATAACCCCCTTCCTTTTTATGAATATTTTTAGGATTTACCCTCCTGCCCCCTCTTATCCAGATCTCTTCAGACTGGCAGATCTTGCAATCCGGATGTTGCATCATATATTCAGTCTGAATCTTTAACTTTTTTGAAAACCAGTAGTCATCAGAATCCAAGAATGTCAAAAAGGGGGATGAAGATGCCCTGATACCGCTATTTCTGGAAGATGATACACCCATATTTTTCTTGTGTCTGATTATCTTTATATACCTGCTAAAGCGATCTAAGACAGAGGGTGTTTCATCTTGAGATCCATCATCTACCACAATTATCTCATAGTCTTTAAAGTCCTGATATAACACAGAGCTGATTGCCCTCTTTACCAATCTTGCCCTGTTAAATGTGGGGATTATAACAGAGACCAGAGGCATGGATCCCTTATTTTAATAGAATATTCCAGATCATTGAAAGTATTCCAGGCAGAATAAGGATTCCATCTACCATAGTCTCAAGCCTCAATCCAGGATAAATCCACCCCTTTCTGTATATATTTACTAAGAGCAGAGCATATGGAAAGCATAGGATAAAAAAGAGAATTTCAGGTGATCTTACCACTCCACTGATATATACATAAAACAGTAGTAAAATCATAAGGGCTGAAAGATATTCAATAATCTTAAGGCTATTCTTTTCTCCAATAATTACAGGGATAGTCTCTGTTCCTACGATAAGATCCCCCTGTATATGGAAGATATCAAAGAGAGAGGTTCTTATAAATACCAGAGAAAATACAATGGAACATGTCAAAAGCATAGGGGAGAGAGTGATCTTTCCATATTCTAAAAAAGGTAGAATCCCTATCATAGTGATCCAGGCAATTGGTATGGAAAGCGTCTTGGAACCCGGTATATCCTTTATGCTACGGTATCTTCCAAGTATGGGAAGAAAGGGAGGTATGATAAAGAGGCTATATGCAAGACCAATCAGTGTAAGGCAGATTAATATTAAAAATGCCATCTTTTCGATATTATAGGCCAGTATAAGTGAAAAGAGAATACAGAGTGAGGAGATCAGCACAAAGGCCTCTCTGTATCTGTTATAAAATCTTGCTGTATCTGGCTCATTATATGTGCTTGAGCCCTTATCCAAAAGCCTATTAATCAGATGTAATCCGTAAAGATATAGAGATACTAAAAGACACATCCTTCCATCTATCGGCATATTCCAGAACCTCTTTATGGCATAGGAAAGGGACAGTGCACCCAAAAATATCATCATATTTGTCTTAGAAAAAAAGCTCATAACCCTCTTCATCCCTTTCCATATCCCCAATTCCCTATAGGAAGATATGCTCTCCAGTCTCTGTAGCACCTCTTTTATAATCCAGTTAGGGGTAGAGGCTCCTCCAGTAAGGCCCACTATCTTCATATGAGATAGCTTCTCAAGGGGAAGTTCATCTGCCCTTTCAATATGAAATGTGGGAATATCAGTGGATCTTGCAACTTCTGCAAGTCTCTTTGTATTTCCGCTGTGATATCCTCCAACCACTATCATGGCATCTACTTTAGAACATATCCTCTTTACCTCTTTCTGCCTTTCAACTGTTGTATCACATATGGTGTTAATAATGAGGGAGTCGGGAAATCTCTCTTGAAAGGCCTTACTTATCTTATCAAAGAGGTCGAGTTCTTGCGTTGTCTGAGATACCAGAAGATATGGTCCTTTTGGTAGAAGAGACATAATATCTGAAAGGGAATTTATAACATGAGCACCGTTTTCTGCATACCCCAAAAGCCCTATTACCTCTGGATGCTCCCTTTCACCAAAGATAACGATCTTATATCCCTTTCTGCTATAATATCTAATAATTGCCTGAACCTTCGCAACCCTGGGACAGGTGGCATCAATCACTTTTAATGGCAAGGACTTTAGCTTTTCTCTTATCTGTGGTGGTATTCCATGAGCCCTTATAAGAAGAATCCCCTCTTTTAACTCTGATATATCATCTATACAATATATCCCTTTCTGTTCCAAGAGTTGAAGGACCTGTCTGTTATGGATTAGGGGGCCATAGGTATAGATGGGGCCATTACCTCTTAAGGCCTCATTTAATACCATATCCATTGCCCTCTTAACCCCCATGCAGAACCCGGCTGTCCTTGCCAGCTTGACCTTCAATACATCACTCCTTATTATCTCTTTTTAATTCAGACAGATAATTATTAAAGATCTCTAAGAGCTGTTCCATATCCTCTATATGGGAGATCCTTTCTCTAAATCTTCTTGCTCCTGAACTTCCCTTTGTGATCATAAACAGGATCCTTTTTGACCTCAATAATAGTCCTCTTTCATTATAGAATCTTCTGAGGGTCTTTACATATTCAAAAAAGAGTCTCCCCTTTTCTTCTATGTTGGGCTCTATATATCTTCCACTGGCTTTAAGGTCTATGGCCTTCTTAAATATCCATGGATCCCTTAAGGCCCCTCTTGCAATCATTACTCCATCGCATTTAGTCTTCTCTTTCATCTTAAATATATCTTCCACGCTGAATATATCTCCATTTCCTATCACAGGAATATCTACAGTGGCTTTTACAGAAGAGATATGGCTCCAGTCTGCTGATCTTGAAAAATCCCAATCGGCATATCTTGCATGTATGATTATTCCATCTGCCCCCCCATCTTCAATTGCCTTAGCTATTTCCCTTATCCCGCACTCTGAGCTATTCCACCCTGCCCTTATCTTACAGGTAAGAGGTATGGATATGGCCTTTTTTACCTCAGATACTATCTTATAAACCCTTAGAGGGTCACTGAGTAGTGTAGCTCCTGCACCCTTCTTTACCACCTTCTTTGCAGGACATCCCATATTGATATCTACCAGATCTGCGCCCGATTCTTGGCAGATGATCGCTGCCTCTGCCATGGTCTTAGGGTCTGAACCAGATATCTGGAATGCAACAGGCCTCTGGGAGGATTCAGTAAAAAGATATCTCCGTGTCTTTTTATCTCCCTTTACTAATCCCACAGAACTTATCATCTCAGTAAAAACCAATGAGGCGCCCATCCTCCTTATAAGGGCTCTAAATGCAGGATCAGTTATTCCCGCCATAGGTGCCATTAAAAGACAGTTTTCCAAAATGATATCCCCAATCTTAAGACTCCTCATTTTACCTTCCTTTTCCTTACCAAACATACGATGCTTTCCACATGATGAGTCTGGGGGAACATATCAATGGGTTGAATCAGCTCTATTGCATAATCTTCTTTCAGTAAGGAAAGATCCCTTGAAAGGGTGGTGGGATTGCACGACACATACAACATCACCGGGGGAGCCATATCCCTTAGCATGGATATAACCCTTTTATGCATACCTGCCCTTGGAGGGTCCATTATTACAAGATCTGGAGATATCCTTACATGGGGTAGAATCTTGAGTATATCCCCCTTAAAAAAACTACAGTTTTCCACACCATTTATCTTACAATTTTCCCATGCATCCTTAACAGCGCTTTCTTCCAGCTCAATTCCTAAAACATGGCCTGCGATCTCTGAAACATATATGGATATGGTGCCAGTGCCACTGTAAAGATCCAGGACATGCTCTCCTCCCTTTAGCCTTGATAGCTCCAGGATCAGATCATAGAGCCTTTTAAGGTTAAGAAAATTGGTCTGAAAAAAGGAATTGGAAGATATCCTAAACGTATACCTTCCTATCCTCTCTTGAATATGACCATCGCCAAAAATCGGTATCTCTCTTTCTCCAAACGCTATATTTGCTCTCCTTGTATTGATACTATTAATGACTGTGTGTATGGATGGTATCTCATCTCTTAGAGGCCCTACCAACTTCCTTAGGCTATGAGATTCCTCCCTCTTTGTAACAATCACCACCATCCATTTTCCACATCCCATTGCATATCTAAGTGTAAGATATCTCAGAGAACCTTCATGCCTCTTAATATCATAAATAGAGAGGCGATTTTTTCTTACCCATTCCTTTACCTTCCTTAAGATCAGATCACCTATCTGGGACTGAAGCATACACCCTTCCATATCCAGCACCTTATAATATGTGCCGGATACATGAAGCCCCAATGCAAATTTAGTATCATCTCTATCTTTCCTCTGCATATTCCATACCCTGTTTGAGAAAGAGAACTCCATCTTATTTCTGTAGTGAAATTCTTCAGGTGAATCCACTATGGGAAGAATAATATCTCTGTCTATCCCAACCGCCCTATTTAATGCCTCGTAGAGGAGCTCGTGCTTATATCTGAGCTGTGCATCATAGCTTATGTGCTGCCATTGACATCCTCCACAGAGGGGAAAATATGGACAGAAGGGGGATCTCCTATATGGAGATGGGCTTAATATCTCTACTATCTCTGCCTCTGCATAACTCCTTTTCTTCTTAGATAATCTCAGCACTACCTTCTCACCAGGGATAGCCCTCTTTACAAACACTACCAGCCCATCAATCCTGCACAACCCCTTTCCCTCGGGGGTTATCTTCTCTATCTCTGTCTCAAAAGTCCTATCCCTTTTCATAATAAATCATTTTACATACAAAATATAAGCAAATAAAATAGATTTTACCAGATTATGGCATCGGTAGATAAAAAAAACAGAAAGATTGGAGTTAAGATCGTATATTATGGGCCTGGAAGGGGAGGAAAGAGCACAAACCTTGAATATATATACAATACCTATAGGGACAGGATAAGATCCAGGCTTTCAATAGTGAACTGGGAAGAGAAAAAGACCTTTTTCTTTGACTACTTTCTCTTTAATCTGGGAACCATAAATGACTATCGCATGGATGTCAAGTTCTTCAGCGTGCCAGGGCAATCTGCATACCAGAGGACCCGAAGGCTGATACTTAAAAAGGTAGATGGTATAGTCTTTGTTGCAGATTCCATATTGGTAAGAAGGGAGAAAAACATAATATCCCTAATGGATCTAAGAGAAAATCTTTCCATCTTACAGAGGGACATATTTCGAATACCAATAGTATTTCAATACAATAAGAGGGATCTGGAAAAGAAGGGAATCCCACTCTTAGATATAGCCTCTCTGGAAGCAGATCTAAACCATGAGTTAAGAGCCCCCTATTTTGAGGCAAGTGCTCTTTATGGAAGGAATGTCATTACCACCATGAAAGAGATAATTGAGCTTGTGGTAAGATCCCTCAGAAAGGGAGGTATTATCTAAAGAAGATGAATAGCAGCAGTGATATGGAAAAGAGGCTTAGGGAGGCCGAGACCTACGAGTCTATGGGTCTTTTGGATGAGGCCCTAAGTGTCTATAAGGAGATAATTGATGCCTTTTCAATTGAAGAGGCAAAGAAAAGGCAGATACAAAGAAGGATGGATGAGCTTAAAGAGAAGATTAAAGATGGAAAAAAGAGATATGTAAAGGATATTGGACCAGAAGATCTACGCAGGATAAATGAAGCTCTTGATCTCAGTCAGACACCATCTGAGATCTTAGAAAGTGCCGAGGCATTTAAAGAACTTGGCCTCCTGGATAGGGCTATCTCTGAGTATGAAAAGCTACTATGCAAGGGATATTCCATATCTTGGATAATTCCAAATCTGATGCAGATCCTGATACAAAGATATAGTGTTTCAGAGGCAACTGAAAAGGTAAGAGATATAATCAGAAAGAATATCAATTCAAAGGATTTTAGATACAAGGAGGCCTACTTAGTACTTGCCGAATACTTAGATAGCAGAGGAAGCAAAGATATGGCAAGGAACCTTTACGAAGAGCTGCTCAAAGAATTCCCTCAGGACCCAGATATAAAGAAAAGGATGGAGATATTGAAGATAAGCATAGTATCCGGCTCACGCTATGATTATCTGATTCAGAACCATATCATAAGCCCTGAGCAGCTAAAAGAGGCCTTTTATATATCAAAGCGAAGCGGAAAGAGTATCGATACTGTCCTTATGGAGCATTTTCACATTAAAAAGGAAGATATAGGCAGATCCCTTTCCCACTATTACAGATGCCCATTTAAAGGTTTTGAACCCAATGTATTGCTTCCATCAGAGCTTGTGGTGAGTATAAAAAAGTCCTTTCTGCTTCATGAACACTGGGTTCCATTGAGATGGAGTAAGGATGGTGTGGAGGTCTTGGTGGATAATCCCAATGATCCTATGAAGATAGATCATATAAGGGCACTTCTTAAGACCGATAGGATCAAATTCTATGTAGGGCTTAAGGAGGACATTGAAAGGTATATAGAGCTGATCTATGAAAGGAGGGAGGAAGAGGAAAGAGAAAGGGAGCTCTTTGAGGATCTATCAAATCTTCCTAAGATAAGCCTTGTAGAAGAGGAGGAAGAAGAGATAGAGGAGGAGTGGGATGAGGAATCTGGAGAGGTGGTAAGAGCAGTGGATCATATATTGTTGAGTGCATTCAGACAGGGGGCCTCAGATATTCATATTGAACCCTCTCCTCAGGAAAAGAGGACTGCAATTCGATTTAGGTTAGATGGGGTCTGTCAGGAATATATCAGCCTTCCATTGAGTATGGCAAGACCTGTGCTTTCCAGATTAAAGATAATGGCAGGGCTTGATATCTCAGAAAGACGCCTTCCTCAGGATGGTAAGATTAAGTTCAGAAGAAAGGGTATAACACCCTTTGAGCTCAGATTGGCCACTATCCCTACAGTGGGAGGTTATGAAGATGCGGTGCTCAGGATATTGGCTAAGGCAGGGGCAATGAAGCTTGAGGATATGGGGATGACAGAGCGAAATCTTTCAACACTGAAGAGGCTAATAACCCAACCCTATGGAATTGTCTTAGTGGTTGGTCCAACTGGGTCTGGAAAGACCACCACACTTCATGCATGCTTAGATTATATAAATACTCCTAAGATAAAGATATGGACTGCTGAGGATCCTGTGGAGATCACTCAGAAAGGAATGAGGCAGGTAGAGGTAAAGCCAAAGATTGGACTTGATTTTGCAAGAGTTATGAGGGCATTTCTCAGGGCAGATCCTGATGTTATAATGATAGGTGAGATGAGGGATAAAGAGACCGCTTCCATTGCAGTGGAGGCATCTTTAACAGGGCATTTGGTCTTTTCCACATTGCATACCAACAGCGCCCCTGAGACCATCACAAGGCTCTTGGATATGGGAATAAATCCGCTTAATTTTGCAGACTCATTGCTCGGGGTGCTGGCACAGAGACTGGTCCGAAGACTTTGTAAAGACTGCAGAGAGCCATACCATCCTGATGAAGAGGAATTTAAATCCTTAGTAATGGAATATGGAAAAGAGTTCTTTAAAAACACCGGCATCACATATTCCAAAGAGCTGGTGCTCTATAGGCCTAAGGGATGCAATAAGTGTATGAATACAGGGTATAGAGGCAGAATGGGCATCCATGAACTCATGGAAGGAACCGCTACAATCAAAAGACTTATTAAAAAAGAGGCAGAGACAGAGACTATAAGAGATGCGGCACTTAAGGAGGGAATGACCACCCTAAAACAGGATGGCATCTTAAAGGTGCTCAGTGGTGAGACGGATATGGATGAGGTAAGAAGGGTATGTGTAACATAGGAGAGAGAGGGGATGAAAGGAAAGGCACTCATAATTGATAATGACTTTCTCTTTGTGGAATTCTTAGAGAGGATACTTACGGGGAGGGGCTATAGGGTCTGGAGATCTTACAGGGCGGGAAAGGGACTTGAGATGGTTAGAAGGCAAGACTTTGATCTTATCTTTATGGACTATATGATCTCTCATGCAGATGGGGAGCAGATCATTGAGTTTTTGAAGGGATGGGCAAAAGATAAAGGGATAGTGGTTGTGGTATATAGTGGATGTTTACTTGAGCAGATGGAAAGTGCCAAAGATATGGGAGTTGATTATCTCATCATAAAAGGCCCCATAAATAATATGAAAAGAGAGATTGAAAAGGTCTTAGAGGAGGTGGAAAAGGGGGGAAGGCAGAGAAAGACCAAGATAATAGAACCAAGGAAAATCTGGCCCAGGCAGGAAACAGCAAGGCTCCTGGATCATATAAGATACATGAAATCCATTATAAATTCCCTTCCAATGGGTATTATATTTGTGGATAGCGATGGCATTATAACAGGTTGTAACATCAAGGCAATGGATATCCTGGATCTAAGTACTGAAGATCTTTTAGGTCGCAGGATATGGGAATTATCAGAGGGATCTGATATAAATCGATTAAGGGATCTTATAAGAGATAGAACTACACACCAAGGTGATGAAAAGATTATGGAGATGGTATTTAATGGAAAAACGCTGACAATTTCTGCCATATCTCTTATCTTCGATTATGAAACCAATGGGTGGGTGTTTATATTAAAGGAGAAAAGGGTTAATGGATAACAAAAGGATAAAACGGGACTATCTTTCCGCAGATAAGGTCTGTGGGATTTTATTGAAAGAAGGTCTTATTGATGTAAGGCAGAGGGATGAGATATTCAAAAAGAAGGATAGATTGAAGAAGCGGCTTGAGGAGTATCAGCGAATAAGATATGTAGCAGGAGGGTCTAAGAGGATACGCCCTCCTGTAGATATAATAGATATTATATCTGCAATGGAGCTTGAAAGGGCTGATGAACCTGGAAAGATCTTGGATGAAGAGACCATACTTCAGGCACTCTCTAAGGCCTGGAATGTGGGATATAAGAAGATTGATCCACTTAAACTGGATCTTGAACTTGTCACAGGAAAGATCCCAGAAGGCTTTGCATTAAAAAATCTTATCCTTCCCATTGAAGAAAAAGACGGCACCCTGATTGTTGCAACTCCCTATCCCCTCGATATAGAGATCCTTCAAGATATATCTAAGGTCACTCAACAGAGGGTAAGCCCCGTCCTTAGCAGTAAAGAGGATATATTAAAGGTCATAAATGAATTCTATGGCTTTAGACGCTCAATATTGAAGGCTGAACAGCAATTTTCTATTCCTTCTGTGGATCTTGGAAATCTGGAACAGCTAAGCAAAGGAGAGATCAGCTCTGATGATCACCATATTGTAAATGCGGTTAATCACCTATTTTCCTATGCATTGGATCAAAGGGCAAGCGATATACATATTGAACCCAAAAGGGATATAAGTGTTGTAAGATTCCGTATTGACGGGGTCTTGCACAAGGTATTTGAGCTTCCAAAGAGCATACATTCTGCCATTGTAAGTAGAATAAAAAATCTGAGCAGAATGGATATGACGGAGAAGAGAAGGCCACAGGATGGTAGAATAAAGCTACAAAGAGACAGTGATAGTGTGGAGATAAGGGTATCTTCTGTGCCAGTTGCATTTGGAGAAAAGATTGTAATGAGGATATTGGACCCTCAGATACTGTTTCAGGATCTGGATAGTCTTGGATTTACGCATATGGATCTCCTTAGATACAGGCAGATCATTCACATGAGACACGGTATAGTGCTTGTATGTGGCCCCACCGGAAGTGGAAAGTCTACCACCCTGTATTCCACCCTTACCTATCTCTCATCCCCTGAGATTAATATCGTCACTGTTGAAGATCCCATTGAGATGGTACACGAAGATTTCAATCAGATCGGGGTTCAGCCATCGGTAGGAATTACCTTCGGCTCGATATTGAGGAATATCCTAAGGCAGGACCCGGATATTATAATGATAGGAGAGATGAGGGATCTTGAAACCGCTGAAAACGCCATTCAGGCAGCATTAACTGGACATCTGGTCTTTTCCACACTGCATACCAATGATGCGGTCTCTGCCATAACAAGGCTTCTGGATCTGGGTCTTCCTGCCTTCTTAATCAAGGCAACACTTATAGGTGTGGTGGCTCAACGGTTAGTAAGAAAGATCTGTAGATTTTGTAAAGAGAGATTCACTATGGATTCAGAGGAATTAAGGGAGCTTGGAATAGATATAAAAAGGGATGGTAAGATAACCCTCTATAGAGGTAAGGGCTGTATAAGATGCAGAGGAACAGGCTATCTTGGAAGGAGTGGAGTATTTGAGATCCTGACTGTGACAGATAGGCTAAGGTCACTGATAAGGGATCAATTTGATACAGACTCTGCAAGGAAGGTGGCAATAGAGGAGGGAATGGTAACCCTGAGGGAAAATGCGGTAAGGAAACTGATTGAGGGAATCACCACATACGAAGAGGTGTTAAGGGTAACATGGGAAGAGATTCATGAAGTGGAGAGCTGATGCTTCTTCAACTTAACATATCTGAACTTGCAATCATAAACAGGCTGGAGGTAAGATTTGCCCCTGGCCTAAATATCATAAGCGGCCAGACAGGTGCAGGCAAATCCATACTCATAGATGCGGTAAATCTGATTAGGGGGATCAGATCATCTTCAGAGATGATACGCTCAGGTTCAAAGGAGGCGAGGGTAGAGGCCCTGTTTTCCATTCCTAAGAGTTCTAAGGTGGCAGAGTATCTTAAAGAGCTGGGATATCCTGTAGATGAGGAGCTCCTTATAATAAGAAGGATTCAGAGGGGTGGCAAAAATAGGGTCTTAATAAATGGAATGCTTGCCACAGTTCAGATACTTTCAAATCTCGCTCGCATGCTTATAAGTGTAAGCGGGCAAAATGAACACCAGGAGCTATTGAAAGCTGAAAACCATCTAAAACTTCTGGATCAGTTTGGAGGGCTATTGGAAGAGAGAGACGGATATAGAAAGGTATTTGAAGATTTTAAAAGATTGGAGCAGGAGATCCACACATTAAAGATGGAGCTTGAAGAGGATCAAAAGATGGAAGAGCTTATCCGATTTCAACTCAGAGAGATAGACTCTGCCGGGCTTAAAGAAGGAGAGGATGAAGAGCTTGAGAGGGAATTTAAGATCTTTCAGAATGCCAAAAGGATTGCAGAGGTTCTAAACAATGCCTATGAGGAACTTTATGAAGGAAGGGATTCGGTTATCTCTAAGTTACATAGTGTTATTGGTGAGATGGAAAGCTTAAAAGAATTTGATAGCGTCTTTAAGGAGATGGTGGATCAGCTTGAAATCGCAAAAGTAAATGCAGAGGATGTGGCATTGGAGGTGGGAAGAAGAAAGATGAACCTCTCCTTAGACCCTGAAAGGCTTATGGGTTTAGAGGAGAGAAGGTCTGTGATCAATAGACTTAAGAGAAAATATGGATCTACCATTGAAGAGATCCTAAAGACCAAAAGATCACTTGAAGAGAGGCTTTCAGGGATTGAGGAAAAGGCTCTTAGGTTAGAAGATTTAAAGAAGAGATATTCAGATATGGAGGAGAGGCTATGGGATATGGCACACCTCCTCTCCAATAAGAGACATAAGGTGGCAGAATCATTAAAGTGTGCTATTGAAAAGGAGCTGAACCAACTGGATATGAAAGGAACAAACTTTGAAGTTCGTTTCTTTAACGAGAATGAAGGAGAACCTAAATTAACCGATTCTGGATATGACAGGGTGGAGTTTTTTATCTCAACCAATATAGGAGAGGATCTCAAACCCCTTTCAAAGATTGCCTCAGGTGGAGAACTCTCTCGCATTATGCTTGCCATAAGAAGTATCCTATCTGAGAAGGAGAGCAGTGAGACACTTATATTTGATGAGGTGGACTCTGGCATCGGGGGGGCAACTGCAGCGGTTGTGGGTGAAAAGCTCAGAGCACTATCTTCATCCTATCAGGTGATATGTATAACCCACCTTCCACAGATAGCAAGTAAAGGGGATACCCATCTCCTTGTAAGAAAGGGGATAAAGGGTAAGAGGACAGAGACACAGATCCTCAAACTCAATAAAGAGGAGCGTATAAGAGAGATAGCCAGAATGCTTGGAGGTAAAAAGATAACAAAAAAGGCAGTGGAACATGCAAGGGAGATGTTACGAAAATCCTGATGAATTACTTTGAGAGCCTTGTATAACCCCTTTTTTACACTGGGGGTTATACCCCCTCCGGGTCGGAGACCAGACCCCTGATATAAAAGCAGCATCTTGAAGACATTGTGCCGGAAAATCTCCTCCAATTGCTTTGC
>CAYTXJ010000037.1:0-17384 GCA_964440775.1 uncultured Desulfobacteraceae bacterium | reverse complement strand
CGAACCCCCACGGGATTTTAAGTCCCGTGCGTCTGCCTATTCCGCCACCCAGGCATCTATTTGGCGGAAGTGTATGGGAATCGAACCCACCTGGGACACCCCTCAGTGCCCCACACCGGATTTGAAGTCCGGGAGCCCCACCAGGGAACTATCCACTTCCACCAATAAAGTACAATATATAATATTAAATTCTGAGGTCATGTCAAGCTAAGAGATATGTTCCAGAATAATCTTTAAAATCCTTCGTATTGGTTCTGCCGCTCCCCAAAGTAATTGATCACCACATGAAAATACTGTAAGGAAACGGGGGCCATGAACCATCTTTCTAATCCTCCCTACTGGAATATCAAGGCTTCCACTTACAGCCGCTGGAGTAAGATGTTTTACTGTGGCTTCTTTTTCATTGGGAATGATCTTAACCCAACTGTTTCCATTTCTTATAATCTCTATTATCTCTTCTAATCCCACATCTCTCTTTAACTTTATTGTAAATGCCTGACTATGGCATCTCATGGCACCTACTCTTACACAGATACCATCTATAGGAATGGGATCTTTAAGATTTAAGATCTTATTGGTCTCTGCATATCCTTTCCACTCCTCTCGTGTTTGACCATTTTCCATAAGTCTATCTATCCAAGGAATAAGGCTTGCTGCAAGAGGAGCTCCAAAGTTATCAGTGGGAAAATTTTGATTTCGTATGATTTCAGTAACCCTCTTATCTATTTCAAGTGCAGTTACTGAAGGCCGTTTGATTAAGTCATCTACTTCTTTTCCAATAACGTGCATCTGCCTTATAAGTTCTATCATATTCTTTGCACCTGCTCCAGAGGCTGCCTGATATGTCATGGATGTTATCCACTCAATTAGCCCTTCTTTAAATAGCCCATTTAAGGCCATAAGCATAAGACTCACTGTGCAGTTTCCTCCTACATAGGTCTTAATACCGGAATTTAAGGCCGAATCAATCACAGCTCTATTTACTGGATCCAAGACAATAATGCTGTCATCTTCCATTCTGAGTGTGGAGGCCGAATCAATCCAATAACCTTTCCATCCCTCTCTTTTTAATTCATAATAGACCTTTTTTGTATAATCCCCCCCTTGACATGTTACAATAATATCCATCTTCTTAAGAAGAGATAAATCGTATGAATCTTGAACAGGAGGAATGTCCAAACCGATGTCCGGGCCCTTTTTACCAATAGTTGTGGTGCTAAAAAAGATAGGTTCAAATCCGTTAAAGTCATTTTCTTCTTTCATCCTCTGCATAAGAACAGACCCTACCATCCCTCTCCAACCAACAAATCCAACTTTTAACATAGACTCCCCCTCTAAAATAATTTTTTAGATTAGATCTAAAATAAAATATCTCATAAGTCAATATTTCACAATCTATACTAAAATCAAAAATTCAATCTCTATTTCTCAACCAAAAATAAGATCATGATATTAATACATTTTAAAATTTTAGATCATCATTTTTTGATAGAAAAAAATAAAAAATTTAATTAAAAAATTTAATTAAATGAAATATTTTTATTGACATAAACAGATTAACGTTTATAATCTTTTATAATTTACAAAAATTTTCTAAAGGAGGTCATTAAATGAAAAAGATTAGAAGAGAGGTTTTGAAGTTGACTAATGATCTTAAAAAGTTGTTGGATAGGGCTGACGGTATCTTAAAAGAGTTAGACTCAATTCAAGGTGTGACATCAAAGGGTGCTTTAACTGCAAAAAAGCCTGAGAGAAGAGGTGCTATTGCTGAAAAAGTCTATGCGGTTATTAAAAGAAGTAAAACCCCTGTGGATCTTAAAAAGCTTGTAAAGAAGACAGATCTTGAACAGCGCTCCATAAGAGATGCACTCTACAGGTTAAAGAGAAAAGGACTGATTAAGGTAGTAGCAAAAGGTCAATATACGAAGGTATAAATAGTTTATCTCTAAAATCACTTAAATAAACTATTAAAGTAAGAGGGTGATATATTTTTCCCCTTAGAAGATGCCACTATTAAGGCGGCGGGGAGGTGTCTAAAAATTTCAGAGAGGCCTTTAAATTAATAATAAAATCTACATTAAGAGAGGGGGAAATATGAAAAAAGCTATGTTCTTTTTAGATCAAAAGGATATGCCAACTCATTGGTATAATATCTTAGCAGATCTTCCAAAACCATTACCCCCTGTTCTACATCCGGCAACAGGAAAACCCATAGGACCTGAAGATTTAGCACCTCTATTTCCTATGGAACTCATAAAGCAAGAGGTGAGCACTGAAAGATGGATTGAGATTCCAGAAGAGGTTCAGGAAGTTTATAGACTATGGAGACCTACTGTTCTTCATAGAGCATATCGGCTTGAAAAATTATTAGATACCCCTGCAAAGATCTTTTATAAGTATGAAGGCACAAGCCCTGCAGGTAGCCATAAACCTAATACTGCAGTTGCACAGGCATATTATAATAAAAAAGAAGGAATAAAGAGATTAACCACTGAAACAGGTGCAGGGCAGTGGGGTAGTGCCTTAGCTATGGGTTGTGCCATGTTTGGCCTGGAGTTAAAGGTCTATATGGTTAAGGTGAGCTATGAACAGAAACCTTATAGAAGAATCCTGATGGAGACATGGGGAGCAGAGTGTGTTCCAAGTCCAAGTCGTGATACAAAAGCTGGAAGAGATATACTTGAAAAATGGCCTGACTGCCCTGGATCCTTAGGTATAGCTATTAGTGAAGCTGTTGAAGATGCAGTTACCAGAGACGATACTCACTATTCTTTGGGAAGTGTTCTAAACCATGTCTTATTACATCAGACAGTTATAGGGCTGGAGACAAAAAAACAGATGGAGATGGCAGATGCATACCCTGATATAATTGTAGGATGTATAGGAGGTGGATCCAACTTTGCAGGGCAGTTCCTTCCATGGTTAAAAGATAAGATAAGTGGAGAAAGACCCAATTTAAAAATTATATGTGTGGAACCAGAAGCATGCGCTACAATGACTAAGGGAGTATATGCATATGATTTTGGAGATACGGCCGGTATGACCCCACTTTTGAAGATGCATACCTTAGGACATTCATTTATTCCTCCTCCAATTCATGCTGGTGGCCTGAGATACCATGGTATGGCACCCATAATATGTCATCTTTACAACTTAGGGCTTATTGAGGTGGCAACAGCTTATCAGACAGCTATATTTGAGGCAGGAATAAAATTTGCACGCACTGAAGGGATAATCACAGCACCAGAGCCATGTCATGATTTAAAGGTAGCAATTGATGAGGCATTGAAATGTAAAGAATCCGGGGAATCTAAGACCATACTTATTGCCCACAGTGGTCATGGCCATTTTGACCTTGCTGCCTATGATGCATATCTATCAGGCAAATTAATTGATTATTCATTGCCAGAAGAAGAACTTAAAAGATCACTGTCTGAACTTCCCAAGGTTCCTTCTTAAAATATGTAAAAAGACCTGCAGGAGATGGATTATCCGCAGGTCTTTTTATTATTTAACATATGAAACATATATGAGAGCTTTGAAAAATTCAAAGCTCTCATAAAAAAGCTGTAAATGGAATCTGTCATTGCGAGGGTCTTAAAAGACCCGAAGCAATCTATAAAAGGTATGAGATTGCTTCGCTTCGCTCGCAATGACAGGGGTCGCAGTGTAAAAAGGGGTCATGCAAAGGTCTCGTATATATACTCTTGGGACAAGCAACAGGACATTAGAAGAGTTTTTTGAGATAATTAGACATTATAAGATTAAAAATATTATTGATGTAAGAAGGTTTCCCATAAGTAAACGATTCCCCCATTTTAAAAAACAGATCATTAAAAAAGAGGCAGAAAGAGAAGATATAAAATATTTCTGGTTGGGCAATCTATTGGGAGGTTATAGAAAGGGCGGATATATGCTCTATTCTCAGACTAAAAGCTATTTGGAAGGGATAAAAAGGCTTGAAGTTATAGCAATAAGTGATTCTTCAGTTATAATATGTGCGGAAAGGCTTCCCTGGAGATGTCATAGGCTGAGTATAGCACAATCGCTCCAGGAAAGGGGATGGGATGTAATACATATATTAGAAAAAGAAAGAGTATGGAAGACTTTATAGTTATGGTCCCGTGTTAATCATCTTTTTAAATTCATCTTCGTTTAAGATCTTTATTCCAAGCTGTTGTGCCTTTATATATTTAGAGCCTGGATCTTTACCTACAATAACAAAATCTGTTCTTCTACTTACAGATGAACTCACCCTGCCTCCAAGCTCTTCAATTATCCTTCGCGCTTCATCACGACTAAAGTCATTTAATGCTCCAGTTAAAACAAAAGTCTTCCCCTCAAGAGGTGTTTCATTAGGCTCATCTTTTATCTCTGGAAATATAACCCCGCCTCTTTTTAATTTTTCAAGGACCTCTAAATTTTTAGAATTTGTAAAAAAGTTGTAAATGCTCTGGGCGACCACCGGCCCTATCTCAGGAACTTCCTGAAGGGCTTCCACTTTTTGTTTAGAGAGATTATCTATGGACTTAAATCTATTTGCAAGGACTTGGGCTAAATGATAACCCACATTTCTTATGCCTAATGCATAAATGAGGTTAGGAAGAGAGGGGGTTTTACTCTTTTCAATAGCATTTAACATGTTCTGTGCAAGTTTATCTCCCATTCTTTCAAGTTTCATTAGATCATCCTTTGTAAGAAAATAGAGATCTGCAGGATCCTTTATAAGGCCTTTGTCAACCATCTGCTCTAAAAATTTTTTACCAATACCCTCTATATTCATGGCCTGCTTGGAGCAAAAATGGAATAGATTCTCTTTTAATTGGGCAGGGCATGCAATGCCTATACACCTATGAATTGCCTCTCCTGGAGGTCTTTCAACCTTTGAACCACACACAGGGCATCTATCTGGCATCTTAAAAGGTATCTCTCTACCCGTTCTCTTTGACTTTATTACCTTAACAACTTCAGGAATCACATCTCCTGCCCTCTGAATAATTACCGTATCCCCTATTCTTACATCCTTCTTTTTGATCTCATCTTCATTATGAAGAGAGGCTCTCTTAACCTCTACTCCTGCCACCTTTACAGGCTCAAGAATGGCAACAGGGGTAAGAGCACCAGTTCTGCCCACACTCACAATGATATCTTTAACCACTGTATGTTCTTGTTGAGCAGGGAATTTCCACGCTATTGCCCATCTGGGTGATCTGGAAAGAACACCTAATTTCTCTTGCATTTCAAAGTCATTTACCTTAATTACAACTCCATCCAATTCAAAGGGAAAGGTATCCCTCTTTTCTAAGATTTCATAGTAATATTCCTTTACCTCATCCACATCTTTACACAACTTAATATATTGGCTCACATTAAACCCCCATCTTTTCAGTCTCTGAAGAGTTTCCCACTGATTGCTAAGACTCATCCCCCTGATCCTTCCAATTCCATAGGCAAACATCCTGAGTGGCCTTGAGCTGGTTATTTTAGAGTCCAATTGCCTGACTGATCCCGCTGCAGCATTTCTTGGATTCGCAAATAATGCCTCTCCAGCCTCTTCTCTTTCTCTATTTAGCCTTTTAAAATCCTCTTTATACATTATTACTTCACCTCTGACATCAATAAGTTCAGGAATATCAGAGTCCATAAGTCTTAGAGGAATAGTCTTGATTGTCTTTAGATTTAAGGTCACATCCTCTCCCGTTATACCATCACCCCTGGTAGATCCTAAGTTTAGAATTCCATTTTCATAGGTAAGTTCAACTGCAAGACCATCTAATTTAGGCTCTACCGTATATTGGACTTTATGGCCTTCATTACCTAATAGGTTTAGCACACGTCTGTGAAAGTCTAAAAATTCCTCTTCAGAGGTGGCCTTATTAAGGCTTAACATGGGGATTGCATGTGTTATTGTGCCAAACTCTTTAAGAGGAGGAGCACCAACTCTCTGAGTAGGAGAATCTGGACTGATCAGTTCAGGATATCTCCTTTCAAGTTCAAGTAGTTCATCAAAGAGCTTATCATATTGGGCATCAGAGATCTCAGGATCATCTAAGACATAATACCTGTAATTGTGGTAATGGATCTCTTTTCTCAACTGTTCTATTTTTTTAACGATATCTTTGTCTATCTCTTTCATATTGTCCCTGCCTCTCCATTTATTAACAAAATTGATTTTTATTGATCTTTAAATAGTGGTCAAGGGCAAGATTTAAAATTTTATACTTTACTTTGTTAATTATTTATTCTAATAGGAAATCTCTAAAATTCAATATTAGGAGGAGTTATGGACGAAAAGACACTCGGTAAATTTGCAGATATACTGATATGGGGATTAAAGACTGCCAGAAAAGGAAGATTTAAAAGAAATGATATAGTTATGATAAGTTATGATCCTCCGTCTACGCCGCTTTTAGAGACAGTCTATTGTCGATGTATAGAGATGGGAATGAATGTGGTAATCAGGGGGGGGCTCACATACATAATGGAAAGGGAATTTTATAAAAAGGCTAAAAACCCTCAGCTTACCTTTATTGCCCCAGGAGAAGAGGAACTTTACAGAAAATTAAATGGGATTATCCATCTTCGCTCCCCAGCTTCCCTAACCCATCTTATGGATATAGACCCCAAAAGGATCGGCAAAGTGATGGTTTCAAGGAAAAGATTAAGGGATATTATAGAGAGAAGAGAAGAAGAAGGTCACTTTGGTTGGACCTTATGTATATACCCTACAAAGGCCCTTGCAAAGATGGCAAAAATACCCCTTAAAAGATATAAACAGCTTGTATCAAAGGCATGTTTTTTAGATATGGATGATCCAGTAAGTGAATGGAAAAAGATATATAAAAGATCTCAAAAGATAAAACGTTGGCTTAATAGCTTAGACATTGAATATCTGCATATAAGATCCAAAAATATTGATCTTAGAGTATATCCGGGTGAAAGGAGGAAGTGGGTAGGGATATCTGGCCATAATATACCCAGTTTTGAGCTCTTTATATCGCCTGATTTTAGAAAGACTGAAGGAATATACTTTGCTGACCAGCCATCCTTTAGAAACGGAAACTATGTAGAAGGTGTCTGGCTTCAATTTAGGGGTGGAAGGGTTGTAGAGGCAAGAGCAGAAAAGGGTGATGATTTTTTAAAGAAACAGATATCAATTGACAGAGGAGCAAAGAGGGTGGGAGAATTTTCTCTTACTGATAAGAGATTTTCTAAGATAGATAGGTTTATGGCAAATACCCTATTTGACGAAAATTATGGGGGAAAATATGGCAATTGCCACCTTGCACTTGGCATGTCCTATTCTGACACATATAGTGGAAATCCAAAGGAACTCACTAAGGAAAAGAAAAAGGAATTGGGATTTAATGATTCCGCTTTGCATTGGGATTTAATAAATACCGAAAGAAAGACTGTTACTGCACACTTACGCTCTGGGAAAGAGCTTACAATTTATAAAAACGGTGAATTTATGATTGATCTTTAAGTAAAGATTCTAAAAAGGAGAAGATCTTATTCCTTAAAAATTGGCTGATATAGCCAAGGTTATAGTAACTATTAAGTTTATCAATATCAATAAGTTCTCTTTTTTGTCCCTTAATTATTATATCTACTTCCAGGTCAATATATCTGACTCTGTCAGGATAAAATTCAATTGGGGTATTTATATTGAGATATGTCCCTAAGTGTTTGCCGTTTTTTCTAAAATATAGGTGCTTATAGTACCAGCCTCCTTCACAAAGTATGGTAATTGTATAGTCTCCTTCCTCTATCTTCATATTTAATCCGTCATATATTGACCCAACCCTATAAAATTTTCTTTTAAGTAAAAGAACCCTGCGCTTAGGATCAATATTTAAAATCTCTCCAGGTGAAAGATAAATTATCTTTCCATCTAATTTTACATGCTCAATCTTTATTTTTCTTCCTTCTTTAAATCTACTCCAGATAAGAGAGATAAGCATTTCTTTACTTACCCGGACCTTATCTTTAGGATTATTATAGATATATTCTCTTTCCACATAATCTAAATAAGAAGAATTGATTATGTAAAGGCGATGATGATTAGTAACTGTTGGAGTTACCTTATCCCTCAAATTATCCAAAAAAGATTTACAACCATAAGGAAATTCAACTTGCATTATATTGTGTTTTTTGAATCTGAATATAGGATCTGGTAAAATCACAGATAGCCTTTCCTTTAATTTATCAATATAATTCTTTGAACCCCTTATCTCTATTCCCTGTCTATCCGCTTTATCTGTAATTAATATATCTTCTTTTTTATCAAATAAAAATCTATCTCTATAATCCACGAATTTTTCAATTATATCCTTAGAGGGATCCACCAGCTGAAATCCCTCATCTAAAAAGAGCTTGGTAAGCGCTATTGTAAATATTCCCCTAAGCCTTATCTTCAATTGTCCTCCCATTGTTATAATACTGTATAATTTATAATTATCTTAATCTTTTAAGATATTGAAGTCATGTAAAAAATGATTAGATATTACTCATATTAATTCCAGTAACTGGGGGATGTAGCCATGAAAAAGATAATCCTATACGGTAGCACAGGTATGCTTGGGAGTGATTGTAAGGAGGTGTTACAGAAGGAGTTTAAATTAATAACCCCTACACATAGAGATTTGGATATTACAAGATGGGATGATATCATAGAACATATGGGTAAGCACAGACCTCATATATTATTAAATTGTGCAGCATTTACAGATGTGGATGCATGTGAAGATAAGAGTCAATATAAAAGGCTGGATAAGATTAATGTGGAAGGACCTCGTAATCTGGCTCAGGGCTCTATACGCTATGAGTGTAAGATAATCCATATATCCAGTGACTATATATTTTCAGGCAAAAAGGAGGTTCCTCAGCCCTACTTTGAAGATGATCCCCCTAAGCCCATATCCACTTATGGAATGATGAAGATGGAAAGTGAGGCTGCAATCAGAGATAATGCACCTGATTATATCATTATTAGAACAGGATGGCTCTATGGAATAAACGGAAATAATTTTATAAAGAAGATATTGAAAAAGGTAATAGGTGAAGGGGCAAAAAGTATAAGAGTTGTGGAAGATCAGTATGGATCTCCCACCTGGACCTATAGATTGGCTCTCCAGATAAGGGAACTCATTAAAAATGATGTCAGAGGCACCTATAATACTACCTCTGAGGGTTATTGTAGTCGTATTGAATATGCCAGATTTATCCTGGATAAACTTAATATTGATGTGGAAATAGAGCCCATTAAATTAAGGGATCTGAATTTACCTGCTAAAAGACCTGCCAATTGTATCTTAGAAAATAGGCTTCTAAAAAAACAGGGGATCAATATAATGACTGATTGGAAAAGAGATCTTGAAACATTTTTACTTAGATATGGCGAAAGACTCATAGAGGAAGCAAAAAAGGAATAGCTAAATGGTCCTTCCGATAATAGCCGCTTCATATATGGCTGTCTTGGCACTACGGGGCTCGAGGCAGTCTCCTATCTGAAAAACTGGGATCTTCAGTGCCTTAATTTCATTGTAAAGCTCATTATATGACCTATTACCTACAGCAAACACTATCCTTTCAACCGGATAAAACCTCTCAACCCCATCTCTGTCAATTATAAAGACACCTTCCGAGTTTGCTCTTGAAACATGAGACTCTGTTAATATTGTTACATTATTTTCTTTTAATTTACGAAGTATCATCTTACGGGTAATGGACTCAATCTGTGCCCCTATATTGGCCATCTTCTCAACTAATATCACCTCTGATCCATAATCAGATAGATGGAGCGCCAATTCACATCCGGTAGCTCCTCCACCTACAATTATAGTCCTCTTCTTAGCCGGTATATCTCCATTCAATATATCCCTAATATCTGAAACCATCTTATCGTCCAGTCCCTTAATCTGAGGCCTTATAGGGATAGAACCGGTTGCAAGAACCACCGCATCTGGCCCTATCTCCTTTACGGTATTAATGGTAACTTCATAATTTAGGTGATATTCAACCCCTGTCTTTTTGACCTGATTTATGAGAAATTCCACTAACTTCATAAGCCCCTTTTTATAAAATGTGATACTTCCCAAGAGAAGCTGACCTCCTAAGTATGATCCCTTTTCAAATAACAGGACCTTATGCCCTCTCTTTGCAGCTACCCATGACACATTTAACCCACCAGGCCCACCTCCGACTACCATAATCTTCTTAGGCTTCTTAGCAGGCCTGATAGCCATCTCCTTTTCTCTTCCCAATGTGGGATTAACCAGGCATTCAACTCTTCCTCTTCTAAATATGGATTCCATACAGGTATTACATGCTATACAGGTTCTAATATCCTCAAAACGGCCCTCCTTAGCCTTTTTCGGCATCTCAGGATCTGCAAGTAGTCCCCTTCCGATGCAGACTAAATCGGATTTACCCTCTTTTATGATACTGTCTGCAATAAAGGGATCATTTATCCTTCCAACCGCCATTACAGGAATACCTAAGGAATCTTTTATCTTCTTTGCCGAATCTGTAAGACATGCGGGTTTCATAAACATCGGCTGACAGATCCACTCAGGAGTGGCATCATTTCCTGCTGAAACTGAGACTATATCAATTCCTTCCTTAATAAGTATCTTCAATATCTCAATACTTTCCTCAACTGTAAGACCATTTGGGACAAATTCTTGAGCACTGATCTTAAATGATAACGGAAAGTCTTTCCCTACCCTTTTCCTTACCTCCTTGATTATCTCCACTGCAAAACGTGATCTTCCTTCAATATCTCCGCCATATTCATCATCTCTGATATTAGAGAATCTGGAAAGAAACTGATTTATGAGATAGCCATGGGCACCATGAATCTCTATAAGCTGGTATCCTGCACTTACAGCCCTTTCTGCTGCATCACCGAAGGACTTTACTAATCTCTTTATCTGAGAGATACTTAGAGGCTCTACCTCTCCTCTTATTGTAGGGCAAGGAAGGGGTGAGGGAGCTAAAGGTCTCCTTCCTATCACCTTATATGATGTCTGTCTTCCTCCATGATGTATCTGAATTGCGGCAATTGCACCCTCCTCTTTAATGGCATCTGCAATACGACGAAGCCCATCTATTAAACTATCATCATGTATCCTTGCCTGGTGAGGGGATACTATACCTTCAGGAGATACAGCACATGCCTCCATTGTTATCATTGAAGGACCGCCTGCAGCCCTTCTTCTGTAATGTTCAACAGTCCTATCTGTTATTCTTCCATCTTCCTCAATTAAAAAAGAGGCAAGGCTTGGCATGACAATGCGGTTTTTAAATTTAAGACCTTTTAGTGTGAAGGATGAAAAGAGATATTCCATTTATTAAACTCTCTTTGGATAGATTATATTCCCAGGTAGGCCTCTCTGATATCTTCCATCCTCTCTATCTGATCTGGAACTCCTTCCGCCTTTATTTTCCCCTCATGCATGATATATACATAGTTTGCAGCCTTAAGAGATGCCTCTGCATTCTGTTCCACTAAGAGAACAGTGAGAGCCATCTCCTTATTCATGCGTTTTATGGTCTCAAATACCTCTTTTACAAGCAAGGGAGCAAGACCTTGAGAGGGTTCATCCAGCATTATAAGAGTTGGCTTACACATAAGTGATCTTCCAATGGTTAGCATCTGCTGTTCTCCACCGCTTAATGAGCCAGCCAACTGTTTCTCTCTCTCCCTAAGCCTGGGAAAAAGAGTATAAACAATCTTAATTGTCTCTTTTATATACCTATTTGCCCTCTTTATATATGCGCCCATCATAAGATTCTCATATACGGTCATATTAGGAAATATATGCTTTCCTTCAGGGACAAGGGATATACCCATCTCCACCTTTTTATGGGTTGGCATTTTGGTCACATCTTTTTCGTTAAAATATATCTTTCCAGACCATGGATCAACTGAACCAAATACTGTCAGGAGAAATGTGCTCTTCCCTACACCATTAGGGCCTAAAAGCGATGTTATTGATCCTGCTTTTACTTCCAATGAAGGACCCCATAAGACCTGCATAGGTCCATAGCCAGACTGAATATTTTCCACCCTTAGCATTTCCTATTCCTCCGATGCCTTTCCCAGATATACCTCAATCACCTTTGGATCTGTAAGGGCATCCTTTGTAGGGGCATCTACAATTATGCTACCCTGATGTAACACCACTACTCTCTCTGCCATTTCCACCACTGCTCTCATAATGTGCTCCACCATTGAAACTACCGCTATCTTCTCTTCCACTGCAACCTGTTTTAAGAAACTTACCATCTCATTTATGCTGCCAGGATGCATGCCAGCCATTGCTTCATCCATAAGAAGAAGCAGTGGTTTCATGGCAAGGGCTCGTGCAATCTCCATCATCTTCTTTTCAATAGGAGTAAGATTGGAGGCAATCTTATCCCTTAGATTTTGAAAATTGAGTCTATTAATTACCTGATCAGCGATTTCAAAAGCCCCATCAATATTTAAATCTGAACCCATCCTTCCAAACATTGCACCCACTGCCACATTCTCAAGGACAGTTGCAGATAAAAATGGCCTTGGAATCTGAAATGTTCTGCCTATTCCCAATGGTGCCCTTCTATATGGAGCAAGCCTTGTAATATCCTTGCCATTAAATAGGATCTTCCCCTCATCTGGGAAATAGACCCCATTTATAAGATTAAAAAGTGTGGTCTTTCCGCTCCCATTAGGTCCTACTACACCTAAAAATTCCCCCTCATTAACTTTCATATCAATCTTATTTATCGCAACAAGCCCGCCAAATCTCTTTGTAACTCCTATAAGTTCAAGCAGATGCATATCTTACTTCCCCGCTAATAAATTATATAACGTTTAATCCATTTCCCCTTTGTACCCTTTTTTATCATTCCTATTATACCTTCAGGAAACAGTATTATAATGATTATCACAATGGGAGCAAAGATAAGCAGTTGAAACCCTGGAATAATAACAGATAGATAATACTTAGAAAGACCATATACAAGTCCTCCCACAATGGGACCCAACAATGTTCCTGCACCTCCTAAGAGCACAATTATGATTGCCTCTACAGTATAGTGTATCTCAAATACCTCAGGCGGAAACACATAAGGGGTCTTTAAGGCCCATGCAGATGCACCTAAAAGACCCGCAAAACACGCACTTGTAATAAAAGCAATGATCTTGTACTTGGTAACATTTATCCCCATTACTTTAGCAGCATCCTCATCTTCCCTTAATGCCATCAGGGCATAACCAATCTTACTCCGCATATATATTAGAGTTACAAAAGCAGCAAGCAGGGCAATTATCACCACAAATACATCTGCCCAAAAGGTACAAAGAGAGCTTGCTGTCTTACTACCTATGACGCGGTTCAGATCGGACATAAAGATTATTCCTTCTGAACCGTTCCATATCTTCGCACCTTCAATCAAAAATCTGAATCCCTCATTTACACCTATGGTAGCAATTGCAAAATAGGCTCCTCTAAGCCTCAAGGCTACCGCGCCCACTGCAAGGGAAAGCAGGGTGGCCATAAACATAGATAGAAAAAAACCTGCTATGATAATTAAGACCCCATATCCTTGAATATGGGATAATTTAGAAATTGTTATTGCCATTCCATAGGTGCCAACTCCCAAGAATGCCACATAGCCGAAATCCACATAGCCTGTCATTCCAAGGAATATATTAAATGCCTGACCCAAGGCACAATAGAAGAAGAGCATACTCATAAGTTGCCACATTCCAGAGACACCTTTACCTATTAAAAACAAGACAATATATGCCAATAGCACAGGAATATATGGATAATACTTTTGCTTCATCTCTTGCTTAATATCCCTTCCGGTCTTAAAAGTAGTATAAGAAGGAGAATGACAAAGGAAAAAAAGCGAGTGAGTGCAAAGGGTTCAACACCTGGTATAAGGGCAAATATGGTATAAGAGCCATTTTCAATAAGTCCGAATACAAGACCTCCAAAAAAGGCACCATAGGGGGAGGCAAGACCACCAAGAACAGCTATAACAAATGCCTTTAGTGTATAACCTCCACCCATATAAGGGTTTATCCCTACAGGTATGAACATGGTAAGTAACACACCAGAGAGAACAGTGATTGCAATTCCCAGTGCAAAACTAAAGGCATAGGTGCTACGGACATTTACTCCACATACCCTTGCACCCTCTTCATCCTCCACCACACTCCTTACAGCCGATCCAGCCCTTGTCTTATTAAACCAGATATAGAGTGCAAGTGCTATCAATATACTTCCTAAAAAGGCATAGATCTTAGAGTAGGGGATAATGGTCAGACCCAGGTCCACCTTATCCACCATCCAGTTGTATCCTCTAAATTCAGATCCAAATATTAACTTCACTACCTCCTCAAGCAGGACGCCTATGGAAAATGTTGCAAGCAATGTGGATAGCTCCGGTGCCTTAAGCAATCTCTGCATAGCAGAGTAATAGAAAAAGAGTCCTAAGATGCCACCTAAAAAAAATGCCACAGGCAGAGCAAATATGGGATTTAATCCAAGAGAGTTAAAAAAGAGTAAGGCACAATATGCCCCCACCATTATAAAGGCACCATGCCCCACATTTACAACCTTAAGCACACCGAAAATAAGGCTCAATCCCATTGTTGCCATACCATATACAGTGCCTAATATAACTCCTTGAAGCAGATTTCCAAGTATCTGATTACCTATCATCCCATGCATTCCTTTTAAAAAACAACCCCCCCTCAAAGGGCTTTTCATGAAAGCCCTTTAGGGAGGTCTAATAAAGATATTATGGAATTGCCTTCTTACCCTGTGCCTTCTCTTTAAATGTAGGCATTGGATAATATAACTTTCCGGTCTGAGCCTCTTCAGGCCAGACAATTATCCTTTTCCCACCTTGCCACTGGACATCCACCATGGAGTGGCCAACCTGAAGTCCAGTATCGTCAATATCCCATCCGCCATAGAAAGACATAAACTTGAGCTTTCCAAGTTCAGCTCTTACCTTATCAAGATCAACCGAATTGGCTCTTTCAACTGCCATTATATAGGCCAACACCTGGGCACCCGCCTCTGCAGCATGATAGTCAGGGATCATATCCTTTCCAACTGCCTTTTTAAAAAGAGAGACAAATTCATCCTGAGATGGCCCTATCCATGGAAGTCCCAGCTTTTGAGCCTCAGCCTTTGAATATTTTACACCATATTCCCAATGCGATGGCCCCATTACCCCCTCTGCAAGGACAGTTAAGGCCTCGTAAAATGCGGGAAGGGTAGCAGAGGCAATAAGAGAAAGGGCCTTTACGTTGATGTCCAGATCTGCCATCTGCCTGGTAAAGAGTTGACCATCCTCAAAATGGCCTCCTCCCAAGATAAAATCTGGCCTTGTTGCCTTTAGTGCTGAAAGCAGAGGAGTAAGATCTGTAACACCCTTTGGATAGGTTCTCTTAAATACAATCTTAAAGCCCAATGCCTTTGCATGCTTTTCAGCCCCTTCCATTACTCTCTTTGCAAATTCAGAATCTTCATAGGCAAGAGCAACCCTCTTTGCTGATGGATCTATCTTGTGGATCATATCTAAGGTGCCTTCATGATAACGGCTGGCTGGGCCAATAGTCTGAACCACATATCTGAATCCCTGAGCAAAGATTTTGTCATTGGCTCCTCCGTGGTCCATATAGAGCATCTTATGACTTTCAGCAATGGGAGCACCTCTTAAGGTAAGTCCTGAGCTATATGGTGCAAATACCACATTCACCCTATCTACTGTAATCAATCTTCCAGTAAGACTGGTAACAACCTCTTTTTTTGACTCACAATCATAGTATTTGTATTCCAGAGGCACCTTCTTCCCATTTAGCTTCACCCCACCATATACATCATTCACCCAATTGATACATGCCTTAATACCACCAATTGCCTGCTCTCCTGCCTTTGCATACTTACCTGAAAGACATGCTGGATGACCTATCACGATCTTAGATATGGCATATGAGATTGATACAGACCCCAGGATTAAAAAAAGGGCTAATACTCCCACCATCAATAAGTTTGCCCGTTTCATCAGAATTCCTCCTTTTTAATAAATTAAGGCTTTCGCAGGAGATCTTAATTCAATAGAAAAATTTAGTCAACCCCAAAAAGTGAGGTGAATTGAGAAGTTGAAATATATTCAGGCCAAATAACATAAAATATTCCGTCAATGAGTTGAAGCAAATATACAGGCAGATCATTCTGTTGGCTCATACCTTTAAAACTTTTAAAACGCACCGTGCCATAGACTGTATCTACTCTGCTTTCTCTAAGTGCATCCCTTAGTTCCATATTTAACCTTACTATCTTTTCAACCGCATGGAATATCACCTCCATTGTTGCATATGCCTGAGCCCCATGATAGTCTGGGGAATAACCATACCTTTCATAGAAGCGGATATAATAGTCCTTAGCGCCAAGATATGGAAGAGAAGGAGACCAGGGTGTCAAATATACCACTTTATCAAAGTTTACATCCATATCCTCACCTTTTTCTCTACCTGAAAATATGGCAATATCCCCTAAGAGTAACTTTGGCCTCAGCTTCTGCATTATAGAGTCTTCCATTATGAGCTTTGCATCATCATATTCACAGATAAGATATATAAGCTCTGGTGAGAATTCTTTCCCCCTGTCTAATGAAAAAGCATGGGCCTGGCCTCTATTGAAAAAATCATTTCCAATAACCTTTATTCCCAATCTTCTACAGATCTTTAAAAATCTCTTACTCTTAAACCACCCATACAGAGAGTCTTCATGTATGACATAAGCAGTCTTAATCTTGAGATAATCTGAGATAAAGCTCTTAAATGTTTTAAAATAAAATGTCTTTGGTTGGCATATCCTAAAGATATTAGGATTTCCCAATTTAGTGATCTCATCGGCAGATGCAGAACTTACAACAAAAGGAATATTATTATCATTTAGGGTTTGAGCCACATTCCATACCACAGTGCTTGAGATTCCCCCACAAAAAATTGAAATCTTATCCTCTGAGATTAGCTCCTTAACCCTATATCTTGTCTTTTCTGGATTTAGCTCGGTATCAATAAATCTAAGATTCCATTTTATGTTCAAAAATGAATACGCCTCTTTGAGATCCTCTAATGCCATAGTGAATGAATCCTTCTCCATAATGGCAGTCTCATACAGAGGGCTGTTTATCGGAAGGAGAACCCCAATGTTTATGGTCTCTTTTGCGCTTAAATTAGGTTCAAAAATATTTAAAAATAGGATAAGGATGAAGAGATATTTAAATACAGCTATTATTATAAATCTTAACATATATCTTGCCCTTCTGGGTCTTAATTTCTAAAGGAGTCCTAACTTAAATTTTATCTC
>CAYTXJ010000036.1:0-17554 GCA_964440775.1 uncultured Desulfobacteraceae bacterium | reverse complement strand
GAAGGTGGCCACTCCCCCTCCCAACACTCCCTCACTGTAGGATAATATCTTTTTTATCTATCTGCCTTATACCAAGGTCTTCTCCCAGTTCCCTGTTTAATTCCTCTATCCTTAAGATTATATCTCTCACCTGCTCTCCTATACCTCTTATATCGCCTTCAATCTCTATTAAGGACTCTATAAGTTCCTTAAGATTTTCTATCAATCCCCTAAGAATCTCTATAATCTCTCTTACACCATCTCCTAAATTTCTCATATTCTCCTTAAGCTCTTGTATACCCTTCATTACCTCTCTTATCTGAGTATGGAGCTCTTCCATACATCTTCCTCCATCCGATCTATCTCATTTATCTTCTTCAATCTCCAATTTAAGATCTTCAAGATCAAGCAATTCCAGCTCCTCTTCCTTTTCTTCCTTGCCGTCTTCTTTTTTCTCTTTTTCTTCATCAATATTCATAAATTCAAATTTTATCTCTTCTTCTTTGTCTCCCTCTATCTCCTCCTTCTCCTCTAAGGGGATCTCATCAATCAATATCTCTTCCTGTTCAGGCTTTTCCTCCTCCATTTCAGGCAATACGAGCTCCTCTGATTCCTTTTCTTCCTCTCCCATCTCTATCTCTTCAATAGTGATCTCTTCCTCTCCCACTTCTTCCCCTTTTTCCTCTATCTTCTCTGCCTCTTCTTCCTGCACCTCTAAGAGTTCCTCTTCTTGAGGCAAAACTGATTCCTGAGGCTGAGGCTCTGTAGGTTGTTCTGTCTGAATATCCAACGTGATATGAGATCTCTGCTCTAACTGGCCATCTAATTCCGTCTCCAGGAAATCCATGGGCTCTGGTTTAAAGGTTAGAAGATTTAGTCTCTGCTGCTCCTGAGAGATATCAGCCTTACATTTGGGACAAGAGGTATAATAGTCAAAGCTGATATAATTACATTTTGGGCATTTCATAATAATACTCCTTCATCTTTTATATCTATTAATGGCCTGTCTTGCTATTCTATTGCATCTTTCATTTTCAGGATGTCCATTGTGTCCTCTAATCCAATTCCAATCAATTTCATGACCTGAACTGAGCTTTAAGAGTGTCTCCCATAGATCTCTATTGGATACAGGCCTTTTTTGTGAGTTTTTCCACCCATTCTTTATCCACTTAAAGATCCACTCCTTCATCCCCCTTACCACATAATTGGAGTCTGTAGTTATCCTGATCCTGGAAGGCACCTTTACCTTTTTTAATGCCTCAATAACTGCCATAAGCTCCATTCTGTTATTTGTGGTATCTCTTTCACCTCCAGAAATCACGGTTTCTTTACTATTTTGTCTTATTATGGCCGCATATCCTCCTGGGCCTGGATTGCCAGAGCAGGCCCCATCAGTAAATATCTCAATAGATCTATCTCCTATCTCTCTTCCCATAGATCTGCTGGCTTACCTTATAGGTTAAGATATCAAGTTTTACAGTAAAATCCACATTTTCCACCAGACAACAGTCAGGCACCTGGATATGGACAGGAGAAAAATTTAGGATAGCATTTACATCTGCCTCAATAAGAAGATCTGCCACATACTGTGAGACATCAGCAGGGGTGGCAATTACTCCTATTTGAACATCAAATTTTTTAATCTCTTCATTTATCCTGTCCACATGATATATCCTAATACCTGGGACTACCTCCATACCAATCTTTTCAGGGTCTGAGTCAAAGGCCACCACAAAATGAAAACCCCTTATATAAAATCCCTGATGTCTCAACAGGGCAGAGCCTAAGTTTCCCACCCCTACAAGAGACATCCTCCATATCCTATTAACACAGAGTATCCTTTTTAGCTGCTCCTTCAGTGGCCCTATCTCATATCCCACACCCCTTATCCCAAATTCACCGAAATATCCCAGATCTTTCCTTACCTGAGCCGGATTTATCTGGGTCATAGAGGCAAGTCTCTCCGAGGATATTATATTCTCTCCTTCAGCCTCCAGCATCTCAAGCTGTCTGTAATAAAGGGAAAGCCTATTTATGGTGATCTTTGGGACTTTCTTCTTCTTTGCCATAAGAAGCCTTTCCATATCTTTCCCCACTAAATCCACTAAATATAATTATCTCAAAAAAGAATAAAAATTCGAGACCTTTGCATAACCCCTTTTTACACTGGGGGTTACACCCCCCTCCGGGTCGGATGACCCTCTGGGTCGGAGACCAGACCCCTAAAGATTAACTTAAAATAACCTAAAATTATAGCTTTTTTCTGAGAGCTTTGAAAAATTAAAGCTCTCATCTTTATAACAATCTGGAAAGGGCCTTTCCAATTGATCTTAGATCTTCAATGCTCCTTGCCCTAAAGGTATATTTCACATATGGAAGTGCAACCCTCATTCCGCTGCTCATCCTCTCTGAATTAGGATCTCCCAATAAGGGATTTAACCATATAATAGAATGGGAATTATCACTAATCTTGGATATCTCCCTTTCAAGAAGCCTCTTTGCCCCCAAGTCCCATCCATCACTTAATATTATAACAATACTCTTTTTATCCAATAAAGAATTCGCATACTTAGTATTAAATTGATAAAGGGAATATCCTATCCTGGTTCCACCTGACCAGTCAGGTGCAATGTAAGATAGCTCTGTAAGGGTCTTTTCAATCTTTTGGGATTTTCTTCTTATAATATCTGTTACTCTGCAAAGGGAGGTGGAAAAGAGAAAGATCTCTATTCTGCGGGACATATCTCCAACTGCTAATATAAAAGGGATTAAAAATCGTGCATATCTTTCCATTGAACCACTTATATCCACAAATACAATTAAACGCCTCAGTTTTTTCTTCCTTCTTCTATTGTATATCTCTATAAGCTCTCCCCCTCTCTGTATATATCTTCTGAAGGTCTTTCTTATATCCAGACTTTCCCTACCCCCTCTCTTATATCTTCTGACAAGCCTCAATCTAAACTGAGAAATTATATAATTAAGGTAGAGTGTGATATTTCTGAGCTCCTCCTTATCCATCAAGGAGATATCTTTTCTTTCTAAGGAAGGAAGTGGGCTGTATGTGCCACTTAATTTAGCAGAATCAGCTCCAATATCTGCCCTGACACTTTCCCTGCCTTTCACCTCTTTCTTATCTAAGGCTATTAGCTCCTTTTTAACATCTCCTATGGAAATAGATTTATCATGGATATCTTCTGTCTCTAAACCAGACCAGTATTCTTTAAACACCTCTTGAAAGACTTCCCATTCCATCTTATTTGTAACAAGATTTGCCCTTAATACATTAAAGAAATCTGCCTTAGAGCTAGTATTAACGTGTGTAAGGCACTTCAGGCAGTCCATTACTTGCGCAGTTGAACTCTTAAAACCCCTTTCCCTGAGTCTATGTGAAAAGAGAATAATATTTTGGGTGAGATTATATCCCCAGATAGTGCCTCCGCTTTTCTTCATCTTCCCATATCTCTTCCTTAAAGCGTCTGATATCCTCTTGGTATTTAAGTAGGCATCCCAGTGTCTCATTTACCACATCTTCATCTAAGGAAGCCTTTTGCATCTCAATAAGTGCCCTTGCCCAATCCAATGTCTCAGATATTCCTGGCCTCTTTAAAAGATCCTCTTTTCTCAATGCCTGCATGAAATTTGCTATTTGCCAAGCCAAAGTCTCATCAATATCTGGTATCCTTGCCCTTATGATCATGTATTCCTTTTCAAATGATGGATAGTCTATCCAGTGATAAAGGCATCTTCTTTTCAGAGCGTCATGAATATCCCTTGTTCTATTGGATGTTATTATTACATTGGGTCTTTCCTTTGCCTTAATAGTTCCAATTTCAGGAATAGTTATCTGAAAATCAGAGAGTAATTCCAATAAAAAGGCCTCAAACTCCTCATCTGCCCTATCTATCTCATCAATTAAGAGGATGGGTGGAGCTACACTATTTTCTACAATTGCCTCTAAGAGGGGGCGTCTTATAAGAAACTCCTCGCTGTATATCTCCTTTTCAAGTTCAGACCGTGTCCTCTCAAGCCTCTCCAGGATCTTTAAGTGGATCATCTGCCTTGGATAGTTCCATTCATATACTGCGGTTGAGACATCCAATCCCTCATAGCACTGAAGCCTTATCAATCGGGTATTCAGGATAGAAGACATAGTAATTGCAACCTCTGTCTTACCCACACCGGGCTCCCCCTCAAGGAAGAGGGGTTTTCTTAACCTATGTGAAAGGAATATGACCGTGGCAAGGGCTCTATCGGTTATATAGCTCTGCTCCTTTAATGCCTCCTCTATCTCTTCAATAGAATTAAAGATTTTCATTTTTTAAAAAGCCTCTCCAGCGCCTTTTTTGCATCCTCTACTCTGCTTGAAGAGATGGGCTTTGCATCTTCTACCTTAGGAGAAAAATAGTCACAGAAATTGGCCCTCTCCTTATCCACTATCCTTTCTGCAGATACCTCTCTGCACTCATTATATGCCGATGGATCATAGAAGATACACTGCTTACAGCATCTTAGATCAGATCCACAAAAGGGACATGTATCCTTCCGTCCGATGGGTAGCTCCACATCTATCTCCCTGTTGCATTGCCAGCATATCATAAAAACCCTCCATAAGGGATAATCTTTTTGATATAATATCTTCCTTAAAATAAAATGGATTTAAATGTCCACAATTAAAGTAATAAGGGGCAAGGGAAATGGGAAAATTGGACTATCAACTAATTGATCATACAGCAGATCTGGGTGTAGAGGTATATGGGGCCGATCTCAGATCCCTTTTTAAAAATGCGGCATTAGTTCTCTTTGAACTTATCCTCAGTGGACAGAGTCCAGAGAGTGCAAAGCCGATAGAGATATCACTTGAGGCCATAGATCTACCTGATCTTATGGTTCGGTGGCTGAGTGAACTTCTATATATATTTGAAGGTGAAAAAAGAGTTGTCAAAGATGTGGAAGTAATTGATATTCAAGACAAAAATCTATATGCCCAAATATACACTATCCCTTATAGGGATAAATATTTTCAGATTGAAAATGAGATTAAGGCCGTTACATACCACCAACTTGAGATAGGCAGACAGGATAAGCGGTGGTATGCAAGAATAATATTTGATCTATGAAGGGGTGATAGAGATGGATATAAGATTAGAGAGACTGGATGAAAATAGATGGATTATCCCGAAAAGCGGAAAGATGCGTGTCCCAGGGCTGATATTTTCAAGTGAAACCCTTATTAAGGATGTGGAAAAGGATCAGAGCCTGCTTCAGGTGGCCAATGTGGCAACACTTCCAGGGATACTTATGCATAGCCTTGCCATGCCAGATATTCACTGGGGGTATGGTTTTCCAATTGGAGGAGTGGCTGCCTTTGATATGGAAGAGGGTATCATATCCCCTGGAGGAGTGGGATATGACATAAATTGTGGATGCAGACTGATTACCACCTCATTGAGCTCCGAAGATATCCTATCTGATATGAAGCGGTTAATTAATGCACTCTTTAAAAACATTCCAACCGGTGTTGGCTCAAGGGGTGGGATAAGGCTTTCAAAAAAAGAGCTTCAGAGAGTCATGATAGAGGGGGCATCATGGGCAATCAAGAAGGGCTATGGTATGGATGAAGATTTAGAAAGGACAGAAGATCATGGAAGAATAGAAGGAGCTGATCCTGCATTTGTAAGTGATAGGGCCATAAAGAGAGGGGAAGACCAGCTTGGAACCCTTGGATCTGGAAACCATTTTTTAGAGGTTCAAGAGGTAGATAGGATCTATGACAGAAAGATAGCGGATATATTTGGTCTATTTGAAGGCCAGGTAACGGTTTTGATCCATTCTGGCTCAAGGGGGTTTGGTCATCAGATATGTGATGATTTTCTAAAAGAGATGACAAGGAATGTGCAGGAGCTTGATATATCCCTTCCAGACAGGCAGCTTGCATGTGCATATCTTAAATCTTCGCTTGGGAAAAGGTATCTCTCTGCCATGGCCTGTGCCGCAAACTATGCATGGGCAAACAGACAGATCCTGATGCACCTTACCAGAATGACCTTTGAGAAGGTATTCTCTGAAGGCCCAAAGACTTTAAATATGCGACTCCTCTATGATGTATGTCATAATATAGCAAAGATAGAAAGACACAATGTGGCAGGAAAAGAGCTTATAGTCTGTGTTCATAGGAAGGGAGCGACCCGTTCCCTTCCCCCAGGCCATGAGCTCTTACCAGAGATATATAGAGAGAGTGGACAGCCTGTCCTGATTCCAGGAGATATGGGAAGGTGTAGCTTTGTTCTGTCTGGCACTCCAAAGGCATTAAAGGGGAGCTTTGGCTCCACCTGTCATGGCGCTGGAAGGGTGCTTAGTAGATCACAGGCAATTAAGAAGGCAAAAGGAAGGGCCATTGCAAGGGAGCTTGAAGATAGGGGCATCTATGTGCAATCCAGGGGGAAGAAGACCTTAAAAGAGGAGATTCCCGATGCATATAAGGATGTATCAGAAGTGGTGGAGGTGGTCCAAAAGGCAGGACTTGCCAGGAAGGTTGCCAGACTCAGACCCTTAGGTGTTATAAAGGGATAGAATTGGAGATGGAAAAGATCCTCTCTGTGATCTTGGCTGCTGGAATGGGAACCAGAATGAAGGGCTATGAAGGATGTAAGGCCCTGCTTCCCCTGCTTCCCCAAAGCTCACCCTTTGAAGGTAAAGATCCCATGCTCTTAAATATTATAAGAAATCTTCCAGATGGCCCAAAAGTGGTTGTAATCGGCTACAGGAAAGAGGATATCCTATCCCATACAAAGGATATGGGACTCCTCTATGCAGAACAACTCAAGCCTGATGGAACAGGGGGAGCACTGCTTGCTGCGGAGGGCATAATAAGATCAAGGAAAGAGCCCTTCTTAATTGTAACTATGGGAGATGTTCCCTTTGTAAAAAGAGAGACATACTTAAGGCTTGTAGGAGAGTTAAGCCAGTATTCTATGGTAATACTTGGATTTAACCCAGAAGACAAAAGACAGTATGGGATTCTTGAGATAGTTGATCATCAGGTAAAGAGGATCGTTGAATGGAAGGACTGGCAAAAATGGGAAAAAGATAGGATCATAAGATTCAAGGTATGTAATTCAGGTATCTATGCCATAAGACGAAAGGAGCTTATCCCATATCTGATAAGGCTAAGAAAATCACCTCATATTGTAGTAAAGGAAAGAAAGGGTGTAAGAGTGAAAGTAAAGGAATTTTTTCTTACAGACATTGTGGAGATGATGTCATCAGATGGGCTTAAGGTAGGATATCTGCCTTCAGAAGATGAGAATGAGGTTATGGGTGTTGACGATGTGGAATCCCTTATAAGAGCTCAGAATATCTACCGGAAACGAATCTTACAATATCTTTGATAATCGGTTGAGATCATCCCTCTTACCCAATGCAATCAATATGTCCCCTTCTTCAATTACGGTATTGGGTGATGGATTAAACTGCATATTACCGTCTATCTTTTTAATAGCCACTATTATAACATCCATATCTTTCCTTATGCCAGAGTCAATCAGGGTTACCCCTTTTATCTTGGAGGCAGGTCCCACTTTCAGCTCTTCCAGCTCCAGCCCCATCTTCCTCTCGTGGGTGGTAAATTCAATAAAATCTGCCACTGCAGGCCTCAATATGGTATGAGCCATCTTTTTCCCTCCGATCAGATAGGGAGATACCACCTTATCAGCCCCGGCCCTTAAGAGCTTTCTTTCTGTATTTTCATCTCCTGCCCTTGCAAGGATAAAGAGTTTTGGATTAAGGCTACGGGCACTCATAACTATAAAGAGATTATCTGCATCAGACTTTACCACTGCAACCAGTCCCTTTGCCCTTTCTATCCCTGCCTTAAGCAGGGCACTTTCATTTGTTGCATCATCCAATACAAAAGGGATCTCCAGATCCTGAAGCGGCTCCACCACCTCCTTTTGACCCTCTATTACTGCAATGGGAACTTTATTGTAGACCAATTCTTCTACTATTACTTTGCCTATTCTTCCAAATCCACAGATAATATAATGATCTTTTAAGCTTTTAAGCCTCTTTTCCAATCTTGACCTCCCGATAATATATTTAATCTGTGCCTCTATCATAAGTTGAGCCGAGTTTTTCAAGATATATGCTATAACACCCATCCCAAAAAATATCAAAAAGACCGTGAATATCTTGCCTTGAGAGGATAACTCTCTTACCTCTCTAAACCCCACTGTGCTTATGGTTATTACGGTCATATAGAAAGACTCCAACGCTGACCACCCTTCAATAATTACATATCCACTGGTTCCAGCAGTAATTATTATAAGTAATATGAGGAATGCCTTAAGTATCTTATTAATATTATTGTTCATGCTATTTAATAGGAACAGAGGATATGCCTTCTACCGCAAATTCCGAAATATTCTTAGGTGGATCTTCAAATACCACCATAAATGAGATGCTCTGCGCTGGCTCTATGATATAGTGTGAATTTTCGTTTAATCTCCTATCTATCTCTTCAATGGGAAGATTATTAATCTCTTCTTCGCTGAGCAGATTCCCTGCATATACCCTCTTCTTCATTATGATCTTTCCATTTTCATCTAAAAGAATACCACATAGCAGGACCTCACTCCTTCCCTCTGAATATCCATTCTTTACCTTACCTGTAATTACAAATCTGTCTCTTCCATTTTCAGATCTATAAAATTTTCCATTTAGCTCTAAAAACCTTAACTTCCATACACCCATATCCTGATATCTCTTATCTTTTTGAGGGCTTAAAAAGGAGAATCTCTCTGGGATAAGCTCCGGCCTAAGGAAATAAATGTATAGAGAGCCCAGTATAGCAAAAACCATCAATGCCAGTAATCCTATCCAAACATATCTAAGAGCAAAACCCTTTCTTTCTGGAACTCTCTTTTCATAGACCTTTAGATCTATTCCTTCATCATATTGGGAAGGGGGAATACTCTCTCTTTGTCTCTTTATCAGAAATATGTGTCCACACTCAGAGCATCTTACCTTTGTAACATCCCTTACTAAAAGCTCTTCTTTTAGACTGAATCTGGAACCACATCTTCTGCATGTAACAATCATTATATCAGGCCTTTCATGTCTTTAATTTAAAGATTCCAGGAAGATACCTATACCTTTCATTGAAGTCCAACCCGTAACCTACCAGAAATCCCTCATCAATCTTAAATCCGCAATAGTCTATATAGATTTGCTCCTTTCTTCTTTCACCCTTATCTATCAATACACATATCCTAACGCTTGATGCTCCTCTCTGTCTGAGCCTATCTTCTATGACCTTAAGGGTAAGACCGGTATCAATAATATCCTCGACCAAGATAATGTCCTGGCCTGAAACAGGTAACTCCACGTCTTTTGTGATCTTAATATCCCCACTTGACTCCATTGAGGCACCATAACTTGCAGCCCTTATAAAATCAATCTTGACCGGTATATCAAGGGATAGAATAAGATCAGAGAAGAAAAAGACCACCCCATTTAATATGCCAATCATTAGGGGCTCTTTCCCTCTGTAATCTTGTGATATCTGAACACCAAGCTCTTTTACTCTTTTCCTAATATCCTCTAAGGTAATAAGGCATTCCATTTCCATTATCTCTGTTCCTCTCCTATCCTACCTGCCAACTCTTTAAGGTGATCTATGAGGATAAACCCTACAATCTTTCCTTCATAAGTTCTATTTTATCTTTTCTCATTTTATCTTTTTTCCATCTTTTAAAATTGCCGGGAAAAAGACCGAAAATACTGTATCCCCAGACGCATAACAATCGCTCTTGTCAGAGCAAAATTTGCACTTACTGATCCTTCCAGGACATATATCACCCGGTCTTGGCAGATATCTACATCTTTTTGATCTAAGCTCAATCTTAAAACCGTAGCGTTCGGAAAATATCTTCATTCTTAAAAGATCAGCACCCCTTCCTCCTGCATTAAAGTCAAATGGATTTTTTGAAGAATATGCAATGGTATCCTGTGTAGCAAAAAAACCCTCAAATATCCTTTTCTGATATTCCTCTGTTATTCCAACTCCATAATCATACACCTCAAATAGTGTCCCATTTCCTTTTGCTTTTACAGAGATTCTGATCATTCCTTCATCAGGTGTATTTTCAATGGCATTTTTTATGAGCCCATCCACTATCTTTTGAAGCACATCAGGTGGCAAAAATACTGAAGGAGCCTCTTCTAAGTCCTCTTTAATCTCTACTTCCCTATGTGTAAATCCGGGCCTAAGCTCTTTCAATCTCTCTTTAACAAAAGAGACCAGATCAATCTCCTCCGCAATGCTTTCCTTGGTGGCAAATATCTCATCTATCTTTTCTCTTACCCTATCCATCAATTTAGTGCTTCCAAGCTCCTCTTCAATCAATGCCTCAAGCTCGTCTCTGCACTCCTCATATAGAATCTTAAGAATAGGATAGGCCCTATAATGGCCGTCCCTCATTATATCTTCTGCCTGATATTGTATATCCAACAATCTTTGAAGGTTTCTAAATGAACGATCAATCGTGGGTTTAAGGTCTTGAAGGTCCCTCTTAGAGATCTTCTTTGAGAAGATATTTAGAGAGGCAAGCAGCACAGCTATAGGTGTCTTAAGCTCATGTGAGAGGTGATTTATTACCTTATCCTTAGCCCTGTTCAAAGAGGCAAGCTCTTCATATGCCTGTTTTAGCTGATTGGAAAAGCGGGCATTTTCGATACTCAATGCCACAGTGCCTGCTATCATATTCAGTGTTTCCGCATCCTTTTTATCAAATCCACCTCCCTTTTTATTTATGGCAGTTAGAACCCCGATTGTCTCTTCCCTGCCCCTGAGAGGCACTGCAAGCATGCTCCTGGTTGTAAATCCCGCTTCTTTATCCACAAAGGGAAGGAAATCAGGGTCTTTTGATACATCATTTACAATGGCCTCCTTACCTGTTCTTAATACCCTTCCGGATATACCCTTATCAGCAGGAAATCTTACCTCTTTTGCCCTGTATTTTGTATGTTGTTGATCGCAGGATACAGCAAAAAAGAAAAGTTCATTCTTTTCCTTATCTAATAGAATCACAAAAGCTCCTTCCACATCTATTATCCCCTTTACCTCTTCCGCAATAAAATCAAGCAGCTCTTCCAATCTCTGATACCTTGGAAGTTCAAGACTTATCCTGAGGAGTGCCTGATTATTCCTTGCTATCCTCTTTTCCTCAGTGATATCCCTTAAGATTACAAGCTCTCCACCCTCCTCTTCATCATCTTCTGAAAATATGACCCCTCTCAATACCACATCTAAGAGTCTTCCATCCTTTGTAAGCCTTTTGGTCTCACGGCGTGCCACCATCTTATGTTTTAGAAGCTCTTTAATGCCCTGTATGGTCTCTTGCTCATGATCTGGGGGGACATAGGGAATCTTTTTGCCGATCAACTCCTCCTTTTTCCATCCAAAGATCTTTTCAAAAGCTGGATTAAGATAGAATACTCTTCCATCCAGCCTGAAGACCACCACAGGATAGGGAATGAAATCCAGCAGCATCTTATATCTCTGCTCTGCCCTCTTTGCCTTCTCAAACTGCCTTTGCAGATTTCTCTCTGATTCTCTGAGGGCCTCTTGAATCTTTATCCTTTCGGTTATATCCCTTGCAATTCCTCTAAATCCTATCTTTTCTCCCTCTTTATTTAGTATGAGATTGGCAGAAAGCTCTATTGTCCTCCTGTTTCCTTCCTTATCTATAATCTCCCAGATGAGATTTGAAATGCCTTTGCCGGTATTATAGATGTTGTTGAATATCTCAAATGCGGTCTTAGCCTGCTCTTCATCCATAAATTTAGCGAAGTTCTGCCACTGTATATCTTCCCTGGGATATCCAAAGACATTGCAGAGGGCGTCATTGAAGTAGATAAAGTTTCCATCAAGATCCACCTCATAGACACCGTCACTGATATTTTCAATAAATGTCTTATACCTCTCTATGGAGAGGTGATAACAAGTATCCTTAATTCTATCATCTGCATCCCTTTTCATATAAGTCTCATATCCCTTTCCCCTATTTTTTAGAGGATATCTTTTGTATAATCAATTATTTATTCCTCCATAACCTGGACACCAATTGGAACTTTAAAATTGAATAAATCATCTTTAATTGTAATATCCCTCTGAATATCCTCAAGATAAAAGGTTGTTTTCTGACCTGATATATCATATATCTCAATGACTTTTATAGTCCATCTTCCTTTTTCAATGCTGACTCTGATACTCTCTAAATGGGATGGAGACTTAAACCCCTTAATCAATAATTGTATCTTATTGGCACTTTCAGATACTATGTCCATATTAAATCCCATTTCCCTAAATCCAGCCAATATATCGATTAGTATATTAAATTCTTCAGAAAATCGTTCCTTCTTGTATCTATAGGCAAGCTTTTTATCGGGCAAAAACCACCAGATATATTTTGAACCGGAGATGATATATTCATGTGTGGGAAATCTCTGCTCTAATCTTAAAAGACAGGGAGGTTTAAAGTAGATAGTTCCTCCTGCTTTCTCCCCTTCTCTTAGCTTTAAGAGGCCCATAGAAGGGGTCAATATCTCCCTTACATACTCTACCCTGAAACCCTCCTCTTTGACATATCTTTGCCTGATTCCTTTTATTACCTGCTCTAAGGAGGTATCTGCTAAAGAAGAGATTGAAGATAGTAAGAATGCTAAAGCAGATACCAAAGATGATATAATAAATCTATCTCTCTTCATCTTTGAGACTTTCTGCCATAGACCTCTCTTGGTCTTACCCCATCAGATGGTCCCACTATTCCTTCCTTTTCCATTGCCTCTATCATCCGAGCTGCCCTATTATATCCTACTCTAAGCTTTCTCTGAAGCATGGATATAGATGCCTGTCCTGTCTGGATTACAAGCTCTACAGCCTTTTCATATTTTTCATCCTTTTCCAAAAGCTCTTGATCCTCTCCCTCCTCACCCTCTCTCTCTATCTCCTTAATAACCTCTTCATCGTATTTTGCCTTCATCTGGTCTCTTAAAAATTCTGTTACCATTCTCACCTCTTCTTCTGAAATAAAGGGACCGTGTATCCTTATCAATCTTCTTACACCACCCGGTGGATGAAAAAGCATATCCCCCTCTCCCAGGAGACATTCAGCACCAATTGTATCTAAGATGGTCCTGGAGTCCACCTTTGAAGATACCTGAAAGGAGATCCTTGCTGGAAAGTTGGCCTTGATAATACCAGTTATTACATCAACAGATGGCCTCTGAGTTGCCATGATAAGATGAATACCGGCTGCCCTTGACATCTGAGCCAGTCTGGTTATTGATTCCTCTACCTCTCTGGAAGACACCATCATAAGATCAGAAAGTTCATCAATTATGATAACAAGGTATGGAAGCGGGTTTAAATCTCTTTCCTCAGCGTCCGTATCGGGCTTTATTCTTTCCTTTTCAATCTTTTTGTTATAAGAATCAATGTGCCTTACCCCTAATTCTGAAAGCCTTGAATAGCGTCTTTCCATCTCCTTTACTGCCCATTTTAATACATTATTTGCAATCTTTGGCTCAGTCACTACAGGATGGAGCAGATAGGGGATGTCCTGATATGAGGATAGCTCGATTCTTTTAGGATCAATTATAATAAATCTAACACTATCTGGAGAGAGCATGAATATCAGTCCATTAATAATGCTATTTAAAAATATACTCTTACCAGTTCCTGTTGCACCTGCAACCAGAAGATGAGGCATCTTTGAAAGATCCACAATAAGGGGTGCACCAGTTATGTCTTTCCCAAGCACAAGGGGCAGTTTGTATCTGTTATTCTTGTATGCTGAAGAGTCTAATAGTTCTCTTAGATAAACCATCTGTCTTTTGCTGTTGGGAATCTCAATTCCTATGGCTGCCTTACCCGGAATAGGGGCGACAATACGTATTCCTGGGGCTCTCATTGCAAGGGCAAGATCATCTGAAAGACCTACCACTTTACTTATTTTCACCCCTGGAGCTGGCCTAAATTCATAGGTTGTAACTACAGGACCAGGTTGAATCTCCTCCACCTGACCCTGGACACCAAAATCCATTAATTTCTTCTCTAAGATCCTGGCATTCTTCTCTAAGGTTTCTCTATTAAATTCAGTTCCCTTTTCTTTGGGAGGCTCTCTGAGGAGCTCTAATCCAGGAAGATGAAACCCATTTTTTATATTCATAAAGGAGAAGCTCTCCTGTTTTGAAGCCTTTAAAGTCTCAACATGGGGTTCCTTTATAGTAGGTCTCCTCTCCCTCACCCTTTCCATCTCAGATAGAGTTGCCCTTATCTTCCTTTTTCTCTTTCTCTCTCTTCGTTTTATAAGGTATTCTCTAATAGATCTAAAGATAGAGTATAAAAATGTGCTTATATATGAAAGGGTCTTTCCCATGGATATGCTAAATCCTGCCATAAAAGAGACCAAAAAGAGACTTGCTAAGATTGAAAAGGTGCCAAATTTTCCCACATATCCAAAGAGAAATTGGGAGATGGTCTTTCCCAAGATACCACCTGATGGGATAAATTCCCCTTTGATATAGAGGGATCTGGTAAAGTAAAGATAGAGCAGGGAAGAGATACAGAAAATCATTAAAAGATGGGAAAAGACAGAGACAGGGTTAATACCTTTCCCGGCAAATAGCTCTACACTATAGATCAATAAGATAACAGGCACTAAAAAGGCCGTAATTCCCAAAATCTCTATAAAGATATCTGAAAGATATGCCCCCACAATCCCTGCTACATTCCTTATCTCTTCAGAATGAGTGGAGACAGGGTGGAAGATTCCTGGATCCTGATGACTGTAGGATATCAGGCTTGCAAAGAGAAATATGGAGCAGAGTAAAAGGCCAATGCCTTTTACCTCTTTTCTAATCGGTGTGGATTCTTTCTTTTCTTTTAAGCTCTTCTTTTTCTTTTTTTTCAAGAAGACTCCTTACCTAAGGGATTATATGGGCACAATTATAGGAATAATAAGTGGCTTTCTCTTAACTGCCTGATAGAAAAATTCCTTTAATCTTCCCTTTATCTCTGGTTCAAGCTCCTTCCAGTCTATCCTAAGGGGTTTTTGTGTCTCATCCATAACTTCAAAAATTACACATTTGGCCTCCTCCAAAAGCCCGCACTTCCCTTCATCCAATATGAAGCCCCTTGATATGATATCTGGCCCATGAAGAATGTCCCCTGTGTATTCATCTATTGCCATGAGCGCAATCACCAATCCTTCCTCTGACAGCCTCTTTCTATCCCTTAAGATCATCTCACTTACATCTCCAACACCCTTTCCATCCACAAAGATCCTGCCTGTGTGATTATGTTCTCCCATATAAACATTTCCACTGTTAAAATAGATGGACTGCCCATTTTCCAGTAACAGACATCTATCAGAGGGTATACCCAGTTCTTGAGCCAGTTGGACATGCTTTACAAGATGTCTAAACTCCCCATGAATGGGTATAAAGAATTTGGGATTAGTAACCCTTATCATAAGCTTTAACTCTTCCCTAAATGCATGGCCAGAGGAATGAATATTGGATACCTTTTCATATAATACCTCTGCACCCAATCTATAAAGCCTGTTTATTAGTGATGTAATGGCCATTTCATTTCCAGGAATAAAACGGGAGGAGAGCACAATGGTATCACCTCTCTTTATCTTTATGCTCTTGTGCTGATTAAGGGCCATCCTGGCAAGAGAGGACATGGGCTCTCCCTGAGTCCCGGTGGTTATAATTACCACTTTCTTGTCAGGAATGCCATAGAGATTGTCTTCAAAAATTTCCATTCCTTTATCAATCTTAAGAAAGCCCTGTCTAATTGCAATATCTACTACCTGTCTAAGGCTTTTACCACTCAGACAGACCCTCTTTCCATATTTCTTTGCAAGTTCAAGCACACTTTTTATTCTTACTACATTGGAAGAAAATACCGCAATAATTATTCTCCCCTCTGCACTCCTGAATATTCCATCCAATGTATCTTTTATCTCCCTTTCTCCTGTAGAATATCCTTCCTTTTCCACATTTGTGCTATCAGATAAAAGTGCAAGAACCCCCTTTGAGCCGTAATAACAGAGCCTTGCAATATCTGTCTTCCCACCTTCATTTATATCATGATCAATCTTAAAATCTCCTGAATGGACCAAAACCCCTTCGGGAGTTGATATGGCCAGGGCAACACCCTCAATAATGCTATGATCAACAGGGATAAATTCCACTCTAAAAGGCCCAAATTCAAGCCCCCCTCCAGGGTCAACTCTATGCATTGGAGGAATATTGAGAATCCTGTGATCCCTGAACTTCTCATTTAAAAGTTCCAGTGTAAATCCAGTTCCATAAATTGGAAATGGATCTTCTTTAATAACAAAAGGAACAGCGCCAATGTGATCCTCATGCCCATGGGTAAGAATTAATGCCCTCTTCATGTCTTTTTTGGATTTGATATAGCTAAAATCAGGAATTACAATATCAATTCCAAACATATGCTCCCCAGGAAACATAAGCCCTGCATCAATTACCAGCATCCATTTATTGTATTCCACTGTCATCATATTTAATCCTATCTCACCCAATCCACCCAAAGGAACTATCTTAAGCATCTCTTTTCCTTTACTGACTTTATTTAATCTATTTTAAAAATTAAATCCATTTTAAGTCAATCCTATTAATTCTAATTTACCTCTCTCTTTATAGCTTGATATTAAAAGAGAGGGTATGATAATTAAAAGATTAAAGATTTAAGGAGGAAAATTTTGTATGGCAAGTGTGAATAAAGTAATATTGGTGGGTAATTTAGGAGCTGATCCTGAACTTCGCTATACACCAAGCGGTGCTCCAGTTGCTACCTTCAGAATCGCCACCAATGAGACCTGGATAAATCGAGAAGGGCAAAAGGAAGAAAAGGTGGAATGGCATAGGATAGTTGCCTGGGGAAAGCTTGCAGAGATCTGTGGGGAATATCTACATAAAGGGAGCCAAGTCTATATTGAAGGAAGGATAAGAACACGAACCTGGGAAGATAGAGATGGTAACAAACGCTATATAACTGAGATCTTGGCAACCAATATGCAGATGCTGGGATCTCCCAGAAGGGAAATGGAAACAACTTCTGAAACTTCCTCTCTTGACTCCACAGGCACTGATCTTCCAGAAGAAGAAGATGATATCCCCTTTTAAGATACCTTACTTTCAGTCTTTTTACTATCTTCAGGGGGAGACAGCTCTTCTGTAGGCTCTTGAGTTGCCTTTTTAAAGTTTCTAATCCCTTTCCCTAAGCCTGCTCCTATCTCAGGTAATTTGCCCGCACCAAATATAATGAGAACAATAATCAGGATTACTATTAGCTCTGGCATTCCAAGCCCAAACATTCAACACCTCCAAAAAAATCTTTTAATTATCTTAATACCAAGTAATATAAAATTATGCAATAAAATCTATTGACTTTTAATAAGTAGGTGAATAAAATAAAGACCAAAGTGCCGAGATAGCTCAGTCGGTAGAGCAGGGGACTGAAAATCCCCGTGTCCGC